>HF992544.1 GCA_000436695.1 Prevotella sp. CAG:1185 | reverse complement strand
AATTTATTGATTGGCAACTTGCGGACATTCATTTAATTTATTTTTTAACCAACCCAATTTTTAAATTTATGAAGAAAGTAAAATTATTTTCCTTCGCATTGGCAGCGCTGATGCTGGGAGCTTGTTCAAGTGAAGACGTCATTGATAATGGCGGTCAACCGCAGTGGAATAGTCAGGGTAAAGGTTACATCAACCTTGCCATCCAACTTCCTACGCAGCCTAGTACACGTGCTGCTAACGATAAGTTTGACGATGGTACACCGTCTGAGTATGATGTTAAGAATGCTACGCTTATTCTGTTCGTTGACAATAAAGTGAATAGTGCCTATGACATGAAACTTAATTTCTCTATGGATGGCAATTCTGACAATATTACTACAACAGCCAAGATTACTCAGATGATAAATAAGATTAGTAGTACTGAAGAACAACAACCGAAAATTGAGGCTCTTGTCGTCCTTAACAATAACGGTGTGTTCACTGTAAGTGGTGATAATGATTTGCAGGTTGGCGGATCTCCTATGAAAGACAAAAGCCTTGCAGATCTTAATCAAGCTGTAAGTAATGCTATAGGAACTAATTATAGTTGGCATGAAAACGGCCTACTGATGTCTAATGCCGTTATGTCTAATACTGCCGGAGGTAGTTCTGTGCCTACAGACGCAGAAGTTGTAGGCCCATTAGTACCTATTGATGCTACGGATATTTACCGTACAAAGGCTGAGGCAGATGTAAATCCTGCTGCTACAATCTATGTTGAGAGAGCTGAGGCTAAAGTTACTATGACAGCTGCAGACGGCACGGTTACAGATGGCTCAACATTCGAATACAAAATTTTAGGATGGGCTCTTGACAATACAAACAAGACCAACAAACTGGTTCGTGACGTGACAGATTTCAATACATGGAGTACTTATCGTTCCGCTCTTTCGAAAGATGAAAATCCGTATCGCTTTATAGGAAGTTCAAAAATTGCAGATGATCTGTATCGTGTTTACTGGGGTGATGATTATAACTATACTGACGTACAATCTGATAATACAGGCCTTAGTACTATTGGCGGTGCACATGCTGTTATTAATGATAATTTGAATAAAGCTGATGGCAAAACTTCTGCATATTGTTTCGAGAATACCACAGACTTAGATGATATGTTGGAGAGAAATCTTACACGTGTCATAGTAAAGACTCAGTTTAATGGTGGTAATAGCTTCTATACTATTGATAATAACAGAGGTGAAATGTTTACAGACGTTAATGTAAAGAAAGAGGTTGCAGCACGTTTGTTAGCTGATCCCGATTTCAGCAAATGGGCATATGAAAATGTTGATGCAGGCCAGACACTTTCTTCTGATGAAGATTTTACCGTAACGTTGTCTACTGAAGAAGAAGGAGGAGAAAGTGCTGGACTGTGTACTGTTGCATCTATCGTTCTTAATGAAAAAGGAATGGCTAAACTGAAGAATGGCCATACAAACTATCCCACAAATGCTGCAGATTTGGTTAACGGCGATATCACTTTGAACTACTATGCAGATGGCGTGTCTTATTATCCTGTTTATATTAAACACTTTGGTGATGATTTGACACCATGGACTGTAGACGATCAGCCTGGTAGTACTATTTATGGCGATAATCCAGCAAACTATCTTGGTCGTTATGGTGTCCTTCGTAATAACTGGTACGATATCACAGTTAAAAACATTAAGAGCCTTGGTGATCCTAACGTGGTAGAAGTTACTGGAGTGCCAGTTGACAAGAAAGAATCTTACATCTCTGTTGATATCAATGTCCTCTCTTGGGCTAAGCGTACTCAGGAAGTAGAGTTGTAAAAATAGTTTATGATATCATATTTATATTGATTTGGCTTTCAATCAGTGTGCGGCCGGTTTGGGCCGGTCGCGCACTATTCTTCAAAAACTAGACAGACACGCAGGCGTTATGCCTGACAATTTTAAGCCCGCTCGCCTGGGCAAAAGAAACAAAGAGGCGGGGTGCTGCTGTTCCGGCACAGAGAGAGAAGAACAACCGCGGACAACGATGCCGCAAATTATGATGACACTACACGAGGCTAACACCTATTTGTAATATATAGGCGAAGCCCACAACATATACAACAAGGCTCCGGCCGCTGAATAAGACGGCTGTAGGGCGCACGAGAACGAAACAACACAGACGTGCAGAGACAAAACAACATCAATTATAAAAGAAATAAAAAAAAATATATATATATGCGTATGAAGTATCTTTCAATAAAACACCTGACTTTGCTGTGCATTGCAGCCCTGTCAACATCGGTGTTCACATCGTGCGACATGATGACTGAAGACAGAGACGACTGCCCTATGGGACTGTATCTCAACTTCAAGTATGACTACAATCTTGAGCGCGCCGACATGTTCAACGACCACGTTGGGGCGGTTGACGTATATGTGTTCGACGAAAACGGCAAATACGTAACCATGCAGTCGGAAGCCAACGTAGGCACGTCGATGCCCCTGGCCGTGCCTACATACACAATGAAGATGAACCTCGACCCGGGCAAGTATAAGTTTATCGTGCTTGCCGGACAAGACTCTTATGCGGAGCAGATGGAGTCGGGACGCGCACGCTTCGTCCGTTCTGACCTTACTGCCGGAGACGACATGACGGCGCTCGACATCAAGCTCGAGACAACGCCGCAGGGCAACAACATGCTCCTCGTAGACAATCACGGGCTGCCACTCGACACGCTCTGGCACGGC
>HF992543.1 GCA_000436695.1 Prevotella sp. CAG:1185 | reverse complement strand
CCGCCGAGTTTCTTTCCGTCGGGAAGCACATCCCATAGCA
The DNA here is from genome assembly GCA_000436695.1 of Prevotella sp. CAG:1185. GTDB lineage: Bacteria > Bacteroidota > Bacteroidia > Bacteroidales > Bacteroidaceae > Prevotella. The sequence goes on along the minus strand of HF992543.1, from coordinate 571 downwards.
CTTCACCGAGTCCTACTATCATATCTTTCATAGTTGTTTTTACGGGTTTATGGATTGTTTAATGTTTTACTTTGTTAATATAATAAAGAAGGTAGATAACGCCTACGGCCATCACACCTACGGCACCTGCCTGGCCTACGCTGTCGGAAGCAAAGCCCATCAGCAAGGGGAACACCGTTCCGCCGAAAAGGCCCATTATCATCAGGCCCGACACCTCGTTCTGACGCTCGGGAACTGAAAGCAGCGCCTGAGAGAACACTATCGAGAATATGTTTGAGTTGCCGTAGCCTACAAGGGCTATCGCTGCATAAAGAACGGCCTTTGACGTGCCGAAGAACATGCCGAGCATGCTCAAGACCATCATTACTACGCTTATGGCGAAGAACACGCGGTTGTTCATCACGCGGAGGAAGAATGAGCCGGTAAGACAGCCCGCCGTACGGAATATGAAGTAGAGGCTCGTGGCAAAGGCGGCATCGTTAAGGCTCATGCCAAGACGCTCTATCAGAAGCTTGGGGGCCGTGGTGTTTGTGCCGACGTCGATGCCGACATGGCACATGATGCCGAGGAA
>HF992542.1:10373-10626 GCA_000436695.1 Prevotella sp. CAG:1185 | reverse complement strand
CAGTTGACTCTATGGGAAAATTTCTTTGGACAGTAGTGCTTTGCAAATATAAAGAAAAGCTAATGCAACTTGGTTGCAAATGTTTATTGTTGAATGTTTATGGGCGTTTAAATCGGATAAAAGTTGTTAGGTATGTGTTGGCTTTATGTTTTTCTGTTACGCGGCAGGATATTAATCATGACAATGATAATATCTTTTCTTGTGCGTAACGTTTTCATGGCTAATATTGCTAAACGTCTGTGTCGTGTAGGTT
>HF992542.1:0-10343 GCA_000436695.1 Prevotella sp. CAG:1185 | reverse complement strand
GTCGTGTAGGTTAGATTTTGAATATTTAATGTCTTTAATTTATCATTATGCCGACCCAATGCCGGCATAATGTTATCCTGATAATAGGCAGATGCTGTCAGCATCCTTCAATCTTCATTGTCTGCATTTCGTTTTTTGACGTGCCGAATTTTTTGCCAAACCGTTTCCAGTAGATATCTGCGGCCATGACAAACAGTTTCTTTGTCAGTGGCATTGTTGCTTTTATTGTCTTGTATTTGCCGCTTTCAATAGAGCGTGCCAGTTTTTTTATACTTCTGTTTACAATATATCTGAATGGTGTCTTTAAAATTGCCTCACCGCTGCCGAGCATAAGCACCGAGCCTACAGCATATCCGTTGCGCTTACAGAAAAGACGCATCATGCTTACTGCCACTTCGTTTTGTTCATGCTCAAGGAAACCGCAGTTTATTAGAATTGATATGGTCGGCTTGTGTTCCGGCGGATTAGTTTCCAGGCTTTTCAGAAAATTGAGCATTGCCACGGGAAGAGCATCTGCGTATAACGGAAACACAAACAACAGGTCGTTAAAGTGTTTTATTTCATCGCAAAGCCCGATATGGCTGTTGCGTGTTATGTTACGATAGACAACTTCCTTGTTGCAGTTTTCTGCAAAGATTTCAGCGTAACGTTTCGAGTTAGACTTCGGAGCCCTTGGACTTCCGTTGATAATCATTATTCGTCCCATGTTTCTAAAACTTTGTTTACCATGTCGTCGAGCATGGCTTCTGTTGTGAAGATGATGTTATAACTCTCAAAACTCATGTTGGAAGCATTGCGTGCAACCAAATTTCTGAATATGTTGCGTTCTTCTTCGTCGATTTCTCCATAGGCAATAATTGTTGCCTGCTTTGGCGTTACTGCACGTTGCACATGATGCGTTTCGTCATAATGAATGCGTATGAATGCCTGCTGTATAGGTATGGCACGTTCAAGCATGGTTTTCATCACGCTGTCGTAGCCGCCATACTTCAGTCTACTTACATAAATAACTTTGTTGCTTTTTGCGATGCACGGGTAGACAGCCGTTGCGTCATCGCGGATTACACATTTTCCCGGAGTCTTAGTCCAGCATCTGAAACATCCCATACAGTTGGCAATTTTGAGTGACGACAGGTCGAAATATTTTGTGTCATTGCCGTTCTGAATGTTGATGTTCAGCGGTTTGTCGCTCATAATAAGTTTCATTGTCTTTTTGTTTTTGTGGCTCAGGCGTCCGTCAAGCTTGTGTCAGGCGTCTTCTTTTTAATATTATGTTTGCCTTTACTTATAGCTATTGGCTCCCTTGCCGTTTGTATATAAATAGCTGTATGGATTAATTTTGTTTGCAAAAATACGAATTTCCGTATAAAAGTGTAACTTAAAAATATTTATACGGACGTCAGTTTTAATTAATACAGCTTAAACATTATGTTGAATTTATAAAAACGTATGCCCGTTTTATAATTTATTTTAAAAGCTGAAAGCAACAGTATCTTATTTTTGATGTATTATATGGCCTTCATGCAGCATTTTAATAGATACTCATGTATAATGCCGTTTTGATAATTATTTATAATGTCTTGCTGTTATATATCATCCGCCAATGATGATATGTATAGATATGAAAAGAGGCGCATAAATAATTTTATGCGCCTCTTTTAAATTTTCTTGCGGTGTGTACGGGACTCGAACCCGTGACCTCCTGCGTGACAGGCAGGCATTCTAACCAGCTGAACTAACGCACCATTAAGTATCTGTCTCAATTGCGGTTGCAAAGGTATGAATAATTTTTGAAACCTCCAAATTTTATTGCGATTTTTTTATAAAAAAAGTTGCATCAGCAGTGCATCATGGTATTCTTTGCCGTCGAAAAGCCAGTCTTTAAGCTCGTTTGACTGTACGAATCCGCTTCGCTCAAACAGGTTAAGAGATTTGTTGTTGTCCTTGTTGACGTATGCGTAAAGCTGATGCAGATGCAGAATATTTGCGGCGTAAGCCTTTATCCTTGTAAGGGTAGCCATGGCATAGCCTTTGTTTCTGTATTTCTGTTTTATCACGATGCCTACTTCGGCCCTCATGTTTTTAGGGTCGAAGTTTATTATGTCTACAATACCTGCCACATCATGGTTTTCGTCTTCAATCATCATTCTTACCTGCCTGTCGGCATAAATATCGTTTTTAGTATTGGCTATGTAGTCATAAAGAATATATCTCGAATAAGGAACGTTGGTTGTGCTTACGTTCCAGACTTCAGTGTCGTTCTCTATGTTGTACAGCACGTCGAGGTCTTCTGGCTCGATGGCTCTTAGATGTATTAAGGGTAATTGGTCTGTCATCAGTCAATAATCTCGTTGTCTGTTATTATTATATTATATTTTGGGCTGTATGTGCCTATCTTTATGTTCGGCCTGCTGTTGGCGGCAAATACACTCAGAATGTCTTCATAGCGGCATATCCCTGTGTCGTATACGATGTATGCCTGCGTCTTGCTGCCGATGCTGTTGACGGCATTGGCATGAACTTCGTTGTCTGTAGGGCGTTGCGTAATTATAAACTGGGCATCAAGTCCGTTTCTGTCGGCGATGCTTCGGCACCTTGCTATCGATTCCTTGGTTGAAATGAAAACATAGAGTGGGGTCTTGCATTGTCTGGCGGGCAGAAATCCCATTGTTCTCTGTATGTGTTCCGATGTAGTCTTTATAAGGGCCGTTGTGGCTTTTAGGTATATTGCCGCCTTTATGGGCAAGTTGAGCCATAAGCTAAGATGCCCGTAGTGCTTTTTGAAGAATATAAGCATTGCTTCATAAAACACGTGAACGTATTTGAACGACGACTTTTGTGTGCTTTCACCCTTATAGTGAAGTATCTTTGTCGGCAGATACCAGTTGTCGAATCCGCATTTCAGCAAGCGGTATGACAGGTCGATGTCCTCGCCGTACATAAAGAAATCTTCATCCAGCAGTCCTGCCTTATAGAGAGCCGAGCGTTTCATCATGATGAATGCTCCGCTTATTATTTCAATCTTTACCGGTTCGTCCCAAGGCAGATATCCCATATAATACTTGCCGAGCTTCTTGTGATGCGGATATCTTGCGCAAAGTCCGCACATCTTATAGAATGCAGTCATCGGTGTTGGCAGTCCGCGCCGGCTTTCCATGGCGTCGCTTCCGTCACATTTCAGCATGCGCACGCCCAGTCCGCCTGCGTTTTCGTGCTGATCCATAAAACTGATACATTCTTTTATGGTGTTTTCTCCTACGATAGTGTCGGGATTTATCAGCAATACATATTCGCTGTCGGTCTTTTTTATGCCGATGTTGTTTGCCTTTGCAAAACCGTGGTTGTGATTGCTTGCAATGAATTTCACGCCTGGATTCTTGCTCTTGAGCCTTCTCACGGTGTTGTCTTTCGAGTGGTTGTCCACCACGCATATCTCGGCGTCAATGCCGTCAATGGCCCTGTAAAGGCTGTCGAGACACTGCTGCAGATAATGCCTTACGTTATAGCTAACTATTATTATTGCCAGTTTCATTCTTCGCTGTTTGTTTCAGATGTGCATCTTGCCATCGAGGGATTGACGAAAACAAGACAGATAAGATCGATGATGGCCATATAGCCGAATGCCACATTCATAAACTGATAGTAGAGCAGTGTGTTCACTATCATCGGCAGGCAAAGCATTATGAGGCGCAGCGTTCCCCATTTTAGCAGCTGGTTTGCCGGATCTGCCACGAGAGCGTTGCTGATTTTTTTGAATTTGAACATTCTCATTGCAATCGGAATGAGGCATATTGTTATGACTTCCATGAGCGACACTGTAAGAAATTCAGTGTTTTTGCTTCCTGTCAGGTCGCCGGGCAGCAGCAGTTCGGTTTCGTACAGCACGACAATGGCCAGCGACAATATTATGCTGCCGTACATTATTGCTGATAGTATCTTTTGAGTCTTTTTCATTTTCCTTTTTATATTATAAATGTTTAAGTAGTGTTTTTCAGGCGGTGCAGGCACTTTATTGCCTGCCGTCAAACGGCTGACGGTTTATTATTGAGCGCCCAAGCGTAACCTCATCAGTGTATTCAAGTTCGCCTCCAACGGATATTCCGCGCGCAATAACACTCAGACGCACATTGTATTTCGCCAGTTTACGGTAGATATAAAAGTTTGTGGTGTCGCCTTCCATTGTTGAACTTAAGGCAAGGATAACCTCCTTTATGCCCCCTTTCTCCACTCTTTCTGCCAGCGAGTTTATCTCTATGTCGTTCGGGCCTATGCCGTCCATCGGCGAAATTACGCCTCCCAGCACATGATAAAGGCCGTTATACTGCTGAGTGTTTTCAATAGCCATCACGTCCTGCACGTTTTCCACCACGCACACTGTTGTTGCGTCACGTCTTGTATCCGAGCATATAGGACAGATGTCGGTATCGCTTATGTTGTGGCATACGGCGCAGTGCTTGATGTTTTGTTTCATCTCGCTGATGGTCTGCGCAAACCTTTCCACCTTGTCTTTATCCTGCCTCAGAAGAAACAGCACGAGTCTGAGTGCTGTTTTCTGTCCTATGCCGGGAAGACTTGAAAATTCTGTCACTGCTTTTTGAAGCAATGTCGACGGATATTGTTGAGTCATATTTATTAAAATGTTTTCGTCGGCAAAGTTACTTTAATAGTGGTAAAATTCAAAACAAATTTTATTTTTATTTTCCCTTTCGCCGTTTCTTGTATGCCGTAAAGGCTGTTGTTTTTATCTTAAATATGTATTTAATTCTTCACTTTTTGTGTGGCGCGTTTTGTGTGTTGAGGCTGCTGATTGGCTGTCGGTTATAATTTCTAAATTGCACACATTCCGTTTTATTTACAAAACGGTTACATTTAACGTGTCTGGAATGCCTTTCTTGTTTATAAATCAGATATTTTGAATGAAATAGTGCATCTTTTCTTGTATTAGGCGTAATGTCTTGATGTTCAGTGGCTTATGTTCTTTAGTGGTACTTGCTGTATGCATCTATATTGCGATTTGCCGCTTTTTGCATTGCAAAAGCACACCTTTTACATGCTGATTTGTGGCCTTTTGCGTTACATTTAAGCGCGTTTTGATATTAAAATAGGCGGTTTGTTGCGCATATATCTGTTGATTTTGCATGTCGTTAAGCCTGTTTCGCAATATAAAAATGCCATTTTTTCTTTTCTCACATTCTGTTTCTTAAAAATAATTTGTCCTGATTTTTTATTGCACACCTGTATGCCGGTTAATCCAGCTATATGTGCCATTAAAGTTGTATGTAAAGGCTTGTTCTGCCGTGCTGTAATATAATTTAATGTATGTTGATGTGTATCATTGGTACAAATATTTCGTTATTCTGATATTTTTATTATCTTTGCAGCTGTTTTTCACAAATTTATCTACGACCAAATGATAATAACAAAATCAGAATTTTCATTGAGCAGTCCGAATATACAGCTTTGTCCAAAAGACACAAAGCCTGAATATGCCTTTATCGGACGAAGCAATGTGGGCAAATCGAGCCTTATCAATATGCTCTGCAACCATAAAAATCTGGCAAAGACTTCGGCTACTCCGGGTAAAACCCTGCTGATTAACCACTTCATTATAAACAACGAGTGGTATCTGGTCGACCTTCCGGGCTATGGATTTGCAAAGCGTTCAAAGACTGTTCAGAAGAAACTTGAACAGATGATAACGTCTTACATCCTTCAGCGTGAGCAGCTTGTCAACGTGTTTGTGCTTATCGACATAAGGCACGACCCGCAGGCCATAGACGTTGACTTTATCAACTGGCTCGGACAAAGCAACATCCCGTTCTCTATCGTGTTCACCAAGGCCGACAAGCTTAGCGCATCGAAAGTGGTGCCTGCCGCAACGGCTTATATGGATAAGCTGAAAGAGACATGGGAAGAGCTTCCGCCTTATTTCATTACGAGCAGCGAGACAAAGCGCGGACGTGATGAAATACTTGACTATATTGAAAACATAAACAAAACATTAAACCAATAGGGCATTAATAAAATTAAGAAACAGAAATGGCCGGTCAGTTACCTTATCTTGACATACAGAATCTTACTAAATCGTTTGGAGCACATCTGCTGTTCCAGGACATCTCTTTTAGCGTTGCAGAAGGACAGAAAATAGGACTCGTTGCAAAAAACGGAACGGGAAAGTCGACGCTGCTCTCGATATTAACCGGACACGAGGGCTATGACTCGGGCAATATTGTTTTCAGACGCGACCTTAAAATAGGATACCTCGAGCAGTCGCCTAAGTTTGACCCTGACGACACTGTTCTTGACGCATGCTTCAATCATAAGGGTGACGAGGCAAAGATTTTGCGTGCCAAACAGATACTTACCCAGCTGAAGATTGACGACCTTGACAAGAAAATCGGCACTCTCAGCGGAGGACAGCAGCGACGTGTGGCCTTGGCTAACGTGCTGCTTACCGAGCCGGACATGTTTATATTAGACGAGCCAACCAACCATCTCGACCTTGACATGATCGAATGGCTTGAAGGATTTTTTGCCCGCGGCAACAAAACGTTGCTCATGGTTACTCACGACAGATACTTCCTTGATAAGGTTTGCTCTGTCATACTCGAACTTGACGACAAGAAAATATACACCTACCGCGGCAACTACAGCTATTATCTCGAAAAACGACAGGAACGTATCGACAATACACGTGCCGAAATAGCGCGCGCCAATAACCTTTACAGAAAGGAACTCGACTGGATGCGCCGAATGCCGCAGGCGCGCGGACATAAGGCAAGATACAGAGAGGATGCGTTCTATGAACTGGAGAAGACAGCCAAGCAGCGTATTGAAGACAGACAGATGAGGCTGAAGGCGCGAAACGTCTACATCGGAAGCAAGATTTTCGAGTGTCAGTATATTTCCAAAAGCTGGGGTTCAGATAAGGTCATACTTAAAGACTTCTATTATAACTTTGCCCGTTTTGAGAAAATGGGAATTGTCGGGAACAACGGCACCGGCAAAACAACTTTTCTTAAACTGCTTTTAGGACAGGAGAAACCCGACAGCGGGCGCTTTGACATAGGCTCAACGGTGCGTTTTGGATATTTCTCACAGGAAGGCATGGTGTTTGACGAGCAAAAAAAGATTATCGACGTGATAACCGATATAGCTGAATATATCGACATGGGCGGCGGAAAACATCTGTCGGCATCGCAGTTCCTGCAATATTTCCTCTTCACTCCCGAACAGCAGCACAATTATGTCTACAAACTCAGCGGAGGCGAAAAGCGTAAGCTGTATCTGTGTACGGTACTGATGAAGAATCCTAATTTCCTTGTCCTCGACGAGCCGACCAACGATTTGGACATTCAGACTCTTCAGATATTTGAGGAATATCTTGCCGATTTCCCCGGTTGTGTTATCATTGTAAGTCACGACCGTTATTTCATGGATAAGGTTGTCGACCATCTTCTTGTCTTCAAGGGCAACGGCGTGGTAAAAGACTTCCCCGGCAACTATACTCAATATCGTGAATGGTGTTCGCTTAAGAGCCGGGAGGATGAGTCGGAGGCTAAAAAGGATGCCAAACCGAGAGAAAAACGTCATCAGGAACGCCATAAAATGTCGTATAAGGAGAAGATGGAGTTTGCACAGCTTGAGAAAGACATTGCAAGGCTTGAGCAGGAAAAGAAAGATATAGAAGAACAATTGTGCAGTGGCACTCTGTCGGTTGATGAACTGACTGAAAAAAGCAAGCGTCTGCCTTTGTTGAAGGATGAACTCGACATGAAGGAAATGAGATGGCTGGAGCTTTCAGATATAGAATCCTAAATATTAAAATTAAGTTAAAATGAAAAACTCTTATGTAGTGTAGTTTCTTTAAATCAATATAAATTATTACTTTTGCAATAAATAAAAAAATCATCATTTGTTTCCACTCGTGAAACGAATACAATCAATAAATTTCTTACATACGTAAACGTAAAATGTATAGCAAAGACGAATTATTATCTAAAGATATTTCCGAACTTGAAGAAATAGCTGAGAAAGTGGGTGCTAAAATTAAGTCTGGCGAAACACAGGAAGAAATCATTTATTCTATTCTTGACAAACAGGCTGAGGTTGAGGGTAACAAGAATCCACTTGGTACGAAGCGTCGTAGAGTTCGTATCGTAAAGAAAGATACTGACCGTGTTTATTCTGTTAATGGAAAAGAAGGTGAGAACTTTGATTTGAAAAAGAATAAAGTTCAGAACGAGATACCACCATTGTTTAATGACATGCCTGTTGCAGCGCCGGCCAAGACGCGCTCAAGAGCTAAGAGTAAGGCTGTTGCAGAGCCTCTGCCGGAGCCGGAACCAAAGATTGAAGTTACACCTGTCGCAGAAGAACCTGTGGCAGAGCCCGAAAAACAGCCTGAGATTAATGAGCCTGTGGCAGTAGAACCGGTAGAGCCGGTAAACGAGCCGGTTGAGTCAGCTCCGGTTGATGTTCCTGAAGCTAATGATGAAGTGCCGGTTGATGATGATATGGACGTAGTTCCTGAAGCAGAGTTTGCATCGGCAGGTGATGACAACTCATCAAATGACAATTCTTCTGACTTGATAGCCCAGCTTCAGGCTAAGGTTAATGCACATAACGAAGCTGCCGACGAAAAACGTGAAGCTGTAGCCTCGGGAGTTTGGGAAGGCGATCCGGGCGACGGAACCGATTTTATTCCAATTGTAGACCTTCCTATCGAGGACCAGATGGCCGTGCCGCGTTTCGACATGTTTGACAATCCCACCAGTCCGATGGATGTAAACAATGTGATGTATGCTCCACAGGTGGAGGCCGAAAATGTTCCTCAGTTTGATTTCGAAGATATTATCACTGCCAACGGAGTGCTCGAGATAATGCCCGACGGTTATGGATTCCTTAGATCAAGCGACTACAATTATCTTTCTTCACCTGATGACATTTATGTTTCTATCGCACAGATAAAGCGCTACGGACTTAAGACCGGTGATGTTGTCAACTGTCATGTCCGTCCGCCTCACGACGGTGAAAAGTATTTCCCTCTTACAAGCATTGATAAAATTAACGGCCGTGATCCGGCTGAAGTACGCGACCGCATTCCGTTTGATCATCTTACTCCCTTGTTCCCTGACGAGAAGTTTACTCTTTGCGGTGAACGCTCAACAACAAACTTGAGTACACGAATCGTTGATTTGTTCTCGCCTATTGGTAAGGGACAGCGTGCGCTTATTGTCGCACAGCCTAAGACAGGTAAGACAATCCTGATGAAAGACATTGCCAATGCAATAGCTGCAAACCATCCTGAAGCTTATCTTATGATGCTGCTTATCGACGAGCGTCCTGAGGAGGTTACCGACATGGCACGCACTGTTAATGCAGAAGTCATAGCTTCTACGTTCGATGAGCCGGCTGAACGCCATGTGAAGATTGCAGGTATTGTACTCGAGAAGGCAAAGCGCATGGTTGAGTGCGGACATGATGTCGTTATATTCCTTGACTCTATTACACGCCTTGCGCGTGCATACAATACTGTTTCGCCTGCTAGCGGTAAGGTGCTTACCGGTGGTGTTGACGCCAATGCCCTGCAGAAGCCTAAACGTTTCTTCGGTGCTGCACGTAACATTGAGGGCGGAGGTTCGCTTACTATTGTTGCAACTGCATTGATTGACACAGGCAGCAAGATGGATGAGGTTATCTTTGAAGAGTTTAAGGGAACTGGTAACATGGAGCTTCAGCTTGACAGAAGTCTCAGCAACAAGAGAATATTCCCGTCTGTCAACCTCGTTGCTTCAAGTACTCGCCGTGATGACCTGCTGCAGGATAAGACAACTCTTGACCGTATGTGGATCTTGCGTAAGTATATTGCAGACATGACGCCTATTGAGGCAATGAACACAATTCATGACCGTATGGCACGCACTCGTGATAACGAAGAGTTCCTTGCAACAATGAATTCATAAATAATATTGAGTGCTTTGACATTCTTTTTTAAAACTTTTTCTCTGAAAAATTTTGTAGAAAGAATTATTTTAAGTACCTTTGCACTCGATTTAGGGGTTCCGTAGCTCAGTTGGATTAGAGCAACGCCCTTCTAAGGCGTGGGTCTTGGGTTCGAATCCCAACGGAATCACAGAAAAGGAGCATCATTCAGATGTTCCTTTTTTGTTTTTATAGCAAGATTATCAAATATACAGATTGTTGCTTTTGGGGAATGTTATTGAATAATAATATTTTCATTATAGCCTTGAATACACACTGCTGGCGCTTTCAAGATTGGCTGTTGCCGACTGGTTGTGTAGTAAAAAATAAAGCGGGGCAGTAGAAATTTAATGGGGATA
>HF992541.1 GCA_000436695.1 Prevotella sp. CAG:1185 | reverse complement strand
CAAGATTATGCTGAGAAAAAGGTATGTAATAGAATGTATAAACGAACTATTGAAGAACAAGCCCAACCTGGTTCATTCAAGGTACAGGTCTGTAGACAATTTTATAATGAATCTATGCTCGGCACTTGCTGCATATTGTTTCTTCGAGAATGAGCCGGAACCATTACCTGTAAATACACTGCAACTTCAATTTATTTAATATTTATTATCCCGAACTCACGTGTATAAATTGTAAATCTCTGAAAATGAAAGCATATACTTCTACTGACTTTAATTTTGCTGATTGAAGCGATTTGTATTTAAAGTCTAAAATGGCATGTTTTATCATTCAAAATGTATGACTTTGAGTCGTATTGTAAATAATTCTTATTAATACGGGTGGCTTTTGCCTTCATGACATTCTATTTTGTTTAGAAAAATATGCAAAACTGATATGTCATAATGTAATCTGTATGTCCGTTTCTGCTTGCAAATGTTTGCACAAATATTTATAAGACGTTAGTTTCTGTTACATGTTTTTTGTAACAGTTTTGTTGAAATATACCATGTTTAATGTAAATGTTTTTTATCTTTTTCATACTTCTTTTCTTCGTTTGTTTTAATGTCGATACCGAGTCGCGCTTTTCTATAAAAATTATCGTGATTTTATTGTGTTCATACTTTCTTGTTGTGTTTGTCTTAGTGATGTTTCTTGGTCATGTGCTTATTGTTGCCTTCTTGATTTTTATCAAGTGAATTCCACCTTATTTAAATATAAAAAGTGTTTTTTTTATTGTATCATATTGAAATTATAGTTCATCATATTCAATTTAATGCATCGTTTTCCCATATCTTTTTATTCTTTATTTCGCTTGCTGTTTAATGTTTGAAAACCTTTGTTGATAAGTTGAAAAATAATGTTTGTTTTACACTTAATTTTGTCCAAATTTATCAAATAATAATGATTAGTGAGTCTTAAATTGTTGTCGGCCATGTTATATTTTGCATATCGAGAAATAAAAAATGGTTTTCCTTTGCATAGTGCAAAGACAATGTCTGCAAGACTTTTCTTAAAGTAAGTTTTATTGAAAAATAGTGTAAAATAAAGAAAAAATGACAAACACATTTCATTAAAAGAACAATTTATGCATAAATATTGCATCTTTATTGCTAATAAATATTAAATGGCTTTATTATTCATAACTTTTATCACAATGCAATATTTTTATGCATTTTTTCCAGTTAAAAAGTTAGCATGTTTCAAAATTATTACTAACTTTGTCCAAGTTAAAACAGTAAAATTGCATTAATAATGAAAAAATTTTTGTTATCAATTGTTTTTGCGCTTGGACTAGTGTATTCAGCCAGCGCGCAGTTACCGTCTGTAACCCTTAAGGATATTAATGGAAAAACCGTAAGAACAGACACGTTGTCAAACAATGGCAAACCGTTCATTATTGACTTCTTTGCCACCTGGTGTAAACCCTGTAACCGTGAGCTGACTGCCATCAGCGAAGTTTATGATGAATGGCAGGAAGAAACCGGCGTTAAGGTTATAGCAGTGTCTATCGACCAGGCACAGAACATCAACAAGGTAAAACCGCTTGTTGACAGTCATGAATGGCCGTATGATGTGCTTCTTGACCCCAACAGCGATTTTAAGCGTGCACTTGGAATACAGATGATTCCTTATACACTGATTGTCGACGGACAAGGAAACATTGTCTATAAACATAACGGATATACTGAAGGAGCTGAACAGGAACTTATTGAGAAAGTAAGAGAGCTCATCAATAAATAATGCTACATAGTGCTGACAACCGAATATATTGACACTTATGCACAATTATAACAAACTTTTCTGCCTCTTGCTTATGCCGGCTTTGTCTTTAACAGCTTTGGCACAAGAGACAGAAGAAAAAAAGATTACCGTCAGCGGAAGTATACAGAGCGACATCCTTATTCCGCAGGACGATGACGCAATTGGCACCGAGAAAGTTAACGAATGGGCTTTGACCAATACATTTGCAGACGTAAATGTAATGAGTGAGCATGTTGATGCCGGAGCGCGTTTCGAATTTTTGAAACATCCTTTACCTGGATTTGAAAAAGATTATAGAGGATGGGGCGTACCATACTTCTATTTAAAGACTCATTTCAAAAACTGGGATCTTACTTTAGGTAATTTTTACGAGCAGTTCGGCTCAGGATTCATTCTTCGCACTTACGAAGAGCGTACTCTTGGTATCGACAACTCTCTGCTCGGCGGACGCCTGACTATCAAGCCCCTGCCCGGTGTTTCTATCAAGGCTCTTAGCGGTAAGCAGCGCAAATATTGGTCGCACAACGATTCATGGGTGTCTGGTGCTGACATTGAGCTTGGTCTCGACCAGTGGTTTAAGGGTATGAGCAACAGCGGCACATATCTTACGCTCGGCGCTTCATGGGTAAACAAGTATGAGAAAGAAGAGGAAATTATGGCTGACGCCACTCATAGACTCAACTTGCCTACCACAGTGAACGCATTTGACGTGCGAGCTAATTTACAGAAAGGCAACTTCAGCCTTCTCGCTGAATATGCATGGAAATCGCAAGACCCGTCGTTCGATAACGGATACATCTATCGTAAAGGTAACGTTGCAATGCTTTCAGCTTCATATTCAAAGCGAGGCATGAGCATCCTGCTTCAGGCTAAGCGCAGCGACAATATGTCGTTCCGCAGCAAGAGAACCATCAACGGTACGTCTTCGTTTATCAACCACCTGCCTGCGTTCACCATGGACCAGACCTATGCTTTGGCTGCAATGTATCCTTATGCAACCAATCCTGATGGAGAGTGGGCATTCCAGGGTGAGTTTGGCTATAAGTTTAAGCGCCGTACATTCCTTGGCGGTAAATATGGAACAAACATCAAGGTTAATTTCTCTCACATCCGCGGCATCGATACTAACTATATAGGCGGAGCCGGAACAGACGGATATGGATCTGCTTTCTGGAAGATGGGTGACGAGACATTCTATCAAGACCTGAATGTGCAGATTGAGAAGAAACTGACACGTCAGTTCAAACTCAACCTCATGTATATGAACCAGTTCTACAACAAGACAATTGTAGAGGGTGAAGGCGGAATGATACATTCTGACATCTTCATCGCTGATGCTAAATATCAGTTCAACAATAAGTTTACTCTTCGTGGTGAGCTACAGTATCTGTCAACCGATGACGACTTGGGCGACTGGTGGTATGCTCTGCTCGAGCTGTCAGTACTTCCTAACTGGATGTTCACAATCGCTGATGAATACAACAGCGGCGTTACCGACCTGCACTATTATCAGGGATACATAACATTCAACAAAGGCTCTCACCGCATACAGCTTGGTTATGGCCGTACCCGTGCCGGTTACAATTGTTCGGGCGGCGTATGCCGTTACGTGCCGGCAAGCAAGGGTGTAACACTTTCTTACAACTATAACTTCTAAACAGAGATGAAGCTGAATAATAAAATATATGGCAAGTTAGCCATTTGTGCTGCGGCACTTTCATTTATGGCATGCAGCAATATTGATGAGGACGACCGCTTAATTGAAGTGGAGCCTGTAGAAGTTGCGAAACATGTATTGATTGAAGATTTCACAGGACAACGTTGCGTAAACTGCCCGAATGCTTCAGAAATGATTGAAAGCCTGCAAAAGCAGTATGGTGCAGAAAATGTTATCGCTGTAGGTATTCATAGCGGTCCTTTCTCTAAGACCGTAACTAATCAGCCTTTCCCGTTGTGGACAGAGACAGGTGATTACTATTTTAATTCATGGGGCATAGATGCGCAGCCGACAGGTGTTATTGACCGAAAGACCGTTTCAAGTACATATCAGTCTTGGGGAACAATAGTCCGTGATGCATTGCAGACTTCTGCTCCGCTTGAACTTGACGCAACAACTTCGTATGATGAGGCTACGAGAACTGTAACCATAAACGTTAATGCAAAAGGTATACTTGATGTTACAGGTAAATTGCAACTTTGGCTTACTGAAGACAATATAACAAACATTCAGTATATGCCGGATGGTTCTATTAATACTCAGTATGTTCATAACCATGTGTTCCGTACAGCGGTTAACGGACGTGACGGTGAGGACTTCAGTGTTAAATGGAACGAAGAAAAAACTGCAACATGTACAGCAGTTCTTGATGAAGGCTGGAAAGCTGAAAATATGTCTGTTGTAGCTTTCGTTTATAATGTAAGTGGTGTACAGCAGGTTGTCAAAGTACCTGTAATACCTGCTAAGGATGAAGCGCAAACAAATGAATAAATATTAAATTGGGAAGTTCTGAATTAAGGAACTTCCCGATTAAGCCTTTTACTATTTTACTATTAAAAACAAGTTTAACATTATTATAAATTAAAAGAAATATGAAAAAGTTTTTTACTCTTTGTATATTATTTGTAATAGGTTGCATTTCAATGAATGCACAGTCTTTCTCTTTCGTTGACGAAAATGGTAACGTTATCGAAAATGGTACTACGCTTACAATGGATAAGGTTGGTTCAATGCAAGAAATAATATATGGTTCCGAATATCCTGGTGGCTTTATTATTGTAGATAAACCGACAGTTCCTTTAGGTGGCGTTTATGTGAAAAATACTTCATCACAGAAAAAGGATTGTAAGATTTATTATAATGTAACGACATTGCCTGCTGGAACCTCTTTTGCAGCTTGTTGTGCCGGAAACTGCTCTTCTATGACTGCTGAGGGAACTATGGAGAAAGATGCTAAAGAAGTTGAGCCAAATAGTACAGTTGATATATCTTCACAAACAGAGTGGGTTCCAGGAGAAGCTGCAGGTACATGTGTAGTAAAATTATCTATTAAAGGTGAAGGCTCTCTTACTACAGATTCAGAGATAACGGTTAACTTCGTTTATAGTGGCTCAACAAGCGTAAACGGAATACATAATGATGTAAATAATGAAGTTGTTGCCCGCTATTCTATTGACGGACAGCTCCTCAATGCACCTCAGAAGGGTATAAACATTCTGAAGTATGCTGACGGCCGTACAGAGAAAGTGATTGCAAAGTAAAATAAATTCTATTTTCTGCTGGCTATGGTGTATTTTACTGTTTTCATGCTGCTTCCTTTTTGATGCTTATAAATAAGATTAAGCGTTGTGAAAATTTTGAATAGTAGTAATAATTAAAAGTAATAATCCGACATGTTTCAATTTAGTCGGATTATTACTTTATGCCTATCATACGGTTCGAAATAATTTCTATATAAACTATAATTTATGGGAAATGAACCAAAATGAACTTACTAAAATAAATAACGACTTTAATTTTTACCTACATTTGTAAACAATACACAGACAGATTTGCATAACGATAAAAATATTTTTGACTGCATTGACAATTTGTCTTGCGTGATATAAAAATTTTTAAACAATAATCTTAAAATCATACGCTATGAGTAGAATAAGTTTTAAGAAAGACAGGTTAGATATCCTTTTCAGCACTCTTATGCTTTTATCTGCCGTAGAGCTACCGACACCAAAGGGAACGAAAACGACGTGATATTGCAGGGGACGTACCCCAGGTGCGTCCGAAAACGTTCTATATGATTGATAATGTAAAGGTGGACGCACCTGGGGTACGTCCTACGTGCTTAAGCATGATAATGGTTTGTTGCGCCTCTTTCTTGTGAGTATAAATCTGTAGAAAATTACATTTGTTGCTTTACTCTCTCTATTTAACTTCGTTGAAGTTTTTAATGATTATGGTAGTTAAATTTAATTTTGGTGCCTTATGAAAAAAGCAAAAGTAATAATTCTTTCCCTCATACTTCTGATGGGTATTGTATGGTGGGGCTTTGTGTTGTTTGGAATAGAGCTGAGGTATTCCTTTATGATTTTGCCGCTGGTGCTTGTAACACTGACGTCTTTATTGAAAAACAATGAAAGCACCCGCTTTGACAAGCTGGAACTGGCATTAGAGGTGTTGGCTCTGCTGGCCATGGTGTATTTTACTGTTTTCATGCTGCTTCCTTTTTGACCGTTACGGAAAAGCGTTGTGAAAAATTTGAACAGTATTAATAATTTAATGTGATAATCCGACCGGTTATTATTCGGCCGGGTTATTGCGTTGTGTCTGCCGTGCGGTTCTGAACGCTTATATTTCAATGGATATCGGTGATGAACAGAAATAAACTTCTGGAAAGTTGAAAATGTTCAGGATTTTTCCTAACTTTGTGAACATAAGGCGAAATGAGCTTGCCGAACCGCATCAACACATTCTATATGCGGCATTACAGGGTGTCTGTTTATGCCGCAAGTTTTTATAAAATCAGTATAGAGGAGTTCTATAAATTAAAATATTGTAGTACAGTTGTTTATATGGTTCCAAGAGCGTAAATTTGCAGAAAATAAGAATTTTATAATGAACAAGTTATCCCGATACCGTAAGCTTCGTTATAATCAACTATTTGAGTCAGAG
>HF992540.1 GCA_000436695.1 Prevotella sp. CAG:1185 | reverse complement strand
GGCGGCAGACAGCAACCGCGCCGTAGACTACAGCCTTTGGCCAAAGCGCAGCGCAGACTGATGGCGGTTGCTGCATTAAGGTTAAGACTGATAATTGTTGATGAATATAATTTTACTTTTCTTACATATAATTTAAAATGTGAAAGCCGGAGCTTATGCCTTCGGCTTTTTTGTTGTCAAAAATGCAGGCTATTGTGTGCCGGACATATTATATTGAATGTTCATGAGACGGTAAAAAGTCAGGACAAAAATATTTTTCATTCTGGAAAATACAAGTATAACGGATGTTAAATGAATGGCAGTTGATATGCCAATTCTTTAACATCCGTTTGCTTTTATTCCGAAAAAATGGTTCAGAATCATGCTTTTTAGGCCTTAAAACGGCTGTTTTAACATGGTAAAAGCACCGCTTTCGTGTCGTAAACCTATGACTTTTGCACCGTAAGTGGCCGAGTAATGTTTGTTAACATTATCGCTTTGTGTGGATAAGTGGCCTAAATGCCTGTTAGTCAAAGCTTTGCTGAAAACGCTCAATTTTCGCCATTTTTCGTGCCAAACGGCAGTGTTGTGATGAGCATGGCTATTCTGAGAGCGTTAAGCGGCAATGATTATGGATGAAAAATTTACAAATATGCCGCGCAAATTGTTGCTGAAAAAACAACTTCATCTTTCTTCCGCCGCAGCGTCCGGCAGTTATTCTTTTAGTTTAAAACCGCATTAATGACAAAAAAGATAACCGTGCGCCGGAAAAAAGATGAAGACCTGTTAATGACAAATGATGCCTGTGGGCATTAGATTATGCCGAAATGGCGCAGCGCCTTGCTCACTCCGTCGTTGTCAACGTGGTCGGTAACGTAAGAAGCCACCGCCTTAACGTCGTCTATCGCGTTGCCCATCGCCACGCCGATGCCTGCCGCACGTATTATAGACTTGTCGTTTCCGCCGTCGCCGAAGGCCATTGTCTCGCTGATGTCCATGCCCAGATATTCGGCCATGCGTCCGAGAGCCTTGCCCTTGTCGGCACCTTTGGCAGTGATGTCGGCAAATGCCGGATACCATCTTGCGGCTATGCAGTGAGGCATGAGCGGCATAATCTGTTTCTCCTGTTCCTCGTTGATTATCGGTGTGAGCTGAAGTATAGGCTGGCTAAGCACCGTTTCGAGACTGATGTCCTCGCCGAGGTCGTTAACGTTGAGCAGTTCTCTGAACACCTTGTCCACCATTTCGTTAGGGTTATGCACCGTAAGGTCTTTAGCACCCACCACCATAGTGGCAAAATTCATCTCATCTGCAAGTCGTATCAGCGTGCGTGCGTCGTCGAGAGGAATGTCGACAATGCTCACGTCCTTGTCGCCAATAAAGCTGTATGCGCCGTTAGTGGTGATATATCCGTCGATAAGATGTTCAATGGCATGCAGGTTGTTGATCAGTTTCACCGGTCTTCCGGTAGATATATACACCTTAACGCCGTTGCTCTTAGCCTGTTCAAGAGCATCTATAGTGCTTTGTGGTATCTCGTGTGTGCTGAAGCTGACGAGTGTTCCGTCTATGTCGAAAAATAAAGCTTTAATCATAATTCTTTTTCCTGAAATTTCCTTTGCCAGTGCAAAGATAGTGCAAGCCGAGTGCACTGCAAAATGAAAAACGCAGTTTTTTGATTTAGCATTGCCGAGTCGCCGCCTGTCTTATTGAAAGATAGTGCAAGCCGAGTGCACTGCAAAATGAAAAACGTAGTTTTTTGATTTTGGATTGCCGAGGCGCCGCCTATATTATTTAAAGATAGTGCAAGCCGAGTGCACTGTAAAATGAAAAACGCAGTTTTTTGATTTTGTGGTATTGCGGGAGTCGTAGCCAGTATTATCACTCATTCAATATTAAATCAAAAAAACAATGCTTATCATTTTGCCATACACACACCATACATTATCTTTGCAACAAGGCAAATAAGGTGAACCAATATGGAAAAGACAGAATACGAGATAATAACAGACGAGATGATGGCGCTGCGTGATGACTCACAGCGCGAGGTGATGCAGCGCTTCTTTAAGACAGGTGAGGGCGAATATGGCTGCGGCGACAAGTTCCTTGGCATAAAGGTGCCGGTGACGCGAGGCGTGGTTAAGAGCCACAAGACAGCCGACGTGGGCACAATAAAGCAGCTGCTTCAGTCGGAATGGCACGAAATAAGGCTTTGCGCACTGCTCATAATGGTCGAGAAGATGAAGAAGGCCGATGACGAATTGCAGCATGAACTTGTCAACTTGTATCTCTCAATGACCAATCGCATAAACAACTGGGACCTCGTAGACCTCAGCGCGCCACAGATTGTCGGCGGATATCTGTCGTGCAGACCGCGCCGTCTGCTCTACACATTGGCCGAAAGCAGTCTGCTTTGGGACAACCGTATAGCCATGGTGTCCACTTATGCCTTCATCAAGAACGGCGACCTTGACGACGCTTACGCCCTTGCGCTGCGCTTTATCCGTCATCCCCATGAACTTATGCACAAGGCTGTTGGGTGGATGTTGCGTGAGGCAGGCAAGCGCGACCTGCCGCGTCTAAGGGCTTATGTTATGAGTCATTATGCTGAAATGCCGCGCACCATGCTGCGCTATGCCATAGAGAAGTTTCCCGAAGACGAGCGCCGAAGCATACTGAAGCTGCGCTGAGCGCCGGTTTGTTCTTGTTGTGTTATGCTAAGTCAGTTATGCCGGAAATCGTTAGTCATTGTGCCGGTAAACCAAAACAGCCGTGTCAGGGTTAAAATATCTTACGGCAACTAAACCTTTTGCCGCAGGATACATCTAAATAAATAAGGCTGTCGGCGTGGCCTATACACGTAATACGACGGCACGTACACCAGTGTATAACATTTTATATTATATGAAAACAAAAATAATCATGATGGCTCTGACCGCAGCGTTTACGTTTACTGCAATGACAGATGCCCAAGGACAGACAACTGAAACAAGTAGTACTAAAACAAATCAGAAAAACAGCAAACCGCAGAAGAAAATCTACAAGACATGGACTTCATGGGCTGCTCATCTCGACCCTGAATTCTTCTCAACAGCCGAGGCAACACGCATAGGCGACAATCTGCTGCTATATCAGCAGACCACGGGCGGATGGCCTAAGAACATCGACATGGCAAAGAAGCTTTCAGACAGCGAGAAGAAAAAAGTGGAGGCACAGAAGACTAATGTCAAGGAGAGTACCATTGACAACCGCGCCACGTCGACCGAGATAATCTATCTGTCGAAACTTTATAATGCCACCGGCAACTCACGATATAAGGATGCCGTGATGAAGGGCATGCAGTATCTTTGCGACGCACAATACAACAACGGCGGATGGCCGCAGTTTTATCCGCGCAACAAAGGCTATTACACGCACATCACGTATAACGACGACGCCATGATAAATGTAATGAAGATTATGCGCGACGCCAGTCTGGGCAAGGCTCCTTTCGCGTTCTTCCCCGACAGCGTTAAACAGAAGGCGAAGACCGCGCTCGACAAGGGCATCGACTGCATACTTAAGACTCAGTATGTTCAGAACGGCAAGCTAACCGTGTGGTGTGCGCAGCACGACGAGAAGACGCTGAAGCCCGCCAACGCCCGCGCCTTTGAACTTGCGTCGCTCAGCGGACAGGAGTCTGACGACATCGTGCTCTTCCTCATGTCGCTCTCAAAGCCTTCGCAGGCCATCGTCAACAGCGTTGAGGCTGCCGTGGAATGGTTTCGCAACACTGAAATCGACGGGTATAAGAGAGAATATTTTAAGAATGCCGACGGCAAGAAAGACTGGCGACTGGTTAAGTGTGCCGACGGCGAGGAGTCGAAGCCGCTGTGGGCACGTTTCTATACGTTGGACGGCAACCGCCCCTTCTTCTGCGACCGCGACGGAGTGATGAAGTTTGACGTCAGCGAGATTGGCCATGAGCGCCGCAACGGCTACAGCTGGTACAACTCGGAGGCTCTTAAGGTGTTTAAAAAATACGACCAGTGGAGCCGCAAATATGGAAAAAATAAAACGGAGGACAACAGATGAGATATTTCATTTATGTAGATAACAGGCAGCAGGGGCCTTTCTCGGTCGACGAACTCGTCGGCCTCGGCCTCTCTTCCGAGACGCTTGTATGGGCCGAGGGCATGGAACAGTGGACCCCGGCATGGCAGGTTAAGGAACTTAAAGATGTTATTGAGGGCAAGGTAAAGCCCGGTGCAGTGCCGCCGCCGCTTCCTCATGAGCAGGCTGCAAAGGCAGAAAAGTCTGCTCCTAAGGCCGATTCTTCACAGAATAACGGCACAGACGAGTCACGCGGCGCAGCATATTCGGCAGCCGGCGATGTTGGTGGAGGACGCAGAAAAGTTGCAGACGATGTTGAAGAAATAATATACGAGCCGCGCCGCCGTCACATAGGAGGCCGCGTTGTCAGTATAGTCATTGCCGTTATAATAGCCTTTGCGCTCACCGTAACTTGTCCTACACGCGAGCAGCATTGTGAAGCCGTGGCAGGAGAGATAAGTCAAGCCATAAGTCAGAGTGCCGGTTCGTCGGGCATATTTGGCATGTTCACCAATGTGTTTGCTTCGGGCGTGGTCAACATGGCCGTCAATCAGTTTCTTGATGTCGACAACTATTTTCTTTTTTCTATCGGAACAATCAACGTCGACGGCAAGTCGAGAGCCGTGTCGTTTGGCATCTTTAACCACGTTTTCACCTTCGACGACGACTATATCCGTCAGGCAGTCAATCAGGAGCGCATGGCCGAGTAAGTCTTATGCGCATCCTTTTCGTGTTGGCTTAAGCCTGAATCGTGTTCTAAAATGTCACATTGCAGCGGCGCAGGCTGCTATGTGCCGTTTCTTTGAGGCATGCCTGTTGTGTGCATATTGGCGTGTCATGGCCTTTTGCCGTGTCGCGTTTCTTAGGCTTTGCGCATATCTTTTTTGCATATCTTGTCGCTTCTGTCGCCTTGTTATTACTGTTTCTGCGTTTGTTTATTGCCGTCAGTCAACAGTCGAAAGGCAGTTTTATGTATGTTATTTTATTGTCAGAAGCAGTTAATTAATTACCATTTGTTTATAAAATGCAGTTTTTGGCGCTTTTATTCATGCGCCAGTCACAGAAATTACCAATTGTTAACTGCCTTTCATTTATAAACACTTACTTTTGCGCACCGTTAGAAACAACATAAAATCGTAAAGTGAAATGAAAGACAGTATTAATTTTGGAACGACAAAGGTGTCAAGCCTGTTCCGCAAACTTCTCATGCCGACATTGCTCGGCATGGTGTCGTCGGCTCTTTTTGTCATAACCGACGGAATCTTTGTGGGCCGCGGTCTCGGCAGCGATGCGCTGGCGGCAGTAAACATCGTGGCGCCATTATTCCTTATTAACACCGGTCTGGGTCTGATGTTCGGCGTTGGCGCGTCGGTGGTGGCGTCTATTCATCTGTCTCACGGCAAGCCGAAGACAGCCCGTATCAATGTAACTCAGGCAGCCATCGCGCTGAGTCTTGTGGTGCTTACGTTCAGCATGATATCTGTGTTTTGGGCAGCTGACGTGGCGCGTCTGCTCGGCAGTTCGGAGCGTCTGCTCACTCCGGCCGTCGAATATATCTATGGTGCTGTGCCGTTCTTTGTATTCAGTTCTATGCTGAGCGCCGGAATGTTCTACATACGCCTTGACGGATCGCCCCGTTATGCCATGATGTGCAACGTGGTTCCCGCCCTGCTTAATCTCATATTCGACTATCTCTTTATCTTTGTGTTCGGCTGGGGCGTAATCGGAGCCGGCATTGCAACGAGTCTTGGCTATATAGCCGGAGCCGGAATGGTGCTGTGTATATGTTCTTTATGGGCCGCACCATAAAGTTTTGTCGTGTAAAGACACATCTGCGCAGCCTGCGCATGACGGCGCGCAATGTGGGTTACATCTGCCGTCTCGGCTTCCCGTCGCTGCTGTGCGAGGCAGCCATAGCGATGATGATGTTTGCAGGCAACTACGTTTTCATTGCCTATCTCGGCGAAGACGGCGTGGCAGCTTACAGCATAGCGTGCTATATCTTCCCCATAATATTTATGGTCTACAACGCCATTGCGCAGTCGGCTCAGCCCATACTCAGCTATAACTATGGCGCACGCCTGTCTCAGCGTGTGCGTTCAGCCTTCCGCCTTGCCCTTTCAACGGCATTGGGCAGCGCCGTGGTGTTCTATCTTGTAACGCTGCTCTTTGCGGCTGACATCATTTCGCTGTTCATTCCCGCAGGCTTTGCTGCCAACACAATAGCCGTAAGCGGCATGCCATTGTTTGCTCTCGGCTTCGTTCCGTTTGCCGTAAACATAGTGGCGATAGGCTATTATCAGAGTGTTGAGCGCGACTCTTCGGCCATGTTCATAACCGTTATGCGCGGATATGTTCTCATGCTCCTGTGCTTCTGGCTTATGCCTAAGCTGGCCGGAGTGAATGGTATATGGCTTGCGGTGCCTGTTGCGGAGTTGCTTACGTGCGTATTAATATTGATAATGTATTTGAAAAATAGAAAAGGATTTGCTACCTTTGTAGCGAACAACAATGTTATAACTGCCGGGAGCGAGGCCGTTAACAGTAAGTGATTATAAGAATGACGTGTCATTGCATGGCCGTCAATAAAAGGTGAAGGCAGCTCCGGCAGAACAAGTCGGGGCTGCTGTGTGCTGTTATCAGGCTACGCAATGGCCGGTTGATGCCGGTGCAGTCTGACGGCAATTAAGGTTGACTGGATGTTTAATAAGGATGATTATGGAGACATTTGAGGAGTGTCTGTGCCGCAGAAGCGGACTCACAGTGGATGAAGTTGAGTCGCTCTTGGCACGAATGACACGCATGGAGATACAGAAAGGAGAGACACTTGTACGCAAGGGCGGACGCAACACCAACATCTACATAATAGAGAAAGGAATCTGGCGTGCGTCATACATCAATTCCGACGGCAACGACATAACCCTTTGGTTTGCCTCTAAGGGCGACTTGCTGTTCTCGTCGTGGTGCTTTGTGGGCAACATACCGTCGATGATAACGCTCGAGTCGATGAGCGACAGTATTGTTTACGGCATAAGTCGCGATGACGCCGAGGACTTTTTCATGTCGTCGGTCGAGGCTGCGCGCATAGGCCGCAGGCTGTATGAGAAAGAGATATTTGAGGTTGAGCGCTGGCTTCTCGGCAGTGGGGCGCCACGGGCACGCGACAGATACGAAACGCTGTTGGCCGAGAAAGCAGACCTGCTGCAGTATGTTCCGCTGAAATACATAGCCTCTTATCTGTTCATAACGCCGCAGTCGCTCAGTCGCATAAGGGCTGAATTGGCGCGCGGTGACGGCGGTCATCATCACCAGTAAGGCCGGTCTGCTGCCAAAATAAAGTTAAGGCCATTTATTCTGATATATATCTGTCACTGCTATCCTATAAAAGTTTTTGATAAAAACTCATCACTCGTCACATCAGCATGTAAACCATTGAAATCCAGCATGCTGAATTGTGACGAGTTTATTTGTCAACTCATCACGCCTGTAGCCTTACCGGTTTTTGTTTGTTCATTCCTAAATTTGGTTGACTTCAAAGATTTCTTTTCCCTTTCTTTTCTGATTCAGGTTGATTTTAAGTCAGCTTTTACCCAATGAGTGCATAAGTCTTATGTCGTTAACGGTATGGCTTTCATTATTGTTACGGGTATGTATGGCAGACGAAAAAAGTTTAAATTTCTGATATATTAGAAGAAACTTTTGCCTATATCATCAAAATGGATTGTCTGTGGCTTTGCCGTTTGTTTAAGTTGCATTAACTT
Organism: Prevotella sp. CAG:1185; assembly: GCA_000436695.1. GTDB lineage: Bacteria > Bacteroidota > Bacteroidia > Bacteroidales > Bacteroidaceae > Prevotella. The sequence continues at coordinate 2,179 of HF992540.1, read as the reverse complement.
TGCACCCTGTTATCAGGATAAAAACAAAAAAGAACAACATGAAAAAAAGTCTTGTAGCTCTTGCCTTCGGCACCCTTGCCCTTGGCATTGCCGAGTTTGTTATGATGGGCATTCTGCCCGATGTGTCCCGTTATTTTGGCGTAAGCATCCCAACTGCGGGCCACTGCATCTCAGCCTATGCGCTTGGAGTGTGCTGCGGAGCGCCCCTGCTCGTCGTGTTTCACAAGTATCCGCTTAAGCATCTGCTGCTGTTTCTGGCTTGTCTGATACTCTTTGGAGCGGCACTTTCTGCCGCGGCTCAAAGTTTTCTTATGCTTGTCATAGCCCGTTTCGTGTCAGGACTGCCCCACGGAGCCTATTTCGGCGTGGCGTCAATCGTTGCCGTCAAGCTTGCCGACGAGGCCCACAAGACCAGTGCCGTGTCGATAATGGTTGCCGGCATGACCGTAGCCAATCTGTTCGGCGTGCCCCTTGCCACGGCTCTCAGTTCCCATATATCATGGCGCTTCCCGTTTTTCCTGCTTATGTTTATAAGCATAATCGTCATTTATTACATCTGGAAGTGGGTTCCGTCTGTAGGAGCCTTGCCCAACGAAGGCTTTAAGCATCAGTTTGCCTTCCTTCGTCATGGCGCTCCATGGCTGATACTCGCCGCAACGATGCTCGGTAACGGCGGCATATTCTGCTGGTACAGCTATGTCAGTCCGCTGCTTACGTCGGTTGGCGGTTTCCCTCACGACGCTTTGTCGGCGCTTATGATAGCCGCAGGCTTCGGCATGGTGGCAGGCAATCTTATCAGTGGCCGCCTTTGTGATCATCACCGCCCCGGTCACGTGGCGGCAGTAACCCAGATAACAGCCATATCCGCGCTTCTGCTCATATTCTTCTTTGCCGAATACGGATGGATTTCGGCCATGCTGATGGTTATATGCACAGGCTGCCTGTTCGCCCTGAGCAGTCCGCAGCAGTTCTTGATACTGAAGTTTGCTCCCGGCGGCGAGCTTCTCGGCGGCGCAGCCATACAGGTGGCGTTCAATTTTGGCAATGCTGTCGGAGCTTTTTGCGGCGGTTTGCCTATGGAGGCAGGCGCCACTCCACGCTATTCAGCCCTCGTAGGCGTGCCCTTCGTGGTGCTCGGTCTTGTGGCATTTATATGTTTCTGCAGCAAATATGAGCGCAGAAAGCCTGCCGTTGACTGAAATTTATTAACTTTGCATCTGTGAACAACTATCAGTCATCACCCGTTCAGGCCCTGCGCCAGCAACGCCTGCTGTTAGAGATAGAGTATAACAGCGAGAAAGAAGCCTTTCGCCGTCAGACCGAGACAACAGGACTGGCGCGCAAGGTGAAGCGTGGCGACGCATGGCATCCGCTGCGTTTTGTCCGCAGCTATTACAATTCGCTCAATCAGCTTTCCGTTGAAGTTGTGCGCACTGCCGACACCGACATTGAGCACAACTTTGAGTTTGGCCGTCCCGTATGCTTTTTCCGTATGGGCGAGGCGGCAGAAGGAAAGAAATCAATACGTTATTTTAATTTCACCGGAACTGTCAGCTATGCCGACGGCGACCGTCTTGTGGTTACAGTGCCCGACAATGCGCCCATTGCGGAACTGCAGGCCACCGAAGGACTCGGCGTACAGCTGTTCTTCGACGAGACGAGCTATCGCCTTATGTTCGAGGCTTTAGACCGTGTGATAGGCGCCCGCGACAATCGTCTTGCTTATTTGCGCGACCTGTTCTATTCAGGTGCGTCGGCTGCCGAGCTGAGTTTCGACCCCATAAGTTTTCCGTGGCTCAACAAGGCACAGCAGGAAGCTGTCAACAAGGTGCTGCGCGCCAAGGACGTAGCCATAGTTCACGGACCTCCGGGCACGGGAAAGACAACAACGCTCGTTGAGGCTATATACGAGACACTGCGCCGCGAGAGTCAGGTGCTGGTGTGCGCACAGAGCAATATGGCGGTAGACTGGATAAGCGAGCGGCTCGTTGACCGCGGCATAAGCGTGCTGCGCATAGGCAATCCGACCAAGGTTAACGACAAGATGCTGTCGTTCACTTATGAGCGGCGCTTCGAGGCTTATCCCGACTATCCGCAACTTTGGAGCATACGCCAGGCCATACGCAAGCTGCGACAGGAACGCAAGCGCCACGACAACGGCTGGCACCAGAAGATGGAC
>HF992539.1 GCA_000436695.1 Prevotella sp. CAG:1185 | reverse complement strand
ATTAATTGTTTAACTCGTCCCATTTTAACGGGACACTAGTGCCGAAAAATAAAAAATAACGGCAAACCACATAAAAATATCGCGGCAAAACCTTATCTTTGCAGCGATATTTTTTTATTTTATAAAAACTGAAAATGCTTATGAAAAATAACAGAATAACCGAACTTTTCGGCATTGAATATCCTGTTGTTCAGGGCGGTATGGTATGGTGCAGCGGCTGGCGACTGGCTTCTGCAGTGAGCAATGCCGGCGGTCTGGGACTGCTCGGAGCCGGATCAATGCACCCGGAGACACTGCTTGAGCACATAAACAAGATGAAAGCTGCAACCGACAAGCCGTGGGGCGTGAATGTTCCGCTGATGTATCCCGAGATAGACAGACTCATGAAAATGATAATCGACGAGGGCGTCAAGGTTGTATTCACGTCGGCAGGCAGTCCGAAGAAGTTTACGCCGATGCTTCACGAAGCCGGAATAAAAGTGGCACACGTAGTGTCGAGCAGCAAGTTTGCCGTGAAATGCGAAGAGGCAGGCGTCGACGCAATCGTTGCAGAAGGCTTTGAGGCGGGCGGACACAATGGACGCGAAGAGACAACAACGATGACTCTTATACCGCAGGTGCGCAAGGCAACAACCAAACCGCTCATTGCCGCAGGCGGAATAGCTTCGGGCGAGGCTATGCTCGCAGCCATGGCTCTCGGCGCAGAAGGCATACAGGCAGGCACACTGTTCGCACTTACTGAGGAGAGTTCGGCATCTGAAGAATTTAAGAAGAAATGCACAGAACTTGCCGAAGGCGACACCATGCTGTGTCTTAAGAAGATTGCCCCCACCCGACTAATAAAGAACGACCTTTACACAAAGGTTGCAGAGGCTGAAGACAAGGGAGCCACAGCCGACGAACTGCGCGAGATACTCGGCAGAGCGGCATCAAAACGAGGCATATTCGAGGGCGACATGGAGAGCGGCGAATTGGAAATAGGTCAGATAGCTTCTGACATAAAGTCGATAAAGCCCGTAAGCGAAGTGATGAAAGAACTCATCAGCGGCTTTGAAAAGGCTAAAGAAAGAGTTGCACAACTGTAAACGGCAACGCCCGTTTTTACCTTTTTTAGTGGCAGGACCTTTTGTTCTGCCACTAAAAAAAAATACACCAACAAAACAATTTGTCATCCTCAACATAATTACACCGCAGCCTAACGACGCTGCCGGATGATGTCAAGGATGACAAATAAAACAATCAGACAATATCACGACGGAAATCAGTCCGAACGCAAACAATCATTTTAACTCAACTTAGCTTTAAGCCATCTTCCGCTGAACAGACGCCACAAGAATATGGCTCCGCGCAGCGTAAGCTCTATTGCCATGGCCATCCATACACCGCGCAGACCGTAGATTGGGGCAAGATAAGCGGCGAAAGTAAGACGGACAAGCCACATGCTGGCAAGGTTCATGCAGGCCGGAACCAGCGTGTCGCCGGCTCCAAGACAAACGCTATAGGCCACTATCGAGGCGGCAAACATAGGCTCGGCAAACGCCTCTATACGCAAAGCGCCCACACCAAGCTCGCGAATCTCGTCAACGGGCGTCATTATTCCTATCATCTGCGGTGCAGTGATATACATCACGACGCTGATGGCAGCCATTACTATCATGCCAAGGAAGACGGTGCGATAAGCAAAGCTGCGCGCAAGTCGCGGCTGCCCAGCACCAATGCTCTGCCCTACAAGCGTCGTGGCAGCCTCGCCAATGCCGTATCCCGGCATGTAGCAAAGGCTCTCGGCAGCAATGGCAAACGTGTTGGCCGCTATGGCGAAGTTGCCAAGCGGGGCAACAATCATCGTACTTACAATCTGCGCTCCGCTCATCATGAGATACTGCGCACCCATCGGCATGCTTATTTTTGCGGCATTGCGAAGATAGTTCCACAGCGGCGCAAAGCTCCATTTCTCCTTGTTAAGCGACAATTCCGGCGACTTTCGTGTGGCAAACCATATAAGCATCACACCCGTTACGATGTATGCAAGCGCCGTACCCAAGGCTGCTCCAGCCACACCCATGCCCATGCCGGGCATATAAATGCTGTGACCAAGCACACTTATATGTCGCGAACTGAATATAAGAAAATAGTTGAACACAATGTCCAGCACACACATAAGAATGCTCATGGCGCTTGGCACACGCATGTTTCCCGAACTCTTGAGCATGCTCGACGACAGGATGCCTATCTGAAACACAGGCAGCGACATGCAATAAATAGCGAAATAGCGCGAAGCATCAGGCGCGATGTCGGCTCCTCCGCCAAGCCACAGCGGTAGCGGACCGGCTATGCAAAGGCAAACAGACGTAAGAATTATGGTGAGCAGAGCCGTCGCCATAATGCCCTGACGAAACACTTGACGGGCCTTGTAAAAGTCGTTGGCACCGATAAAGTGAGCAGCCTGAACCGAAAAGCCCATTGCCGCTGCCGACGTTATGCCTCCAAAAAGCCACGTTGTTGACTGCACGATGCCTATAGACGCCGAGGCCCTGGCACCCAAATAGCCAACCATCGACGCGTCAATATAAACCATCATGGTGTTGGTAAGCTGTGCCAGGATTGACGGCACACTGAGCTGGACTATCAGATTCAACTTCTGACGGCCGTCCATTGTCTGGCCGTTGCGTATCATGGCCAGAAGATCATTTCCTTTATTTGCTGAAAACATCCTGCGAAATTAATACTTTTACTACAAAAACACAAAATAGAGGACAAAAAAACGCGGAAATCTTTTTAACAAAGACTCTCGCGCAAGTTATTAACCTAAATCTAAATTTCTCAAAATAATGGAGGCTCATGCAAATTAGTTTCCAATGCTTTCCCTCACCCCCAATACCTGTTGCTGTATTCACAGCAAACAGGGTTAACATCAGTGTTACCTTAAACTAATCTTTTTTACCTTACTACCTATGAAAATTTTTCGTGCCTCTCGGCATCTTTGTTATCCTTTGTCAAACAATCTTTCTTTATTACCTTACTTTATACCTATCAATTATTAATACCTATTGTTTTGTTTTGACGATGCAAAGATACTGCTGTTTGCGTACACAGACAAATAAATCGACATGTTTTTGCACATATTTCCATGTTTTTTGACATAAATCAAAATCAACACATACAAAACTGATTTTTACAACTAATTTGATTACACATAAAGCAAAACAGCATCGGTTTTACTCCAAAACAAATGTGCAACCGGGCAAACATCAATGCATGCACAAGCAAGCTAAACGCATGCGGAACATAAAGCCGCGGCCATACACACACAAGCAACACCCACACTACATACATCAACGGCACACCAATATATATAATAATGTGAAAGGGGCGGAAACAGCCAACTGCTGTCCGCCCCTTCAATATAATAATTATGTAAACATTACTTGGTTATCCACATGCCACGCTTTGCATACCATGGGTCAGGAGCAACTCCCGCACGATAATAAGCTACGAGAGAAATATCGAAAATCAGAGTGCTGTAAGCAGGTATCGACGTTGTGGCAGTAGTGCCGTAACCCATCTGATAAGGAATATACACACGCCAGCGGTCGCCGATGTGCATATACTGCAGCGCTGTAGCAAATCCGTCTATCAGACTGCCGACATAAAGCTGCGACGGCATTGCCGTCTGAGGATTAAAGTCGCCTGTATAGCTCTGGTCGAAGACATATCCGTCGGGATAAGACGTAGAAGGCAGAAGTCTTCCACGATAATTCACCAGCACCGAGTCGGTGAATATCGGACATCCGCTTCCCGTTCCTTCCTCGAGCACCTCAACAACAATGTTGTCGGTGCTGCTCACGGGAATAGTATCTTCCAGCGTGTAGTTTCTGATAATCTTCCAACTGCCGTCCTCAACGCTTTTTGCCTTTTCGTAGATATTGTCAAAATAGGTTTCGTTGCGGTTCTTCCAGTCGGGAAACTCCTCCACCGTGTCGTCGCTCTCGCTGCATGCCATGAAACACAGCGGCGCAAGCATGAGCATCAAAAGGGCCAGAATGTTATATTTCTTCATTTACTGAATCTTTTTAAGAAGACTTGTTATGCTTACTTTATCTTCGATAAGACCGCGCAGGTCGGCTATGTTTACTCTCTCCTGCTCCATTGTGTCGCGGAAACGCAGTGTGACAGTGTTGTCCTTCAGGCTGTCGTGGTCAACAGTTACACAGTAAGGTGTGCCGATGGCATCCTGGCGGCGATAGCGCTTGCCGATAGAGTCTTTCTCGTCATAATGGCAGTTGAAGTGGAACTTCAGGTCGTTCATTATCTCGCGTGCCTTCTCCGGCAGTCCGTCTTTCTTAACAAGCGGCATCACGCAGAGCTTGACAGGAGCGAGAGCTGCAGGCAGCTTGAGCACAACGCGTGTCTCGCCGTTCTCGAGTTTCTCCTCGCAATAAGAGTGGCACATAACCGAAAGGAACATACGGTCAACGCCGATAGATGTCTCGATGTCATACGGAGTGTAGCTCTCGTTGGTCTGCGGGTCGAAGTATTTGATAGACTTGCCTGAGAATTTCTCATGCTGCGACAGGTCGAAGTCGGTGCGGCTGTGTATACCCTCAACCTCCTTGAATCCGAACGGCATCTTAAACTCGATGTCGGTTGCTGCGTTTGCATAGTGGGCAAGCTTCTCGTGATCGTGGAAACGATAGTTCTCTGCGCCGAATCCGAGGGCCTGATGCCATTTCATACGAGTCTCCTTCCATTTCTGGAACCACTCCATTTCAGTTCCCGGCTTAACGAAGAACTGCATCTCCATCTGCTCAAACTCGCGCATACGGAAGATAAACTGGCGTGCAACAATCTCGTTGCGGAAAGCCTTACCTATCTGTGCTATACCGAAAGGTATCTTCATGCGGCCTGTCTTCTGCACGTTCAGGTAGTTTACAAATATACCCTGTGCTGTCTCAGGACGCAGATAAATCTTGCTTGTGCTGTCGGCTGTAGAACCCATCTCGGTTGAGAACATCAGGTTAAACTGGCGCACGTCGGTCCAGTTCTTTGTTCCGCTGATCGGGTCAACGATGCCTTCGTCGAGAATAATCTGCTTCAGCTCGTCAAGATTCATGGCGTTCATAGCCTCGCTGTAACGCTCGTGCAGTGCGTCACGCTTCTTCTGATTGTCGAGCACACGCGGATTGGTCTCGCGGAACTTAGCCTCATCAAAAGCCTCGCCAAATTTTTTGCGTGCCTTCTCAACCTCCTTGTTTATCTTTTCCTCGTATTTTGCTATCTGGTCTTCAATAAGCACGTCGGCGCGGTAGCGCTTCTTTGAGTCACGGTTGTCTATGAGCGGGTCGTTGAAAGCGTCAACGTGTCCTGATGCCTTCCATATAGTCGGGTGCATAAAGATAGCCGAGTCGATGCCCACGATATTCTCGTGAAGCAGCACCATGCTCTTCCACCAGTATTCCTTAATATTGTTTTTCAGTTCAACACCGTTCTGTCCGTAGTCATAAACTGCGGCCAATCCGTCATAGATGTCGCTGCTCGGGAACACAAATCCGTACTCCTTGCAGTGAGACACTATTTTCTTAAAAACATCTTCTTGTGCCATTGTTATATATTTACCTTAAATTTAAATTCACAGAAAAGCCCTCCATGAGGGCTGCAAAAAGTAACCGTATGAACACGATTTGAGTGCAAAGATAATGCAAAGCTACCGAAACACAAAACTTTTTCACACACATTATTATATTTATTTTATTGTCTGCCCATGACGGCCGTATACAGATGCGGGCACTGGCGTTAGATTTATTTAACACGGCAGAGGCTTACTGATTTTCATTTTTCATTACATTTTAATTTTGTAAAATAGAAAACGCCGGCCGTAAAACATCCGTCTTTCAACTATAAAAAGTTTATTTTTCAGCCAAATTTTTGGTTCATCCGACATTTCGCGTGATGCGGCAATCAT
>HF992538.1 GCA_000436695.1 Prevotella sp. CAG:1185 | reverse complement strand
GAGCATCTTTTCTTAATTCTTAATCCTTAATTCTTAATTACCAATCTCCTGCTTTATCATTGCTTCTTAGCCTTAACGACCACCATCATTCCGGCAGCGAGTTTCTCATTGTCTGCCTTTGATATGTCGGTAAAGTCGATTCTGACAGGAACACGCTGGCGAATCTTCACGAAGTTGCCGGCAGAATTGTCCGTCGGGACGAGCGAATACTTTGATCCTGTTGCGCCTGAGATGGCCGTTATGCGTCCCTTAAACTCGCGTCCGTCCATTGCGTCAACTGTAAGCGCAACCTCCTGACCCACGCGCAGGCTCTCAACCTGAGTTTCCTTATAGTTGGCTATCACCCATTTCTGTGTGTTGGGCAAGATGTATGTCAGCGTCTGTCCTGCCGAAACATACTGTCCGTCCTCAACTGTGCGGCGTCCTAACTTGCCGTCGCAGGGAGCAACAACAACGGTGTAAGAGAGGTTAAGGCGTGCCATCTCCAATGCGGCGCGTGCCCTTTCTATGGCAGCCTCAGAGCTTTGGCGGCGCGTTGACACCTCATTTACGCCCGACTTGGCAGCCTTCTGCTGACAGATTAGTCCGTCGAGCTTCTGCTTCGTTGCTTCATATTCGGTCTCAATCTGCTCCAACTGTATCGGCGTTGCAGCGTTGCGCTCCAGCAGATTCTTGTAGCGTGCGCGGTCTTTCTCGAGCTTTGCCAGGCGTATTTTAACTTCGGCGATAGACGACTCGTAGACAGATGCCGAGGCCTCTGACGTCTGCAGCGACTGCCCTACAACCGAAGCGCCTGCCATGGCGTCTTTAAGCGCAGCCTCGGCTTCCATCACACGTATGCGGTATTCGCGGTCGTCGAGTATCAGGAGGGTGTCGCCCTTCTTCACGTTCTGATGCTCCGTGAAGCAAACCTGCTTGATATAGCCCGACGCGCGCAGGTTTACGGGCGAGATATACTGCTCTATCTGAGCGTCGTTGCTTGTCTCTGTGTCTTTGTAGTCGAGGAATATCATTGATATCTTAACTATTCCGCACACCAGAATTATTATGCCGAAGATGCTTGCCACGATTTGTCTTGTGCGCTGTCTTCTCAGTTTCTTTGCCTGCTGTTCGTGTGTGCTGGTCTGCTGTATGTTGTTGTTCTGGGTTTCCATTGTGGTATATTTTAAAGTTGTTGATGTATGTTGATTTTATGTTATGTATGGTGTTGACCTGACATAGGGCTTATTTCAGCAGCGAGTCGAGCTGTCCCGTAAGCTTCAGGAGCGACAGGGCCGTAACCCGGTAGCTGTAGTGTGCGGTGACATAGCTGTTCTGAGCCTCGCTCATCTGCATCTCGTCCTGCAGCACTTCGGTCATCGACGCCACGCCTTCGCGGTAGCGGTCGGATGTAACAGCATACACTTCTTCTGCCAGTCGGTAGTTGTCGAGCTGCTTGGTGAAGTTGCGGCGACTGTTCATCAGGTCGTTGGTGGCGTTCAGATATTGTGTGCGCAGACCTTTAAGGGCGTCGTCGTATGCCAGGCGTGCGTTCTCCACGTCGAGCTTTGCCTTGCGTATCTTGGAGCGTTTCTCCAGTCCGTCGAACACAGGTACGCGCAGCGTGATGCCCAGACCCGATGAGTTGTACCAGTGGTTAGACGGTCCCGAGTGGAACCAGTTGCTGAACTTGTCGGTGAATGCAGAGTAAGTGAAGTTGCCCGTGAGCGTGAGCGACGGCAGATAGCCCTGCTGAATCATCTTCTGCTGCTTCTCCGACAGCTCGCCTTGTTTCTGCAACAGCTGCAGTTCGGGCAGCGACTCATACAGTCCGGTAAGCTCTACGGCCTCAACGCTGGCAGCATCTACGGGCGTAAGCGCAATGGCTTTGTCGGCAGGATAGTCGATGACATACTTCAGCATGTTAATCTGCTGCGTGAGCATAGCCTCGGCATTGTCGCGCTGCACCTTTAGGTTTTCAAGATTAATGCTCACCCTCTTTACGTCCACTGCCATCGACATGCCGTTGTCGAAGAAAGCGTCGGTTATGCCCTTAAGCTCCTCCATGCGCCCTATGTTTGCCTTGATGATGGCTATCTGCTCGGCTGTGCTCTGCGCGAGATAGTACATCTGTGCTATCTGAGTGATGAGGTCGTTGCGCGCCTTGTCGTAACTCAGGCGGTTGATGCGGTCCATCATCTTCGTGATGTCGAGCGCCGTGAGCAGCGTCTGGTTGTAGAGCGGCATCTGGAGCTGCAGTCCTGCCGAGGCGTTATACTGCAGTGTCTTCGTCACGTTGTACGGATTGCCGTATGCAGAGCCGTCGGTTACCGACACAGGCGGATTAAAGTTGTCGCTCATCGACACCACGGCATTAATCTGCGGCAGCAGTTTGGCGCGGTTTTCGGTTATGGCGTGCCCGCCCTTAACTATGTCGTTGCGCCTGGTCTGCAACTGAAGGTTGTTTTCAATGCCCATGCTCAGACACTGTTTAAGTGTTAGCGTCTCCTGCGCTTTAAGAGGAACGAGTGCGCAGGCAATGGCAAATGTGAATAATAGTCTCTTCATATCTTTTGTTTCATTTATCCGCTGCAAAGATAGGAGGTTTGAGCCGTGCCGGCGTTACGACATTTTCGTGCGGTATGTTCATATTTTCCGTTTCTGCATAAAATAGTCGGAAACATATCAAAAAACGGCTGCCGACGCCGCGTCCGTACACATTTTATGGCACCTCAGGATATACTTAATAAGGTAAAATATAACCGCCTGCATAACACACTGATACTCAATGCGTTGCAAGATGCCGTCTTTTAGCTTCTAAAAGGTGGCCTTTTAGCGTGCAATATGTGGCCTTTTAGAGGCTAAAAGACGGCCTTTTGCAACGCCATTTATAACATGTTGATATTCAATAGGTTATATCCGCTCGCGATATTTCTGCGGCGACATGCCCGTCTGCTTGCGGAAAAACGTGCCGAAACTCGACGGATTGGGGAAATTAAACTTGTCGGCTATCTCGGCAACGGTCTTGTTTGTGCTGTCGAGCATGCCCATTGCCTTGCGCGTTATAGCCTTGAACACAAGTTCCTGAACGGTGTATCCGCACACCGTCTTTGACAGTTCTGACAGATATTTGGGCGAAAGGCACAGCTTGTCGGCATAAAACGCCACTCCGCGCTCGGTCATATAATGGCGGCCGATGAGATGAATTAGCTTCAGGAATATCTCCGTTCGCCGCGCGTTGGCAGAGCTGCCCGACAGATACCTGCGGCTGAACACATCGCACAGGCGGTAAGTGAGCGACAGAAGGAGCAGCTTGCGCTCGCTGGCGGCGAAGAACTCGGCGGCAGAAGGCTCACGCGTGTCTATCAGCGAGATGTATCCTGCAATGTCGTCCTCGCATCCCGTGCGCCATACGCAAGGCATATCGGGCGACATGCGGGCATAAAGATTAACCGACTGAACCATCGTTCCTATCACGTCGCGTATAGGTTCGGTGCGATAGATGAGTATGCTTACGCGCAAGTCGGGCGACCGTCGTGTGGCGCTGAACACCATGCCCTCGGGCATAAACACGGTTTCGCCGGCGGCAGCCTTGTATGAACGGCCCGACAAGGTGAACTCAAACTCGCCCTCATGGCATACTATCAGACCTATGCCGAAGCACACAAAGCCGTCTTTCATGCGTGAGGGGAAATCATCAACCATGCCTCCCGACGAGCACACATCGGCCCTGTAGCCTATGTTCTTTTGCAGTGTGTCAAGCCGGGCGGCTATATTTTCATTTAGCGTATCTTCCATAGCGGCAAATGTTTTATGGCCGCTAAGTTAATAAAATTATCTGACTTGGCCGACCGTCAGTCGCGCCAAGCAGATAATTTCCTCTTCTTATATGGATAAATGAGTACGAAGAGCATTGAGATAATACAGCCGTAGAAGGTCCATCCCGACATCTCCTTGACAGCCGACAGCGTGGCCTGCACCTGCACTTTGCCCTTTACCGACATGGCAGCCATGTTCTCTGCCTCGGTCTCGCTGCGTCCCTGCCAGCGCATGCCCTGCAGGGTCTGGTCGTAGGATGAAGCCGACTGAGTGTCGGTGCGGTCAATATCCTGAGCAAACATCGTTACGTAATGCTGCTGACGGTGCTGCAGCACGTTTGAATATAGTGCCGAACCTATGCCCGGACCGATAACCATGCGCACGCTGAGCATGATGCATATCCATGTGGACAGATACTTGTAGGGCATGCGCTGGTTGGCGTATACGGCCGTGAGAGAGTAGATCAGCATCATGCCTGTTGAGCGTATAATCACTGGATACTTCATCCTTTCATAAAGTCCGGCCGTCTGCACCTCGAAATACATAAACAGGGCAGACACTCCGATGAGCATGAATCCGAGGCCGAAGAGATATTTCAGCTTTACGTTGCGCGAGCCGAGAATTATAGCTATCACCGCTCCTATGAAGTAGCCCAGCATGCTCCAGTTGCCCAGCGCAGCGTTCTGCCAGTTGTCTATCTCCATTCCTACGCCGGTAAACACGTTGACAAACATCGAACTTGTGTTGAATACCATGAGCAGAATGAACAGCACTATGCCCATGTTTATCGTCCGCAGGCGGAACACTTCCATGAGGAAATAGGGCGAGCGGTGCGACCACTCCATGTAGAAGAACACTACGGCAAACACAACGGTGAGTATAGTGGAGCGCACAATGGTAGGGTCGGCAAACCAGTCGAGCGTCTTGCCGTAGACCAGCACATATATTCCGCAGGTCATCATCGAGCTGAACACAGCCACGTTGCCAAACTTACGGAACGTTATCGGAAAGCGGCGGCCGTTGTATGCGTGGTAAGGCATGGTAACGAGGACTATGAGTATTGCCACGAGCGTCATGCCCATCATGTAGTAGTAGACGTCCTGCCATTGATATTCGTATGCCAGCCATGCCGTGAGCGACGTGCCGAGCTGTCCCAGAATCATGAAGAACAAGTATATCATGGGCATGCTCTTGCTCTTCTCCGAGTCCAGCCTGTCCCATCCCTGCTCATCGTCCGGCTCGTTGCCCGGCGTTATGTTCCGCGTGGCCTCCATTCCGAAGGCGTAGCGTATGAGCGTAAACAGATTGACCATCATGAGCACCATGCGCAGAAAACCCATCACAAGGCTGCACAGAGCCAGCACGAATATGCTGTCGGTTATGGCGCACACATAGCTGAGAAGATACATAATAGAGAACCCCACTACGCACATCATCTTCTCACGGCGTATGCACACCAGCTGATAAAAGAAGGGAGAGAAGGCCGCCATGCCTATAGACGTGACGAAACCCACAAACTGTATGTGTTCCGACTGTATGCCCAGTCCGCTCGTCATCTCGCCGCTGTTGGCGGTATATACGCCGCCAACCGTAAGGATAGGTATGAACAGAAGTATCAGCAGGATAATTCCGAGCGGCTTGGGCATCCAGTTGTAGAACGGATAATTCTTGTATTTTGCCCCATAACTTACGCTAATCACATTTTGTTCCATGGCTCAATACTTTTTATGTTGAATGCTCCGGGAGCATAATTTCTTAATTCTTAATCCTCAATTCTTAATTAAAAAGAGCATCTTTTCTTAATTCTT
>HF992537.1 GCA_000436695.1 Prevotella sp. CAG:1185 | reverse complement strand
TTTGCTTCCAACCTGATTGCAGGGCTTATCGCATACAACCTGCTTCCTAAGAAACCGTCACTCAATATTGACATCATTGATAAAAGTAGGCTTATTGCATAAGATTATTATACCGAACTCACGTTAAGATAACAGATAGCTTGTTCCCATAAAAGAACAGCCATCTGTTTCTTGTTTGGAGAAAAGTGTCATTGTGTCAAAAAGTTCAAAGTGTCATTGACATTTCAGAATTTGCTGTAATGTCCATGCGCCTCTTTGCGGATGAACTCACGTGCGCCTTCCCGCAAGAATCTCTTGACGGTGGATTCTGACAATCCTATTTTCCTACCGGTGGCGACAGCTTCGGATGTGGTGAATGATTGAGGCAAGAGGGCAAGCAATTCGGTGTGGTGTAAGTCCAACACTCCTACTTCTATTTCAGGAGTTATGCGGCTTTCCATCGCGCGGAAATATTCTATCAACTGGATGGCACGCATGGCACTCTCTTCGTCAATCTCTTTTATTTCAGCTTCTTCACATATACCACGCATAACTTGTATTACAAGACAAAAGCGGATTATGTAAGTCTCCAGTTTGCCACACAAGGCTTTCTCCGTTTCGTTTTCCGAGTTTGAATAAATACGGCTGTTCACCTCGTTTTTCCAGCTTATCAACCGATGTTTCGCTGACAATGAAAAGGAAAGTTCAATGGAGTTTATTTTCCCCTCTTGTGCAGTAGGCGGCTTTATGCCGTCTACCTTTCGGATGATATGCTCCCATTCCTCCAATACCTCTCCCGGCATGGAAGTTTCGTTCCAGGAAGGCATTGCTGAGATATGGGGATAGACCTTCAAGAAACGTGAAGAAAATCCATTCAGGGAGCGTTTACCACCAAATAACGCGGAAAGCATACCGGGTTGCGTCGAGCCGATAATGGAACAATAAGGCTGTAACAGGAAGATGTACTCATTGTTCGACTTCCGGGTATATTTGAATGGCGTGCCGCTGAACAGGCTCAGAAAATAGCTTTCATCCGAACCGTTGTAACGGTTGAAGTTGGAAAGCAGGCTGTCAATCTCATCATTGTAGATGAGCACTCCACGGGGATTGTCACGCATGGCTGAAATAAGGGCTTCTATGGTAGAGTTGACCACCACATGACACTTGCGCTGCGGCATCTCCATCTCTTCCGGCATGGATTGCTGCTTGCGCTGTTTGGCAGTAAGCCGTTCCCATTTGCGATACAGGCTGATTTCTTTTAAATATACACGATCATAGGCTTCATCCAACTTCAGCAGAGGAGTAACTGCCTGGCGCAATGGCGGTGTCTTGCCGCAACTGGGTGGGCCTATCAGCACCATGTAGATGATAGGATGGCTTACCCACCCGGTCATAAAACGTGCCGACCACGTATTACCCATAGCTGCGGCAAATACAGTCAAGAAAGCAGCGGAAGTGAAATCAATTTGGTAATTTTCGTACCTTTGCAGCGATTCCACAATGTCTCGGATTGAGGCAGGGAATATAACGACAGGGAAAGTAACAGAGTTGTCCATACATTTAGATAATTTGGTTACGTTTACCGAGCGCCTTGCGCACCTCATATTCGGGATAAAGTACCTTGTTGCCTGTCTTGACGGGTTTAAGAATGCCTTTCTTGTCCCAGTGCCACAAAGTTGCATCGCATACACCGAACAACTCTTTTACCTCCGCCTTGGAAAGCATCCGCTCCTTACGGGCCGCTTCCACCATGGAGCCAAGTTCATCCTTGGCACGGCGGATAAGTTCATCCGAGAATGCCTTCAAGTCTGCGGCATTCATTTCCACTTTCACGTGGGCTTTACCATCGTTGAGGATATTGAATAAATCGTCCATAATATCTGTTTACCGTCTTGGTTAAGGCCGGTCCTGCCGACGGATTGAAGACAGAAACGCCACCGCTCCAACATGGAGTGATGGTGCAAAGGTATATGGCAATCAGCTGAATTAAAAAGGTATAATGGTTCGTTCAGTTCGCGAATCTGAAAACGAACTGAACGAATTTAAGCGAATCGAATTCAAGCATTCGATTGTGTATTTATGAGCAGAACTTTTGCCTTTATAGCATCAATGGCAAAGCGATGTTCGGGTTCATCCTTGCCGTACTGTTTCCGGTTAGGCGAAAGGTTTTGCAAGTAGCTTACGCTTTTCTGCAATTGCCGTACACCAACTATGGTATGATTGGGGAACGATGCACGCATCGCATCCACGAATCGGGTCAATGGCATCTTAGGGCTAATCTCCCCGGTTTCAATAAGGGCTATATACAAGTGGGCTGTGCTCATGCCTGTGCATTGGCGGCTTGTCCATTCCCCAATTCTTTTCACCATGCTCTCATCTTGAGAGGAAAGCAAAGTCAGGAATGTATTGCCTGTTGCAATTTGGTTATTGGATTTGCCGCGCTCACGATATTGTAGACAACGTCTTTGGAAGAACTTATTCCAGAACAATTTGAGCAAAGAGGATATCAGATTTCTGTACTTGCGCTTATTTTGCTCCACCATAGCCTTTCTCAATTCATTGACTATCAGTTCAGGCGATTCTCCATACTTAATCCATGCAGCCATAGCCATCCTGTCATTTTCTTTTCCCTTGAAGTAGTTGGCTGCGAAATCGGACATAGAGAGAATTTCCAATAGGGCAGATGCCTCAAGATGTCCAGCGGCAACCATCTTTTCTATTTCTTCCCTAAAGACAGGCGATGGCAAAAAGGCTTCCTCACCCAATTTTAATATGCCACAACATTAGTGTCCAATAAAAATGGACGAGTTAAAAATTT
>HF992536.1:19486-36185 GCA_000436695.1 Prevotella sp. CAG:1185 | reverse complement strand
TTATTGGACACTAATGAAAATAGTTATATGAAAAAAAATTTATTTTAATTATCTTGTTTACATGTATTTTTATTCTGCCATTCATTAGAAATCTCACTCCAATTAATCTTACGATCTTCAGCTCCAATCCAAACATTCCAAAAATCAGGATCATCTGACTGAGGACGTTGATTTTTTGGTAGTGTTCTCATTTTAACCATAACAGGTAACTCGGATGCCCATCCCAATAATACCGCATATTGGGATGGTAATGATGGCATTTCACGCAGTATCCCTCTCATATTATCAGGTAACAAACGGTTAATCAATTCCTGATCTCTGTCATTGGATATACGGTGTAATAAAAAAGAATTACATTGTGATAACACAGTAGGAGATAATTCGGATGGTCTTTGAGATGATAAGACCAATCCTAATCCAAATTTTCTCCCCTCTCGTGCAATCTTCTCAAATACTTTACAACATTGAATAGTTGGTCCAGTATTCTCAGCATCATCATTATACCGTTTTACAAAATAATGTGCTTCTTCCATAACCAATACGGTTGGAAGGCATTGCTTATTCAATTTGAGATATCGCTGCTGTGCTTCAAAAATCATGCGAGCAATAACAGCTGTAATAATTCCTGTTACCTCTGATGGAAGTAATGATAGATCAATTATTGTTAGTGACTCTTCATTATCAGAACCTATATAATCTTCCAGCCACTTACTTAAACTAAGACTCTCATTGTCAATAACTTTTCTTACGCGTACATCTGTCAATAATGCCTTGATGCGAGGCATTAATGTCACGATATAATCTGTTGTATTTAGTATCTCTGCATTAGCTTCAATAGAACGAACAAAGTTTTCTCCTGTAAATGGTATAGGGCTGTCCTCATCTATAGGAAGAAGGTCATCTTCTTTCCCTCCTGCTTTGGAAAAGACACATTCCATTAAAGTAATCAATTCATTGATTTCTTCTCTTGTGTAAGTGTAGTCAATATAGCCATCTCCTGACCTTTTAGTACAGAATTTTGATATTTTGGAATTTAAGTTGAGTAATGATTCTTTTAATTCGTCTGAAAATTCTTCTTCTGCCTTAAATCCCTTACTCCACTTTACTAAAGAATTATGAAAGCCGAATGCAGGTTTTTTAACAAATGGTGCTCCTTCTTTAATACTAATATTAATAGCTTGTAAAATGACTTTAATATAATTGGAAAGTTCTTTTTCTTTAGATAGACATTCCACATTAACGCCACTTCTCACTGTTTTTAGCGCATGAATAATTGTAGTTCTATGAGTTTTGGGCGATGCCTTAGTAAATCCACACCATTCATCTGTGTTCCATAGCCATAATGGAACTTCTAGTTGCTTTTTCCCGTCACCAGTTTCTAAATTCACGGTATAGACTTTTGCATCCGTCTTATCTGAAAAAGCTTTACTATATTCTCCATTTGGATCTAAAATAATAAAACGACAATTTATTGATTTTGTTTTATCACTAAGTTGCTCTTTGGCACTTTCAAGTGACCAGCGTATCAATCCTGCCACAGAACAGGATTTTCCACTTCCAGTATTACCCAATACTGCAAGATGGCGCCCAAATAAACGGTCTGGATCAATCATTACTTTAGCATTGCTAATTAGTGGACTATTACCTATATAAACGCGTCTATTATCTCCTGATTCAATAATAGAACGTAATTGCTCTTCAGTTGGTAATATGACAATATCTCCAACAGATGGGAATGTTTCAATCCCTCGTTTAAATTGATAACGATTATTTTTAGCGATAAGCGTTCCTACGGGTTGAAGTTCCATTTTCCTTAATGGAAAAGGTAAATCAATCAATCCGAAATCTTGAAAACCGCTACGTTTAGGATAAGGTGACTGTTGGATAGTTATCCATGATATTTGGCCAACAACAAAACCAAGATCTATAGGTATCATAACATAGCCATTTATACGTGGAAAGTTTCGTGGCGTTCCTGTATTTAAGGCGATACTATCAGGAGATTCTATATCTAATTGCACTTCTATTTTATCAGGAGAAATATATTCCACTGTACCAATACGTAATGAAGCAAGATATTCAATTGGTGTTGCAATCATAAGCTATAATTCTTAATATGTTTTTGTCGTTTTTGTTGTAGATGATGTAATGGGTGTTGAAGATGCTGCAGGGACTGCTCCCATACGGTGCTGTAATAATTCAGCCATCCTAATAGTTGTACGATCAATAGCAGATTTAGGTAAATAATCATTTGCCAAATTTGTAATGTCTCCCAAATTATTACCTATTAAAACTGATATTTGTGCATAATGTGCTACATCATAATAGAATCGTAAAATACGGCCTATTGGATCGTTGAACGAAATAACAACCAAATGGGTTGATGGTATAGTAAGCATATCATGAATTACTCGATTTATGTGTTCATCTCCAAATCCATAACCATAAGTGACCAAAGTGCTATTCGGTCTACAAATAGAAGCAGCAAAATCACGGAACAATTCAACGTATGGATATTCAGCAGTTTCGCGATCTTTTGCAGAATTGGGATAAATCATCAGTTTTAAAGCATTTGCTCCATATAGTCCTGGTGCTTTTAGATATGCCGTTATGTCGTCTGCACCAAACGGAAGCCCTATGCGGCGTATTGCACCACCATTCTGTATCCAATCTACAGATCCATGAAGTTTTGTCAAACGTGCAACACCTTCTAAATAGCGAGGTTCTCCTCTAATTCCAGGCGGGTTGTAATGAATATCCAAGTTTAGTCTTGAGGACCTGAAAATAGGCATCATTGTGCCAACAAATCTATCCATTAGATGAATACCTGCTAATTCAGCACCGATTTCAATTAGACGATCATAATTGGTTGTGAAAATGTTCAACCTCTCCCTATTCCCTGTACGACTTGCAAAACTGAGAAGAAAATTGACCAATACTGAATATGCATTTTCACGTTTTTCTTCATTCGCAGTTGCTATTCCGTTTTCAGACTTTAATATAGACTTTGCAAATTCTGAGATTATTGTATCAAGTTCTGTTTCTAATTCTTTAGCATCGCTGTCTTTCTTTAGAATTTTCAATCCACGAAGTAAATCATTGGCTGTTCGTATTTGGTCTTCAATATTACCACTTCCACGCCCACATGCTTTTGCAGAGGCTTCCGCGGCGCTTTTAATCTCATCTTCATACTTGGTAAATGTAGTTGCTCCCATCGTAGTGCCACCACTTGATCCTGCTAAGAAACTTATAGCATTTGTTATGCCTGAACCGCAAAGCAGTGACAAATGTTCAGATTGAAACAATGAAGTTAGCCAGGGCTCAATTCGATTACGAAATACAGAATTTGTAACAGTTTCCGTTTTATTAAGTCCCCATTCAAAACCACTTGAATTCAAAATAGTTCCACCTTTATTTATAAAAATCAACTCATGATCATCACGGGTTTTAATGATATTTCCACCTTTACTAAGTACTCTTTGGGCTTCACTTATTTTTTTCCCTATATCCATTTTGTATTTATATCTTAATTATTTTTATGTATTAATCAATAATGTTCATATTATACAAATTCGATTCATTAATTTGATGGTTAATGAAAACTATCTGTATCTTTAGTGTTTAATAAATATAAGTGGTAGCAAAGTTAAGAATTTATTTTGTATATTGTATTTTTTTTGTATTTATTTGATAAATATCAATAAATAGTGGTTATGAGAAATTAATAACATTAGATAAAATCATATCAAAACTTGTATATTATTTGATTTAGATTTTATTATATATAAAATATATTTCACTTTGTATACCAAAGTTATATTATACAATTAAATATCATTAGTATTTGTTAAGAAATTATCGGCTAGGTTACAAATTAAAATTTATCAATTTAATCATTGCTATTAAGCCTGCTTTAAAAAATTATTATTAATGTATTTTTTTGTATTATATTAAAAATGATTATCTTTGCCAAGTAAAGTCAAAACAGTGATTGATAATCTGTTTTTTAGAAAAGTAAAAGAACTTCAAGAGAAGTATAGGGTGAAAAATCTCTATTGGCAGTAAAAGTTGATTTGAAACCCTATATAAAAATCGGAAGATGAAATAAAATCCAAATAGAACAGATTTTAATTTGTGAAATATTAAATATTGTTAATATTATGGTATGCAAATCGAGTGATTGAAGTTGAGGCAAAAAATAAATATCTTGTGGAAAAGTGTTATTTATTGCAACTAAAAACTCAAAATGCACAGATAAGCTATGGTAAAGAAAAACTTATATAAAGAAATAGATTTCCCAAAAGAAATAGTAGCAGAGAGTCGTTCTGATAATGGAATAAGAACGTATATTAGTTTGTTTAGTAGTGCTGGTGTTGGTTGTTACGGATTTAAACAAGAAGGTTATTATTGCATTGCAACCGTTGAACTATTGGAACGTCGCTTGAAAATACAACGTTATAACAACAAATGTATTTATAATAGTGGTTATATTTGTGGTGATATGACTAATCAAGAGACGAAAGATAAAGTTTTTGCAGAGATTGACTTGTGGAAACATGGCTTTAATATAAAAGATTTAGATGTACTTATAGCGACTCCACCATGTCAGGGTATGTCTGTTGCTAACCATAAGAAAAGAAATGAACTAAAACGTAATTCTTTGGTGGTAGAATCCATTAGAATGGTTAAAGATATTTCTCCCAAATTTTTTATATTTGAGAATGTGAGAGCGTTTCTTACTTCCATTTGTACTGACATTGATGGAATTGATAAGCCAATAAAAGAAGCGATTGATAATAATTTGGCAGGTGAGTATAATATTCTTTATAGGGTTGTAAATTTTAAGGATTATGGATGTCCTTCAAGTAGAACAAGAACTCTTGTAATTGGTGTACGAAAAGATTTAAAAGAGATTACTCCATATGATATTTTCCCTGACAGACAAGCAGAATGTACACTACGTCAAGTAATAGGTAATTTACCTTCATTAAAAACTATGGGTGAAATTAGTAAAAATGATATTTATCACAACTTCAGGCGTTACTCC
Source organism: Prevotella sp. CAG:1185 (assembly GCA_000436695.1). Lineage (GTDB taxonomy): Bacteria > Bacteroidota > Bacteroidia > Bacteroidales > Bacteroidaceae > Prevotella. The sequence goes on along the minus strand of HF992536.1, from coordinate 31,138 downwards.
CCACATATGGAGGCATGGATAGCTGATATAAAAGAAGGACAATCTGCTTTTGATAATACTGATATATGTAAAATACCTCATAGAGTTAAAAATGGTGTGATTATTTATAATGCAAAAAAAAATGGCGATAAATATACACGCCAATGTTGGGATAAAGTTGCTCCATGTATACACACTCGTAATGATATTTTGGCAAGTCAAAATACTGTACATCCTGTAGACAATAGGGTTTTTAGTATTAGGGAAGTTATGCTTATGATGTCTGTTCCTGCTTCTTTTCAATGGAGCGAACTATCTTTTGAACAACTTAATGCTTTGCCATTGAAAGAAAAAGAAAGTTTCTTAAAGAAAGAGGAAATGAATATTAGACAAAGTCTTGGAGAGGCTGTTCCTACTATAATATTTAGACAAATAGCTTGTAAAGTAAAAAAAATATTATGTAAGCCAATAATGGCTGAAAATGAAATCAAAACTCTCATTGCAAAGAAGAAACTGACAGTTCATACCAACCTTCTTAATTTTATTAATGAATCTAAACTTAGTTTTATTGAATTGGCAAATATTGCTGAATTGGCAAATTCTCAAAGAGAGAATAATGCTGCATATTATACTCGTCAGGATATTTGTTATTCAATAATAAAGTATTTGCCGGATGCTAAAAATTATACTGAATTGAGAATCTTGGAACCTTCTATAGGCGTAGGTAATTTTTTACCCACTTTGATAGAAAAATATTCAAATGTGCCAATGGTGACAATTGATGTAGTAGATATTGATATTTATAGTATTGAAATACTAAAAGAATTGGTTAGAAAGTTAAATGTACCCAGTAACATAAGTATTAATTATATTACGGATGATTTTTTATTACATAAATTTAATTCGCATTATGACTTGGTTGTAGGTAATCCTCCTTATAAAAAAGTAATTAAAGAAAAACAAATACTATCTTTATATAAATCAATAGCTGTGAATAAAGATACTAATAATATATTCTCATTCTTTATAGAAAAAGCAATGAGAATAGGAGATATAGTATCATTGATAGTACCAAAAAGTTTAATAAGTGCCCCAGAATTTAATAAGACTCGTTCTCTTATGTGTGAAAAAGAAATTACACATATAATTGATTTTGGAGAAAAAGGTTTTAAAGGAGTGAAAATTGAGACAATCGATTTTATACTTAATACCAAAAATAGTCCTAAAGATACAATTGTTGAATCTTATATAACAAATGAGGTTTGTAAGTATCATCAAGATTATATTACTGATAATAGATTTCCCTATTGGATTATATATCGCAATGAAGAATTTGATAAAGTGGCTGAAAATATGAAATTTAATATTTTTAAAGCATATAGAGATAGGGCTATTACTAAATCAATTACTAAAAGTAAAGGAAAAATACGTGTTCTAAAATCACGTAATATTGGCAATAATGAAATTATAAATATACCAGATTATGACTGTTATATAGATAATATAGAAAGGCTTGATGTAGCTAAGTATCTTAATAAGACAGATTGTGTTTTATTACCGAATCTTACATATCATCCTCGTGCCTGTTTTTTACCTAAAAATTGTATTACAGATGGTTCTGTTGCAATTTTGACACTGATTAATAAATCTGAAATTATCACTAAAGATGATTTGGCGTTTTATGCAACAGATAATTTTGCAAATTTTTATGCCATAGCTCGTAATCGTGGTAGTAGATCATTAAATATTGATAATAACTCTGTCTTCTTTTTTGGAAAATTAAAATAAAGAATTATGCATATAGATGAGAAATATATAAAAAGTTATGTTGATAAATATGATTATGATATTCGTAAATCACATAACGCAAGATTTACAGATCAAAAATGTATACCTGATGTAATATGTGCTGTTGCTGAATGTATTATTGAGTATATTGGTGATAATAAGTTAACTAAATTTTCTAAAGATAGTATATGGCACTCTACTTATGCAAACCAATTACTCAGTGAATGTTTTTCAAAACCTGATACAGAGGACAAAAGTATGTCGTCTGAATATGACAAGTTTTTTGCTCAGCCAATGAAAATGCTTGCATATGCAGGCATTTTATCTGAAAATAAAGAGAAAGGTGTAAATATCTATCAAGTATTGGAATATGATATACTGATGTTTATCTCTATGCGAGAAAAAAATGCACTAATCTTTTTGGATGTTTATTTAAGTAAAGTCATGTCTGATAGTGGTTGCATGTCATTTTTTGATGATTTCTTTGAGAAGCAAGATAAAATGAGATTTGATATATTGCGAAGTAAACTGACATTTCTTTATAAAGAGAATACTCCAATACATGGTGATTATGAACCACCAAGAATTTTTAATAAGATAATAAACATCATGGCATTCCGTAGGCATAAGAAAGGTTCTATTCGAGGTTTTTTATCTAGTAATCCAATTACAATAGAAGAAATACGATATAACCGAATAAATTGGCGTGATGTTGAAAAGCCAAAAGATATGTCAAGGCAGGAATATGCGACTTATGTAGGCAATAGTGTGAGGATTTATACAGGATATTATGAACGTTCTGTAAGTAAAGCTAAAAAGTTTGTTAGAGACTTAGAACAATATAGTGAAATACATCATTATCCGTCTTATAAGGCAACTGATGCACACCACATTTTCATGATTAGCGAATTTCCTGATTTGGCTGATATGCCGGAGAATATTATTGCTTTAACAGGTACAGAGCACTATTCTTATGCACATCCGAATAGAAATACAAGAAAGACGGATCCAAATTATCAAATGGTATGCCTTTTAAGTAAATTAGATTCTATTGAACGTAATTTTCAAAATGGTAATGATGATTATTCTTTGTCAGATTTTGTTACTGTTTTAAATAAAGGTTTGGATACAAACGAATTTAATGAACAGATGGGATATGAAGGAATAAAAGCCAATTTGCTTAAATATCTTAGGCCACAGTAAAATTACTATATTTATATATTAATTATATATAATTCTAGCGATGTTGCCATGCCATTAATTGGTATGGCAATATTAATTAAGCGGAGCGATATATTTATGTTAATTTCTGTTTAAATGCTTTTGATTATGTAAACTTAGTTTATACATCTGTTGTGGATTCTTTTATTTTTTCGCATTTATATTGTTCCATTGTATTTCTTAATAATATTTCGTTGGTGTATTCTGTATCTTTATAATATTTGATTCTTGAAAAAGATAGTAAAAAATATGATTAATACATACAATATAATGTATTTTTATAAAATACGAATAAAATAAGATTACATATAGTTAAATGTAAAGTAAATATTAATCATTTAAAATAGGTCTATTGGATATAAATAACAGCTAATTTATTATAACATATAATGATATATTATTTAATATACAAAATATTTGGAGTCGTATCAAAAATATGTTATATTTGCATTTTAACGCCTTTTCTGAGAACTTAAATATAATTTCATTAACCACAACCAAAGAAAAACATGAGAAAAACAAACAAAATGCTTGCATGTATGCTCATGCTATTGATGGCCATGTTATGTGTTCCTGCAGATGTCGGGGCACAGATAAAGTGGCAAGAGAATTTTGATTATCCCACAGGCAACCTGTATGGTCAAGGCGGTTGGGGTAAGTATGGTTCAAATCCAAACGAGCCTATACAGGTAGTGGATCAGGCACTCGACTATGCCGGATATCCGGGAGGAGTAAAAGGTAAATCAGTAAAACTCGGTCCTGCTTCATCTGGTGAGGATTTGCTGGTGAGATTTGATCCCAGTGAAGAAGGAATAAAGAGCGGCACAATATATTATTCTGCCCTCATTAATGTCTCTGAAGCACCAACAGGTCCCGTTTATGTGATGACATTGCTGCCACGTACATTCAGCAGTGTTGTTAAAGACGGAACAAGTCCTACAGAATTAGGCCGACTGTATGTTAATGCCGGTGACGATGAAGGACACTATAAGTTGGGTGTTGAACGCGGAAGTACAAAAGCCGTTTATGCAAACAGAAGTTTCAATATAGGTGAAACTTATCTCGTTGTTGTTAAATATGAGATTGGCGCAGCCGGTGAGCGTCATGACGGTGTTACGCTGTATGTTAATCCTGCAAGTTATACTGAAGAACCAAGTGCTGCTGATGCCGTGTTTGACCCGTCGTCATCAGGCAGCGGCATATCTACATGGGGACTGCAAGGACTTGAACTGCGCCAGGGAACAAACTACAGCGCAACAGCACCTACTCTACTTGTAGGATCGTTGCGTGTAGCTGACAGTTATGCAGAACTCTTTACAGAAAGCGCCGGACCTGGCGAAGGCACTCCTGCCTTGACATTGAGCGAAAGAAGTCTTGACTTCGGCACGTTGTACAGCGGTGACATAATGACTAAGACTGTAAACGTGAAAGGCGTAAACCTGACAGGCGACATAACAATAACTGTAGACAACGAAGAGCTTAAGCCGTCGGTTACAACTATATCTGCAGCAGACGCAATGACAATAGAAGGTGTGGATGTAGAATTTACGCTGACACCGACAAGCGAGAACGGCAAGGCGACAATAACATTTGCCACTGAAGGAGCTACAGATGCAACACTCGGAGCGACATGGAGCACTATCGCTGTGAAAGATATTGCCACGCTGAAAGAGTTTGCAGCAGAAGACGGTGAGGCATATCTCACCTACCGATATAAAGGAAAGGCTGTTGTAACATTTGTAGACAAGAGTCAGGCAAGTCCCGTTTACTACCTTCAGGATGAGACAGGCGGACTGCAAGTGAAGAACGACTACGACATGATGACCGAGACGTATAAGGAAGGCGACATGGTTACAGGATTTATAGGAATGATAACCAGTTCGTTCGGTGTAAACTCATTCATTCCGCTGACAGCATCACTCGGTACACTTGTTTCAGAGAACAACACTGTTGAGCCTGTAACAGTGACGCTGGCAGACCTGAAGGCTGCAGCTGCCGACTATGCCAATAGACTTGTGAGAGTGGCAGACGCGCAGTTTAAAGACGTTGCTGAAGGTGCAACATTTACTGAAGGCATGGCACAGCCAACGATAACAGACGCAACAGGAGAAGGTAAGCTGAGACTGTTTAAGGGCACAACTCTCATAGGAAAAGCTATACCGACAGAAACTGTACATATAACAGGACTGTCGACATCAGCAAGTGCTGTAATTGTTGCGCCACGCAAGGCTGAAGACATAAAGTCGGCTGTAGCGTCAGAACCTTCGTTGACTGTTACCCCTTCAAAATTTGAAATGGCAGCAGGACTGGTAGGTAAGTCGTCAGAATTTGGAACAGTGCATATAAGTGCCGTAAACATGCCGGCAGCAACCAATCTTGAGATTATAGGCAAAAACCGCGATATGTTTGAACTTTCGGCAACATCAGTGCCTGCAGGAACAAACGAGACCGACATTGTGATAACATATAAGCCAACGGCAATAGGAAAACATGAAGGACGCCTGTTTATAGACTGTCCAGAAATGCCGTTGCTGTCACAAAGCATAACTCTGTCAGCCTATGCTATTGACGAGCAGAATCCGCCGACAGTAACAGTTAGTCCTGAGACATTGCCTACGTTTGAAGCCAAGGTCGGCGAAAGACAGGAGCAGACAATAAGCATAACGACAGCCAATCTGCCAGACTATGCATACATGAAACTGAAAGAATCAGGCTCGTTCCTGTTAAGCACGACAATGCTGATGAAAGACGCTACAGCAAATGTGAAAGTTACGTTTGCTCCGAAAGAAGCCGGAGAATATGAAAACGAGATAGAGATATACGGACTCGGACTGGACACATTGAGAGTGAAGATAAATGGTAAGGCAGGTGAAAGCACTGAGCCGGAACCTGAAAAGGAAGGCGACGAGTTGCCACTCGACGCTTCATCACCGATGAAACTCATAAATGAACATTTTGACAATGTAACAAAGAACAAGCCTTTGAGTATTGAAGGATGGAAGAACCTGGCAATGGAAGGCAAGCGTGCATGGTGGGGATATGAACTGCCTGAAACTGACGAAACTGCCGGAGAAAAGGTAGCTAAAGTTACTCCTTACGACAGCAACGTTGCCGAAGGCAAAGAGACTACTTGCGAGATGATGCTCGTAACTCCACCACTCGACTTTAAGAATTCAGAATCTAAGATGTTTACGTTCAGGGTGAGAGGTGACTATCTGGCGGACAACCAGACAGACCTGTTGGAGTTATGCTATATAGACCTGGCTGAAGGTGATATGTTTGTGGCACCGGTTGAAGGATTCAGTATGCCAAATACAGAAGACCAAAGCGGAGAATGGCAGGAATATCACATAGACCTGACCGGACAAAACATCGCTGACGTGTTCTTTATGGGATTCAGATTCAAGAGCACACGCGGACGTACAAACTCTGCAACATATTATATTGACGATGTAAGTTACGGCCGTACAGACCTTGCCGTGATACAGCCTTCGCTCAGACAACTTGTATTTACGTCAACAGTAGGCAAAGACGCAGTGTCAGAAGAAGTAACTGTAACAGGAAATAATTTGGCAGAGCCTATAAAACTGACTTTAGGCGGAGCTAACAAGAGCAAGTTTAAGCTGTCAACATCGCAGCTGCCTATAACAGGAGGAGCGTTCGCCGTAACATTCAATTCAGACGAAGTTGGCGTACATGAGGCATACGTAAAGCTGGCTTCACGTGGAGCCGCTGACATATACATTCCTATTTCAGTTAACAATGAGCTGACTGACGGCATTGAAGGCATAAGTGCCGAGCCGGGCAACATAGAGGTGTATGACATTAACGGAAGAAAACTCGTTGAGAAAGAAATGGCAACACCTGCACAGGCAACAGAAAGTCTGCCAGCCGGAATATACGTGATAAAGCAAATGACTGATGACGGAATGAAGGTAAACAAGGTAAGAATAAAATAAGAAAGATGTTATCTTGATATAACATTTTGACTTATATGACTATAATAAAAACTCCCGACAGCACGCTTCTGCATGTCGGGAGTTTTTATTTTATAGTCTATAAAGTAACAATGGCATGCGATTTTGCAATCGCCCTACTCTATCATGAAATGTATTAATTGGAAATAACTTGCAAAAAGCACAGATGAATATCATTGTGTTATGATTTTTATGTGTACTTTTGCACAAATCTTCAACATAGATAAGTTTTAATAAGGATAAAAGATAACGGAGGTATTACAAAATGAAAGAGTTTGATACATACATCTTCGATTTGGACGGTACGCTACTTTCTACGCTTGGTGACCTTGCCGCAAGCACCAATTACGCCATGCGCGCATTTAATTTGCCGGAGCATACAATAGATGAGGTAAGAATGATGGTTGGTAACGGTATAAAGAAGCTTATAGAGCGCGCCATTCCTGGAGGTACCGAAAACGGACAGTATGAGGAAATATATAACACATTCATAGAACACTATCTTAAGCACAGCGAGGATACGACAAAACCGTATGACGGTATAATGGAGATGCTGGCAACACTGAAAGAGCATGGGAAGAAACTTGCTGTTGTAAGCAATAAATACTGTAAGGCTACTGAGGAGCTGTGTCATCATTTCTTCAGCGACTATATAGATGTCGCAATAGGTGAAAGCGACAAGATAAGAAAGAAGCCTGCACCTGACACAGTTAATGAGGCACTGAGACAACTGGAGGCAGAACGTGAAACAGCTGTATATATAGGCGACAGCGAAGTGGATATACAGACAGCACGCAACAGCGGAATGCCTTGTATAAGTGTGTTATGGGGATTTAGGGATAAAGATTTTCTTATAAAAAACGGAGCACAGATTATGGTTGAAAAGCCAGAAGAAATAATTGCTCCATATAGAAAATAAAAAAAGGATTAAGTTTGACCAAAACAGGTTATTAGAACGATGCGTTAAGAAACGTATATAAAGACAACTTACAACATAATAAAAGCCTATGCAAAAAATGCACAGGCTTTTATTTGTCTAATGCAGACGTTGGTCACGATAAAGAGTTTAAAACTCTGAATGTCCAGTCTGTAAATATTATAAAAACACGGTAAAATAATAAGTCCTATTGCAGGATGTGACTATCTATAAAGTTTTGGAATTGATCCTTATAGCTTTCGGATACCGGTATCACAGCATTGCCGATGATAATACGTCCACGATCAATCATCTCAACCTTAGTCATATTGACAATGAATGACCTGTGAACACGCATGAACGGCGGATGAGGAAGGAAGTCTTCAAGCTTTTTCATGTTCATCAGCGAAAGTACAGGCTTTCTGTTCTCTGTAAGATAAACTTTGATATAATCTTTAAGGCCCTCGATGTAGAGAATGTCATCAAACTTGACTTTGATAAGTTTGTATTCACTCTTAATGTACAGGAATTGGTCATGAGACATCGTTTCCTGACGATTAATGGACTTAAACCACTCAACAGCCTTGTTGACAGCCAATATAAAGCGTTCGTAGCTGATTGGTTTCAGTAGATAGTCAATGGCATTGACCTTGTATCCGTCAATAGCATAACGGTCGAATGCTGTTGTAAATACTATGCGTGTTTCTTTAGGAAGGATATTTGCAAACTCTAGTCCACTAAGCTCCGGCATCTGAATATCCAGAAAGAGCAGGTCGACAGGATTATTACGTAATACCTTCATCGCTGTTACCGCACTGTCGTAAGTCCCGGTCAGTTTCAGTTCCGGGGTTTTCTCGGCATAGCTGGCAAGCAATTTTGCTGCCAGCGGCTCATCATCTATTATCGCACAACTTAGTATCATAAATAGTTATTTTAGAGTAATATATTTTTTCTGTTTCATCGACACCTTTCACCCATTCATATTTGTCTTTATAGGCTAGTGCCAAACGTGTTGCAACCTGTTTGAGTCCTATACCATGACCACTCTTGTCGGTGTCATTCTTAGGAAAGTTGCTGTTTCGTATTTCAAATTCAATTTTCTCACCGTCAGAAAAGAGTCTTATAGAAATGAAACTTGAAGCAGTTGGACTTATTCCATGTTTAAAGGCGTTCTCCACAAGCGAAATCAATATAACGGGAGCTATATATACGTTGTTTTGCGGAGGTATTGATATATCTAATGTTATCTTTACATTCTCACTTATTCTTATACGCATAAGGTCTACATAGTGAGTAATGAATTCGGCTTCGTCCTTCAACGTTACCGCATTTTTTTGTGTGCCGTAAAGCATCTGACGTAATAAGGCACTTAATGACAATACCGCTTTTTGGGCTTTAGTCTGATCGAATGATATCAATGCATAAATATTATTGAGAGTGTTAAGCAGAAAATGAGGATTAATCTGGTTACGCAGATTTTTTAATTCAGCTTCAGTCTTTTGTATTTCCATATCACGGCGGGCCGACTCAGCTTTCTGCCATTTCATGGCAAGTCTTAAAAGAGTTGCAACAACGGCAGAAAAAGCAAAAGAAAATCCATTGCGAAGAATCAGGGCTAATAAAGCTGACATTTTGGTGAAACGCTCATGAGGTGGCGGAGTCCAGCCTGCAGCCATCTCACGAGCATGAATATAGTCCATCATCTCTTGCATACACATTGCAAAGATAATAATAATGATTACATTTACCAAAATGTAAATGTTTTTTCGATGGTTAGAAATTATATAACGCGGAACAAGCCAAAAATAATTAAGATAAAAAATGATGCACATAAATGCCGGGAAGCACAGGCGTATAAGATATATGACTATGTCATGCTGTATACGCTGCGGCACAAATATTACAGACGGCAAGGCCACTATAATCCAGCAAAAAAGATGGAAGATGACCAAAAATGTGCTCTTTTTATTCATAATATTTTTTATATTTATTATTTCTATTTTCTACTATAATGACGTAAAAATTTTTTATTCGTACCTAATGGCCTCTATAGGATCAAGCTGAGCTGCCTTCTTTGCAGGATACCATCCGAAGAAAACTCCTGTGGCTGTACAGACAAAGAAACTCAAGAAGACACTCCACGGCTGTATAAGTACAGGCCACTTGGCAAAAATATTTACACCGAAAGTAGCACCTACTCCTATTAGCACTCCAATAACACCGCCAGTGACACTTAAGAGTATTGACTCAATAAGAAACTGGCTGAGGATGTCAACGCCGCGAGCTCCGACGCTCATGCGCAGACCTATTTCACGTGTACGTTCTGTAACACTTACATACATAATATTCATGATTCCGATACCTCCGACTACAAGAGATATGCCGGCAATACATGCCAACAGGATAGTCATAAGGTCTGTGGTTGAATTCATCATTGTTGCCAGCTCTTCCTGAGAACGTATGTTGAAGTCATCTTCGTCTCCCTCAGAGTCTTCTGTCGCTTCTTTAAGTTTGTGCTGAGTGCGCAGTATTGAGGTAATCTCTTCAATAGCCTTGTCTGTTAAGTCTTCTGTCAGAGCAGAACAAGAAATACTCTGCACATAGGTTATAGCAAGAATACGTTTCATGACTGCTGAATAAGGAGCAAGGACAAGGTCGTCCTGGTCCATACCCATAGAGTTGTATCCTTTACTCTTTAATACTCCTACAATGCGAAACGGTATTGTATTAAAACGTATAACCTTACCTACAGGATCGGAGCCGTCAGGGAAAAGATTGTCTACAACAGTTTTACCGACAACACATACTTTAGCACTCGACTTAATGTCCTCATCTGAAAACATTTCGCCGTCTTCAACTTCCAGTTGACGTATTGTAAGATAGTCCTGGTTAATGCCATAGATAGTTGAAGGGGTGTTATTGTTTCCAATAATAAACTGTCCTGAACTGCTGACAACAGGACTTATGGCACTGATATATTTGCATTGATCTTTGAGTGCCTGATAGTCAGTAAGCTTAAGAGTTTCCATTGAAGAAGCCTCCTGACGCACACCTCCACGCATATCCTGACCAGGCATGATCATTATCATGTTTGAACCCATCTCGGCTATTTGTTTCTGTATGCTCTGTTTACTGCCCTGTCCTATGGCCAACATTGTGATAACCGAAGCCACACCAATGATTATACCAAGCATGGTAAGAAATGAGCGCAGCTTGTTTGCGGCTATCGCACGCAATGCTATTTTAAAAAGATTTGTTATACTCATTTATTTTTATATCTTTTTTCGTCTTGACATTTAAACTATATAAAGATACAGACCATAACGATATTATGAAAGTCAGTGGGATGTATCTTTGTCATATCGAGTCATAAATAACACCGGCATCAGTCGTCTCTTGCAGGGGGCAGTTCTGAAAGTGCTTTTTCTGCCGAGAGGATGTTATTATTGACAACATCACTTCTGATAATTCCATCACGTAGAACAATATTACGGCTCGAATAGTTTGCAATATCCGGATTGTGGGTTACAAAGATTATTGTTCGCCCTTCTGCATGAAGTTTCTGAAAGAGGACAAGAATCTCGAACGATGTACGTGTATCAAGATTACCTGTTGCCTCGTCAGCCAACAGTACGGCCGGATTGTTCACCAATGCACGGGCTATGGCAACACGTTGCATCTGACCTCCTGACATCTGGTTGGACTTATGATACAGACGATTGCCTAATCCAACAGCTTTCAACGCCTCTATAGAACGCTCACGACGCTCCT
>HF992536.1:0-19452 GCA_000436695.1 Prevotella sp. CAG:1185 | reverse complement strand
TTGCACTGACACTAGGATTATACATAAGTGGCAGTTCTACGTTCTCAATACTGGTAGTCTTTGGCAGAAGATTATAGTTCTGGAAGATGAAACCTATTTTACGGTTACGCAATATGGCTCTCTCGGGCTTTTTCATCTTGCGTACCGAAATTCCGTCAAGATAGTATTCGCCACGACTAGGAGTATCGAGGCATCCCAACTGATTAAGAAGCGTTGACTTGCCGGAACCAGACTTGCCCATAATGGTAACAAACTCGCCTTCGTAAATCTTAAATGATACACCACGAAGCGCATGGACTGTTTCGTCACCTACATGGAAGTCACGGTATACATCCTTAAGTTCTATGACTACCTTGCGATTATCTGAATTAAGTTCTGACATCTCTATATTCATTATTTTTTCTTGTTCTGGCCCGGACCCTTTGGAGCAAACGGGCTTGACTCTTGCTCTTCTGCTTCGGCTGCAGGAGCTTTGGCACCTCCGATAGCAGCGTCAACTTTAATCTCAGTTACAATCTTGGTACCTTTCTTAATACCTCCGAGCAACTCTGTGTTGATGCCGTCGCTAATACCAACAGTTACAGGATGAGCTTCGAAAACATTATTATTGAACGTCCATACCTTCTTTGTGCCCCTACAATCCTTAATGGTTGCATCACCAATAAGTTCCTTAGTAGGAGTAAAGCGCAGTGCCTTGTTGGGGATACTAAGAACGTTAGACTTTTCGAGAGTGTAAATTGTTACATTAGCCGTAAGACCCGGCTTTAATTTTAAATCTTTGTTAGGAGCACTGATAACAACCTCGTATGTGACAACATTGTTTGTTGTTGTTGCTTCCTGTCTTACCTGTGTAACAGTTCCGCTAAATGTATCGTTAGGGTATGCGTCAACGGTGAAAGATACACGTTCTCCTTCTTTTACATCACCTATGTCAGCTTCGTCTACGTCTGCAATAACACGCATGTCTGTAAGGTCGCGCGCGATGGTGAACAGTGTAGGAGTCTCAAAGCTAGCTGCAACGGTCTGTCCTTCCTCTACTTCTTTTGAAAGCACCACTCCATCAATAGGAGATGTAATAGTAGCATATCCAAGGTTGGTCTGAGCTTTCTGAACGCTCTCTTTCTTCTGCTTGACTGCGTCTTGTGCCTGGCGATATGACAAGAGTGCATTTTCATAATCGTCAGCACTGATCAACCCTTTTTTGTACAATGTGTTATAGCGTTTATAGTTAGCCTGCTGATAACGCAAATTGCTTGTTGCATCACTCAAATCTGCCTTTGCTATGTTTAATTCACTTAAAAGGTTAGTCTTGTCAAGCTCAGCTATAATCTCTCCTTTCTTTACGACACTGTTGTAATCAACATAAATCTTGTCTACAATACCAGAAACCTGTGTACCGACATCAACCGAGGTTACAGGCTCTATGGTTCCTGTAGCTGTTACGCTGTTAGAGATGTTGTTTACGCCAACAACAGCTGTGTCGTATGAAACCTTATGCTTTTTATTGCCACAGAAAAACAGACTGCAGCAAACAGCAACAATGACAACGATTGCTAAACTGATAATAATCTTCTTTTTCATTTCTATCGGATTATATTAAATTCATTTCTTCACCTTTATAAAAATTAAGCAGCTGCATGTAAAGTATTGTCATATACTTACTTTCAAGACGACTCTGTTGAGCATTGAGCAAAACAGTTTTAGCATTAGTAAGTTCTACAATATTCTTCAAGCCCAAGCGGAACTGCTCACTTAACAGTCCATAGCTTTCTTCTGCACTGCTTACACTGACTTGTGCAGACTTAAAACGTTGCTGGTTAGTCGTGGCATTAATCCAAAATCCCTGTATGGTAAGTTCCAGATTACTTTTGGCATCTGCCATTTCCAATTCTGATTGCTGGAGGCTCATTTTTGCTTTGTTAACTGCAGTCTTAGCCGACCTGTTGTCAAAAATAGGTATACTTAAAGTTACACCGACAGATCCGCTCAGATTACTTTTCATCTGGTTGCCCCAATTTTGTCCAGTACCAGTCAAAGTGTTTGTTCCGATACCACCAGACAGACTTACAGTAGGCTTATAGCCTGCTTTGGCAATTTCAATATTGAGATTGCTGCTCTCCATACCGAGCATTGCATTCTGTATTTCAGGACGCAATGATAGAGCATTACTGAGTACATCTTTTGCCGAAGGTATAGCTGACAATGCCTGCTCGTCGGTTGATGCCGGCAGGGCAATGTCGAATACGTAATCATAATCGAGTCTCAAAAGATTTTTCATCTGTAACTTATAATCTTCAAGCTCTCCTTTTATGTTTACAAGATTATATTCGTCAGTTGCGACTTGCGCTTCGAGCTGTGCCAAATCTGCTTTTGACAAGGAACCAACTTCATACATTTCCTTTCCACGAGCTGCATTTTGCTTGCTGATATCAAGAATTTGAGCATTAACATCTACAGCCTCGTTGACATATAGTATCTGGACATACAACTGTACTATCTGTTCTTGAATGCTGTTGACATTTTCGTCAAGGCTCAGTTTTGTCTGACGGCTTGTAAGTTCCTGAAGTTTTATATTGTTACGGTTTTTATTGCCATCCCATACTGTCCAGCTGGCATTTAATCCATAATCGCCAGAATAGCTGCCTTTGTCTGAATAAGAATTATCTTTATTCAGAAATGGCTGATAACCTGCCTGATGCGTAGTTGAAAACGACAATGAAGGAAATAGTCTGGCATTAGCTTCCTTTACATCTTCCTTAGATGAAGCAACAGAAATGATACCTGTTTGTATCTTTATGTTGTTTTTAAGCGCATAATCAATGCAATCCTTCAAAGTCCACTGTTTTGCTGTTTCTGAAAAAGACCAACTTGGTGCCAACATCAGAAGACCGGCAATAAAAAACTTTCCTATCTTCATATCCTTACATATAATAATAACTTTATGCAAAAATAAGAAGAAAAAAAATGCAAGAAAAACAAAATGGATATATGTAACTACTTAGTAGAGACAATTATCCATTTTGTCGATTTTCATATAAAGTCTTAATAAAAGTTATTTGACTATGACAAAGAATTTAATCTGGCGATATATTTTCCCAGAATATCGAACTCAATATTAACTTTGGTACCTATTTTTATGTCGCAGAAGTTTGTATGCTCGAATGTATATGGAATTATTGCCACCTGAAAAGTATCCTGAGTAGGATTGCAGACAGTAAGTGATACTCCATTGACTGTTACACTACCCTTGTCTACAGTGAAATAGCCACGGCGTGCCATATCCTTGTCAAATGGATATTTAAATGTAAAATATGTACTTCCATTAGCATCTTCAAGTGCTATGCATTCAGCTGTCATATCGACATGTCCCTGAACAATATGACCGTCAAGACGTCCGTTCATGATCATTGAGCGCTCAACGTTAACTTTATCGCCAACTGACAAAAGACCAAGATTAGAGCGGTCAAGAGTTTCTTTCATTGCAGTTACAGTATAGCATCCATCGCCAAGGCTTACAACAGTAAGGCATACGCCATTGTGAGAGATACTTTGATCTATTTTTAACTCACCGGCAAACGGGCATGTTAATGTAAGATTGACATTGTCCTTATCCTTCTCTATTGCAGAGACTACAGCAATATTTTCAATAATTCCGGAAAACATGTTTTTTGATTAAGTTTTAATTAAACAATATGGGCAGGATTTAAATCCTGCCCGTTATATCAAAAAAGACCGTACCAGTGATGTGATGAAACTCCGAGCTATATAAGATTTGAGAGCTCTCCGCCTTTGTAATCCACCGGCTTTACAGCTATATCAAAGATATTGTGGCCCGCCATTAGCAAAAGAAGTCTTCTCGGTTTTCAGTTTTAATTTGATGAGTATCCCGATCGAACTAATACGGTCTGTATTTTTATCTTTTGTTTTTGCAAAATTACATATTTATTCTCAATGTTGCAAATATTTCAATACGAAAAATTTATTTTTTAGAATTGTATAGAATACTTTTTGGTTTTTCATTTTTTCTCATAAAGAAACTGTAGTCGGTCGAACATCTCTGACTGCCAGATGCTTTAATGTAATATGGGCATAATATGGCTGTAAATATTTCAGGATAATGCAAGTAAGACATCTAAATATGAAATTTTAGTTTGAAAATTGGATAAATATTATATAGAAATATGGAAGTGGCAAACTGATTATTGCTAATTTATATTAGTTGCAAAGGCACATGGCCTTTCTACCTTATTATATTATATCTGTGTGAACAATATAATTGACGTCGTTATGTAAGAATTTATGATTAAATAGATTTTAAAGCTATTTTCATACATAAATACAAGGAAATAATCATATTGACATTTAAATTAAAATATAATCAGAATATATTCTTATTTCAAAAATAAAATGTAATTTTGCGCCCAAATTAAAACTATAGAAATGAAAAAGACCACATCAAAAAAAATTCTGATCACGGTTGGCGTATGTGTTGCCGTGGTATTTTTTCTTTGCTATTACTATTTCTTTTCGTTAATGTCGACAAAAGATAACAGCATATTTGTGTATATTGACGATAATGACAACATCGACTCTGTGTATGCAAAACTTGAGCCGATTGCTACCGGACATGCCATGACAGGATTCAAGGCTCTTGTAAAATGCAGCTCATATAGCGATAACATCAGAACAGGACGCTATGAGATAGAAAAAGGAAATGGTGCATTCACGGTGTTCCGAAAAATGAAAAACGGATTGCAGTCGTCGGTAAATCTGACAATTCCAAGTGTAAGAACAATAGACAAACTTGCCGGAACAATATCCAAGAAAATGATGATGGACAGTCTGGCATTGTATAATGCACTTACCGACTCTGTAACATGTGCCAAATATGGATATACGCCACAGACAATATTGTGCATGTTTATACCTAATACTTATGAATTGTACTGGAATATTTCTGTAGATAAATTTCTTGATAAGATGAACAAGGAATGCAACAAATTCTGGAACTTTGAGAGAACTCAGAAAGCCAAGGCAATGAACCTTACAAAGGAAGAGGTGATAACAATGGCAAGTATTGTTGATGAAGAGACTGCCAATGACGATGAAAAACCTATGATTGCAGGAATGTATTACAACAGACTTAAAGCCGGTATGCCACTTCAGGCTGACCCTACTATCAAGTTTGCACTAAATGACTTCAGTATTAAACGTATATATATTAACATGCTTGCAGTGAAAAGTCCGTATAATACCTATAAAAATATCGGACTGCCTCCTGGACCTATAAGAATACCTACTGTAGCCGGTATTGACGCTGTCTTAAATCATGTGCATCATAAATATCTTTATATGTGTGCTAAAGAAGACTTCAGCGGAACGCATAACTTTGCTGAAACTTATGAAGAGCATTTAAAGAACGCTGCAAAATATTCAGAAGCTCTTAATAACAGAGGAATAAAATAAATTTATAGCATAAAGGAATCTGTACAGGAATATGGTTTTGACACTTTTGTCAAAGTGGAAATCATAATCTTGTACAGATTTTTTTGTATATATTAATATCCTGTAATGTCTATAAGTCCTCAATTCAAATTATTTTTATTAAAACAGCAATCGGCATCGATAGCTTATATTAAACAATTTGGCTGTAAAATTATATACTAATTGAAATAAATTTAATCGTCAGAGAACATGTCTGCCTATGGCTCCCAATTTGAATTTTTTCTAATAGCCTTTGATTATTAATGACATAAGCTACATAAAAACGATAAAAACAAATACAATTTGTTTTGTATTGTCTTAGGTTTACATTATCTTTGCACAATAATTCAGAATTATTATGGTAAAGAACGAAGAGAATAAGAGCGAAGAGAAAAAGAGTCTTAGCTTTGTTGAACAAATGGTAGAGAATGATTTGGCTGAAGGCAAGAACGGAGGAAGAATACAGACACGTTTTCCGCCTGAGCCGAACGGATATCTCCATATTGGTCATGCCAAGGCTATTTGCATGGATTTCGGTGTCGCTGAAAAATATAACGGCATCTGTAATCTGCGTTTCGATGACACAAACCCCAGTAAGGAAGATACTGAATACGTAGATTCGATTCTTAACGATATACAATGGCTGGGATTTCATTGGGAGAACGTTTATTATGCTTCTGACTATTTCCAGCAGCTTTGGGATTTTGCCGTATGGATGATAAAAGAAGGCAAAGCATACATTGATGAACAGACAAGTGAAGAAATTGCTGCACAAAAAGGAACTCCAACACAGCCGGGTACGCCGTCACCATACAGAGACAGGCCTATTGAAGAGAATCTCGAACTCTTCAATAAGATGAACACATCTGATGTAGAAGAGGGTTCTATGGTTCTGCGTGCAAAACTTGATATGGCTAATCCAAACATGCATTTCCGCGATCCGATTATGTATCGTATAATACATACTCCGCATCACCGCACCGGAACAAAATGGCATGCATATCCTATGTATGACTTTGCACACGGACAGAGCGACTATTTTGAAGGAGTAACTCATTCTATATGCACACTTGAGTTTGTACCCCACCGCCCTCTCTATGATAAGTTCATTGATGAGCTTAAGACTTATAAAGGTGAAACTGATAACATAAACGATAACCGTCCACGTCAGATAGAGTTTAACCGTCTTAATCTTACTTATACGGTTATGAGCAAGCGCAAGCTTCATGCTCTTGTAGATGAACATCAGGTTAACGGATGGGACGATCCACGTATGCCGACTATATGCGGTATGCGCAGAAGAGGCTATTCACCTGAAAGTATCAGAAACTTCATTAAGAGTATAGGATATACAAAGTTTGACGCTCTTAATGATATGGCTCTTCTTGAAGCTGCCGTACGTGATGATCTTAACAAAAGGGCGATAAGAGTTTCGGCTGTTGTCAACCCTGTAAAGCTTGTTATTACGAACTATCCTGACGGCCAGACTGAAGAAATGGAAGCTATCAACAATCCTGAGAATGAAGCTGACGGAACTCACATGATTACATTCAGCAAGAATCTTTGGATTGAACGTGAAGACTTTATGGAGGATGCCCCCAAGAAGTTCTTCAGAATGACTCCAGGCAAGGAGGTACGCCTTAAAAATGCATATATTGTTAAATGTACAGGATGTACAAAAGATGAGAACGGAAACATTATTGAAATACAGGCTGAATATGATCCTACCAGCAAGAGCGGCATGGAAGGTGCTAACCGTAAGGTTAAAGGCACTCTGCATTGGGTAAGTGCAGACTGTTGCAAGAAGGCTGAAGTTAGAATTTATGACAGACTGTTTAATGTTGAGAATTCTTCTGCTGATGAAAGAGATTTCAGAGAGTTACTTAATCCTGACTCACTGACAATCCTACCTGAATGCTACGTTGAGAACTTTGCTGCCGAAAAGAAACCGGGAGAATATCTGCAGTTCCAACGCATAGGATACTTTATGGCCGATTTAAGTTCTACACCGGAACATCTTGTGTTTAACAAGACTGTAGGCTTAAAGGACACATGGTCTAAAATTAATAAAAACTGAGTAAATGTCATATAATTTTTCTGAAGATTATTTTGAGTCAAACGAATTCAAGAATACGCTGAAAAGATTTGAGGACGCTGACAAAAACGGCGAGGAAATCATATTGGATTCTGAAGAATTTGTTGATATCGCAGAATATTACTATAATCTCGGTAAGGTTGAAACTGCTGTAGAAATAATCGACAGAACAATAGACTTATATCCGGGTGCTGCCGCTCCGCTATTATTTAAGGCGAGAATGGCGCTCCTGGATTATAATGATATTGATAAAGCCAACTATTACGCTGACTTGATTGAAGATAAAACAGACCTTGAATATTTCTATCTCAAGGCTGAGATAATGATTGTTGACGGTAAAGCTGATGAAGCTGATGAATATCTTGAAGAACGCTTCAATGAAATAGATGATGATGAAATAGATTTCTTTGCTATTGATACAGCGGCATTATTTATTGATTATAATAAAGTTGATAAAGCAGAGAAATGGATCAACAGATCTGAAGCAACAGATGCTGTTGAGTACAAAGAGCAATATGCCAGAATTATGATGGAGATTGGTGAGTATGAGAAAAGTCAGACACTATTTAACGAACTGATAGACAAGAATCCCTACTCCACCAAATATTGGAATTCGCTTGCTTCATCTCAATTTTTATGCAATAATCTCGAAGATGCCATACAGAGTTGCGAATTTGCTCTTGCAATAAATCCGGAGAATGCCACAGCTCTTTTAAACAAGGCTAACGGACTTTACAATCTTGGAAATTATAAAGAAGCTCTAAAATATTATACAAGATATTGCTCACAATGTCCTAATGATGAGAATGGTGAAACATTGATAGGGTTCTGCAATATGTTACTGGAGGACTATGTCAATGCCATTAAACATTTTCAGATTGCAGAAAATTTATCATCTCCGGACTCGCCAATGTTGTCAGATATATATAAAGACTGGGCTTTCGCATTATGCCGTCTTAATAGAATAGACGAAAGTATGGCTATTCTTGATAAGGCTGAAGCACTTGCTACTGACAAGAATGATTTACTTGTATATAGAGGCAGTTTGCTTCTCGGAAGCGGAAGATTTTTTGAGTCGAAGAAATATTTTCTGACAGCCATAAGAGATTCTAAATTTTCTCCTACTATTGTCATGAAAATAGCAATAGTAATTTATGAGAGTGGTAATGTTGAAATTGCGTATAAGATGTTTCAGATGCTGTATAAAAGACATCCTGAATGCAATAGCGGGTATCCATTTTATGCGGCATGTTGCTATTCTTTAAAGAAAGAAGATGAGTTTCTTGAATGCCTTAAGAAAGCTATAGAACATTCACCGGAAGAAACAAAAATAGCTTTAGGAAAGATATTCCCGGATAATGTCGACATAAGCAACTATTATCAATATATGTTGAAAAAATTGGGTAAAGCGTAATGTCTAAAATGTTATTATAATAAAAGAATATTGATGCTTTAGTCGTTTTATTTTTCTTTGTTGTCTGCTTTTTTGAAACACTATCGTGCATGCTTAAGGCAAACGACTATCTACTCAATTCAAGATGACAATCCGAGCAAAGTGGCTCTCATTTAGGGATAAAAAAAGATGTAACACCATATAGCTATTTACAAGCCTGTGATGTTACATCTTTTATTTTATTACTAATAATCTTTTTATAGATTATTTCTTCTTTATTCCCTTATAAATAAGAATTCCGACTATTACTACTGCAAGAGCCAAAAGCACATAACCAATTTCATGACTATATTTTGTAGCTCTTTCATACACGTCAGCGGTAGTCTTCAAATCTGTGAAGTGGAAAATCAAATATCCAAGCGTTGCCAACACAGAGTTCCATACAGCAGCACCTAGTGTTGTGTAAAGAAGGAAGTGATCCAGTCGCATTCCTGCAAGGCCAGCCGGAATACTTATGAGCTGACGGACAGCCGGTATAAGTCGTCCAAAAAATGTAGATGCTGCACCATGCTGACGGAAATACATTTCAGCGTGTTCAACTTTCTCTCGGTCAATAAGACACATATGTCCAAATCTGCTGTCTGCAAACTTATATACTATAGGTCTGCCTAACCAGCGTGCAAGGTAATAATTGACGAGAGCGCCAATGTCGGCACCGATAGTTGCAAATACAACCACAAGGAAGATGTTCATACTGTCGTCTGCCATTGCTTTCCATGCTGCAGGGGGCACAACGACTTCAGAAGGAAAGGGGATGAAAGAACTCTCAATGGCCATAAAAACTGTTACAACCCAATAGTTCAGATTTTCAAGTACCCATCTAAATAATTCTGCTGATTCCATTGATTTAAATATAAATTTTTTGCAAAGTTATTGCTTTTATATATAAAAAACGAATAAAATGCTGATTAAGCATTAAATTCATGTAAATTTAATAGTCTGGTAATGTCTATCAGAACTCTTGTAATTCATTATAAATTCTTTGTACAGGTAATCCCATGACGTTAAAATAACTGCCGTGTATGGACGTGACACCAATATATCCAATCCATTCCTGAATGCCGTAAGCTCCAGCTTTGTCAAGTGGCTTGTAGTTTTCTACATAATAATCAATCTCCTCATCTGTCAATTCTTTGAATGCCACATCGGTTACAACAGAAAAATGTTTTTGTTTATCAATAGATGTCAGACACACTCCAGTAACAACGTGGTGTATCTTACCGCTAAGCTCATGCAACATTCGTCGTGCATCATCTAGATCTTTGGGCTTACCCAACACCTCGTTGCCAAGTATTACAACAGTATCTGCAGTAATTACCAAATCATCAGTACCTATTGTACCCTTATATGTATCAGCCTTCTTGCCTGATATATATTCGGCAATCTCCATTACAGGCTGATTATCCGGATAAGACTCGTCGATACCAGGAATTACATGTATGTCAAATTTCAAATCAAGTCCTGCCAGCAGTTCTTTTCTGCGGGGACTGTTACTGCTTAAAATTATATGATAATCTTTTTTCATAACAAAATTAATAATCTACCATCCAAAAGCCTCTGCATTGCTTAACCATTTGCCCTGGGCGCGAAGAACCTGTTCTATAATATCGCGTCCGCAACCATATCCGCCTTTACATTTACTTATGTATCTGCTTATCGACTTAATGTCAGGGCATGCATCTGAAGGACAACACGGACAACCGCAACGCTGCATAATTTCATAATCAGGAATATCGTCGCCCATATATATTATTTCATCATCTTTAAGACCATATTTGGCTAAAAATTCGTCATAGACTTTTATTTTTACTGCACATCCCATAAAGATATCCTTTACTCCAAGACGTTCATAACGCAACTGGATACTCGGAGTTTTCCCTCCTGTAAGTATCACAATGCGCAAGCCCTGTTTTTGAGCAAGCTGTATGGCATATCCATCCTTAATATTGACTGTACGCATCGGCTCGCCTGATGTATCTAAGAGAACGGTCTCTGCACTTAACACTCCGTCAACATCAAAAATGATGGCACGTATTTTTTTCAGATCATAATCAATCATTCTTCTTCTCCTTTCTTTTGGGCTACATGGTGAATACTAAGGCTCATGCACTCATATATCTGTTTGAATATAGGATTCTCGCGCAACATTTCCGACTGCATCCTTATTACGTTTTGGTCGTATCTTACTGCCGGTCCGGTTTGTGCATCCTTTGGATTCATCTGATGAACCTTGGTTGCCGTTTCATCTATTAAAGGCAACATGACATCAAACGGAATATTGTGCTTTGCCAATATTTCTGATGATATCTCATAGCAATGATTAACAAAATTACATGCAAATACAGCTGCAAGGTGCAAATGCTTACGAGCTTCTGATGAAAGTACATACACACGTTCTGAAATGCTGTCGGCTAACTGATGTACCGTTTCAAACGTATAATCATCATTACCTTCAATAAAACATGGTATATTATTGAATTTCAATGGCTTAGCCTTTGAAAAAGTCTGCATTGGATAAAGCACTCCGTAATGTAGTGCCATACCTTTAAAAACATCTGCCGGAACACTTCCTGCTGTATGCAGAAAGATTTTTTCACCACGGTCTTTGCATAATAGCGGTGCTATTTCTGCTATTGCGCTGTCTTTTATAGAAACGATGTATACATCAGCATCTTTTGTTACACTATCTATTTTGGTTACAGGAGAACCGCCAACAGCTGAAGCTAATGTCGCAGCCGATTCCATTGTACGGCTATATACCTGTAATATATCATTTCCGGCATCCAATAAAGCTTTTCCTAAACTTGTAGCAAGGTTACCGGCACCAATTAAAACAATCTTCATGATTAGAATTTATTAATATGTACATTTTCCCATTTCAGTGCATCTTCATTTTGCAATGCACGTTCTTCTTTCTTATGTCCGAATCCCAATACGCAAAGAACGTTATAGTTTTCAGGTATATCCAATACGCCACGGATAACGGTATCAGCAGAAGTACCGTCAGAAAGGCCTCGTCCTCTCATTTGTGCCCAGCATGAGCCAAGTCCAAGTTCTTCTGCCTGCAGCTGCATTGCAAATGCAGCGATAGAGCCGTCTTCAATCCAACAGTCGTTCTCTTGCGGATTACCCAACACAACGATGGCCAATGAAGACTTTGCCAAAAACTTGGCTCCCATATCTTTTGCATCGGAAAGTTTATCTATTGCCATTTTGTCGTCAACAACAATAAAATGCCATGAACGGCGACCTTTTGAACTTGGTGACATCAGAGCCGCACGTAATATCAATCTAACATCTTCAGAATCTATTTCTTCATCCGTAAAGTCCCTGTAACTACGGCGTTTTTGAACTAAATCTTTAAAACTGTTCATCTGTAGTAAATACGTTTGATTTATTAAAGCCCTACAAAGTTAGGCAATAATAAGTCAATTCAAGGCAAACCTTATTGATTTTTTAGAAAAGATTTATTATTTTTGCGGTATGAATGAAATAAAGGTCGTCATTATTTCAAAAAGCGAGAATTTGCCGCCAATGCAATGCAATAAATTGTTTCATAGCGACGAGATGTTCAAAATCATAGAAAAGACCCCGGGCCAGAAGCCCTATATGGTTATCGCCTATGATGATGATAAGATTGTTGCTCACATGCTTGTGATGCTTAGGCGCAGAGGTTCATTATTTCCGCCATATCTTTTCACTCAGGGAAGAGCATACGGCGAAGGCGAATATACGCCCGACTGCAATAAGGAGGAAGTGTTTGGCGAAATGCTGAAATGCATAACAAAAGAGTTGAGAAAGGCTCTTTGCCTTTATATTGAATTCAGTGACCTCAGCACAAAGATGTTCGGATACAGCAAGTTCAGAAGCAATGGCTTTTTTCCGGTGCATTGGATGGAGATTCATAACTCACTTCACAGCATGAAGCCAGAAAAGAGACTGACAGTAAAGATAAGAAAGAGTCTTATCAATGCCAACAAATCTGGATTAAAGACCAAACTGGCGACAACAGACAAAGAATTTAGTGATTTCTTCAAAATTCTGAAAAATTATATCTCAATAAAGATACGAAGATATATACCTGACTCAAAACTTTTTCGTGATTTGTTGCAAAAGGGCTACGGCAATATATTTACCACTTATCATAAAGACATTATGGTCGGCGGATGTCTCTGCGTCTATTCGGAGACAAACTGTTATATGTGGTATCTGGCTTCAAAAAAGAATTTTTACAGAAAGCGTACTAACGCAATAACAACATGGGCTGCTATAAAGCATGCATACAATCAAGGCTATGATCATATCTACTTTATGGATGTGGGCTTGCCGTTTAAAAGAAATAATTTCAGAGAGTTTATTTTAAGTTTTGGAGGTAAGCCTGTAGGGACATACAGATGGTTCAGATGTTCGATAAAATGGATAAATAAACTTCTGTCATGGTCATACAGGGAATAATCGTGCCAATAAAAAACAATAATCATCAATAATTCTCGTTATATTCGAGATGAAAATAAGACAATTCTATATAACAGTACTTTTGCTTTTATGCGTGATATGCGTAAAAGCACAGACTTTCACGCTACAGGGAAAAGTTACAGACAGCAACATGAGTCCTGTGGAGCTGGCAACCGTATCTGTGGTTGAACAGGGAAAGATGACAATGACCAATCTTAAAGGTGAGTTCTCTATGCAACTGCGCTCGGCAGACAGTGTCGTTGTTAGATTCTCAATGGTAGGATACAAGACAAAGACACGTGTACTCCGTCGTCCCCGCGGCAAGCAGACGCTGCTCATACAGCTTTTTGACGACAATCAGCTGGCAGGAATAACCGTAACGGAAAAGAGAAGACAGACAGGAAGCACCCAGCAGCTTGAGACTAAGGACATGAAAAACTCTCCTAGTGTTACGGGAAATGCCGTAGAGGAACTCATTCAGTCGCAGGCCGGAGTTTCTACTCACAGTGAGTTGTCTTCTCAATACAACGTGCGAGGCGGAAGTTTTGATGAAAACAGTGTGTATATAAACAACGTAGAGATTTATCGTCCGTTCCTTGTAAGAAGCGGTCAACAGGAAGGTTTGTCAATTATTAACCCCAACATGGTTGAGTCGATAGGGTTTTCTACTGGAGGATTTGAAGCAAGATACGGCGACAAGATGTCTTCCGTACTTGACATAAAATACAAGAAGCCAAAGAAGTTTGAGGCAAACGTTGCTGCCAATCTTCTTGGCGCAAGCGCTTATGTAGGCTTTAGCACCAAGAAATTCTCATGGAGCAATGGTATCAGATATAAGACAAACAAATATCTTCTCGGTTCGCTTGAAACCAAAGGAGAATATGATCCTAACTTCCTCGACTATCAGACATATCTCACTTATGAGCCGAGCAAGAACTGGTCGATAGAGGTTATTGGCGACATATCCGAAAACCATTATAACTTTTATCCGGAAGACCGTGAAACCAAGTTTGGTACGCTGGAGAACGTCAAATCGTTCAAAGTATATTTCGACGGTCAGGAAAAGGATGTGTTCCGCACTTATTTCGGCTCGTTGAGCATATCAAGAAAATTTGGTGAAAAGACCAAATTGTCGCTTATAGCGTCAGCGTTCCATACTAATGAGCAGGAGAAATACGATATACAGGGACAATACTGGCTCACACAGACCGAAACAAGTGAAAACCTTGGTGTGGGCACATACATGGAACATGCCCGCAACTATCTTGAGGCTACGGTCAAGAGCGTAAAGGTGGCTCTTGAACATAAGACAAAGAAACATGACATACAGGCCGGACTGACCTATCGGATAGAGAATATTACAGAGAACAGCAAGGAATACGAAATGCGCGATTCGAGCGGATACAGTATTCCGCATACAGGCGAAGACCTTTACATGATTTATTCTCTAAAGGCAAAAAATACACTTGACGCCAACAGACTTGAAACTTACATACAAGATACATGGCGATTCAGCAGCAAGGGCGAGCACACTTTCTTTACTCTCAACTATGGTATAAGATTCAGCCACTGGAACTTCAACAAAGAGAGCATTGTCAGTCCGAGAGTGTCGCTCGGCATTGTTCCGGCATTCAATCATAACGTAACCATGAGGTTTGCCACGGGTGTATATTATCAGGCACCGTTCTATAAGGAATTGCGTGACACTTCTACGATAAACGGAATAACTTATGCCACACTGAACAAGAAGATAAAGAGTCAGCGCTCAATACATTTCATAGCAGGCTTTGACTATCGTTTCAAGATGAAAGACCGTCCTTATAAGTTTACGGCAGAGGCATATTATAAGGCATTGTCTAACCTTGTGCCTTACACGGTTGACAACGTGAAGATTGTGTATGACGCAAGTCAGCAGTGTAGCGGACATGCCATGGGACTTGACCTGAAACTGTATGGCGAGTTCGTTCCTGGAACTGACTCATGGGTAAGTCTGTCTCTGATGAATACAAGGATAAACATTAACGGCAAGAGCATACCTATGCCTACAGACCAAAGATATTCGCTCAACTTGTTCTTTACTGACTATTTCCCCGGTACAGACAGATGGCGTATGTCACTCAAATTGGCTTTTGCTGATGGTCTGCCGTTCGGAGCGCCTCACAGACAGCTTGATGAGCAGCCGTTCCGTGCTCCTGCATATAAGCGTGCCGACATCGGTATGAGCTACAGACTGCTGAACAACGAGAAAGGCGACCGTAAGTCTATATTCAAGAATATATGGCTCGGGGTTGACTGCCTTAACCTTTTCGGCATCAACAATGTCAACTCATATTATTGGATTACCGACGTTACCAATCATCAATACGCTGTTCCTAATTATCTTACCGGAAGGCAGATAAACGTTAAGGCTTCGTTTGAATTTTAAAAGTCGAGAAAACAATTCATAATTCTTTTCTGCGTCTTTTAGTTCTCATTTATTTTGTGCTTATTCAAAATTGCATTAATTTTGCAAAAATGAACTATAGGTGTGCTTTCGTATAAAAGATATTTGCCAATATCATATACGCGGCACACCAATAATGCTTTTAATTCATGGCAGAGAACAAGAAGTTGATACTATCGCTCGGAAGCAATTACAATCATGAAAAGAACATTACTGAGGCAATATCGTTGCTGAAGAAAATGTTCGGCAAAGACGACATTGTTTTCAGCAGACAGCTATGGACAAATCCGATCGATATTAAGTCGGATAAATTCCTTAATTGCATTTTGTTCACTCACACCTCATGCGGACTGGATGAGGTGGAGAAAAACATGAAGGAACTTGAACGTATCTGCGGCAGAACTAAAGAAGAGAAAAAAGAAAACATAATAAAGATAGACATCGACATTCTGCAATATGGCGACCTAAAATTGCATGACAAGGACTGGGCGCGCGGATATGTTAAGGAACTTATGAAAGAGTGTCCTTTCTGAATTGAACAAAATTGTCGAAAATACGACATAACTTATTGAGTATAACCCTTTTTTATATAACGCATTATGAAAAGACTAAGTGTACAGATTTTAGCTATATTCTCAATATTATTCTGCTGTGCTTCAAGCGGTACATGCCAGACATTTGACGAGTATTTTGTAAACAGAACTCTGAGAATCGACTATATCTTCTCAGGTAACGCGAAACATCAGGATATAAGTCTCGACAAACTTAACACAATGCCTGGATGGTATGGCAAAAGGCAACGACTGGCGCAGGTGCCGGTTGAGGGCAATGGCCAGATAACCGTCAGACCTCATAACTCAGATAAGGTTATTTACAGAAACTCCTTCTCTACCCTGTTTCAGGAATGGCTGTCGTATGACGAGGCAAAGACTGTGAGCAAGTCGTTCGAGAATGTCTTTCTTGTGCCAATGCCCAAGGACACTGTCGACGTTACTGTCGACCTGTATAACAATCGCCGCGAAAAGTGTGCCACGTTTACTCACATGGTTGCTCCCGGCGACATTCTTATCAGACATATCGGTGAACGCGGTATAACACCATACAAAGTAATACAGCAGGCTGAAGATACCTCTAAGTGCATTCACATAGCCTTCGTTGCCGAGGGATATACAAAAGACGAGATGGACGTATTCCTTAAAGACGTCGGCATTGCTACTGAGGCGCTGTTTGCCCATGAGCCGTTTAAGTCGAGACGCAAGTGCTTTAACATTGTCGCAGTGGAGTCTGAATCTAAGGAAAGCGGAACAAGTGAGCCTTCAAAGGGCATCTGGAAGAACACCGCCCTCCACTCTCACTTTGATACGTTCTACAGCAACAGATATCTTACCACGCTTAACATGAAAGAGCTTCACGACTGGCTTGCAGGCATACCTTACGAACACATCATCATTTTGACAAATACTGATGAATACGGTGGAGGCGGCATACTCAACTCTTATGTCCTGTCGATGACTCACCACAAGCAGTTCAAGCCCGTAGTGGTGCATGAGTTCGGTCACAGTTTCGGAGGCCTTGGCGACGAGTATGCCTACGAACAGGAACAGATACCGATGTATCCGCACGACGTTGAACCGTGGGAACCTAACATCACCACTCTGAAAGACTTTCACGGAAAATGGGAGAACCTGATAAAGCCGGGCACGCCCGTGCCTACGCCCGAAAGCAACGACCCGGCGACAATACAGAGCCGAGTGGGACTCTTTGAGGGAGCGGGCTATAGTCTTAAAGGCGTTTATCGCGGCATGCAAGACTGCAGAATGCGCACTAACGAGAATCCTGAGTTCTGTACTGTCTGCCGCAACGCGCTTAACAGTTTGATTGATTTCTACACCAAATGAGATTCCTTGCGCTTTTGATGTTATCATTACTTACGTTACAAAGC
Organism: Prevotella sp. CAG:1185; assembly: GCA_000436695.1. Classification (GTDB taxonomy): domain Bacteria; phylum Bacteroidota; class Bacteroidia; order Bacteroidales; family Bacteroidaceae; genus Prevotella. The sequence continues at coordinate 1,580 of HF992536.1, read as the reverse complement.
CACGGAATTGCCTATAGGCAGGGCGGCAATAACGACTCGGAGATGCTCGAACGCGCCTTAGACTATTTTGCCGGAGAAAAATATCATGAAGCACTGTTGCTGCTCAACCGGCTCGACAAGAAGTATAACCTGAATCCGCGCTTCAGGGCATACATTGGAGTGTGTTATTTTCATGAGGCTGACTATAAGGAGGCGTGCCGCTATCTTGACGACACCATGAGTCGGCTTGAAGTCTATTCGCCCGGGGAACGTAGCGTATATTACAATGTGGCTGCCGAAAGTCATTTTATGCTCAACGAATATGAGAAGGCCATTCCGCTTTACGAAAAGAAACTGCTGGTGTGCAGCAATGCCGAGAAGGGCGACATTTATTATCGGCTTGGCTTCTGTTATATGTTCCTCAGTAAGTGGCAATGTGCGGCTGAATATTTCACTTCGGCAATGAGTTATTACTCTGCCTTCAACGCCGGACAAAAGTCTGCAAGAATAGAGCAGCTCGAAAGGATGATAAAGGGATGTGAGGAGAAGGCAGGCGAGCAATAAAGCTGTTGCTCTCAAAGATATATTGATTGCCGGATATGGTTAGTTCACCATGTCCGGCATTTTTTTGTCTGTCCATCTTATGGTATGCTGGCAAAACGAAAGTCTTTTGCATGATAATCCATGAATTTGTTGCGAAAGACAAATTAAATTCGTATATTTGTAAAAATTCATACATATAAAAAATCGCTGCCTATGATTAACACAAAAAGACGCAACACTCTGCAATCGGCTGAAACCACAGGCACATCCGTGCCACCTGCCTCATTCAGGATAATGTTATCTGCACTCATTATTATTGTGGCTATTACTATTCTCAGTTCCTTCACGTCAATGCCGTACGGAAGATATGTTAGCTAGAAAGAAGATTCTGTTGCTCCCGGCAGAGATTCGGTGCTGTATGTGGTTGCATTTTTCAACAAAAACGACACAATGATCTACTGGATAAACGAGAGCCAATGGGATGTAAAGAATGGTGATACGATAAAAACCATGGGGATTAACACCAAGGTAATGGTAAACGTAACCGACTCAACCAAGAAAGGGTATAAGATGGAATATACTTTTCTTGAATTTGTCAGCGACTCGGTAAAAGACTCATGGAAACAGAAGCTTCTAACCGAGAAGTTTGATACTTTAAAAAAAGTGCTGAAAGGCACTACGATAAAATTCACTACCGACGAATATGGTAAAATAGTTAAGTATGACAATCTTGACAAGATAGCTAAGCAGGCAAAACAACTTTTTATGTCAGTTATTAAAGATATGCCCATCATTGACAGTCTTGATGCTATGGGTGCTGATACAAAAAAGCTGTTAAAGGATGTTGACTACGATAATATCGTGAAGGGATACACGGAGGAACTTGAACTGATGTTCAGGCAACACGGTGAGGCATATAACATCGGCACCGTAACAGAGCATACAGACGCCACTGAAGATGAATTTGAATCAGATTCATACGTGGAAGTATCTGAAGATCCCGAAACTTATGATTACAAGCACTGCTGTCCAAAGAAAATATCTTAGACATGATTTAA
>HF992535.1 GCA_000436695.1 Prevotella sp. CAG:1185 | reverse complement strand
GCTAATTTGGGAACATGCGGACATTCATTAATGATAAAAAGATGGTTGAAATAACCACGTGAGGCAGTTTCGTGACAAAGAAACAGTATATGTAAATATACATAAAGGCAGGCGGCTATTTGTTGCCGCTTGCCTGTTTGAGATATTCAACGAGTTTCTGCACGGCCTTGGCGCGGTGAGATATCTTGTTCTTGATCTCATGGCCCAGTTCGGCAAAAGTCTTGTCGTAGCCTTCGGGACGGAATATCGGGTCGTATCCGAAGCCCTCTCCTCCCCTTTTTTCGCGTATTATGTCGCCTTCTGCCACGCCTTCAAACAGCTTCACGTCGTCCTCGCCGTTGCCGGTTATCAGCGCTATAACCGTGCGGAAGCGCGCCTTGCGGTTGTCGTTGTCGCCGAGTTTATCCATCAGCTTTGCCATGTTTGCTTCGCTGTCGTGTCCCTCGCCTCCGGCGTAGCGTGCCGAATATACACCCGGTTCACCTCCGAGCGCGTCCACTTCGAGTCCCGTGTCATCGGCAAAGCAGCTCATTCCGTATTTGTCATACACGTAGTGAGCCTTCTGCAGGGCGTTGCCTTCCAGTGTGTCGGATGTCTCGGGAATGTCCTCGTGACAGTTGATGTCAGCCAGCGACATAACTTCAATCTTGTCGCCGAGCATCTCTCTTATCTCGGCCAGTTTGTTCTTATTGTTTGTTGCGAAAACTATTTTCATTTCTTTTTATTTTGTATTCTTCTTGTCCTGAAGCCTTTGTCAGGAGCCTTTATTGTCGGTGTCGGTTCCTTTCAGAGTCTTTTTCTTCATGTTTTTCGGCACCTTTACCTTTATTTGGTCGAAGCCTTCGCCGTAAACTCCTATAACGGAGCTTTGGCTTACAAAGGCGTTGGGGTCGATAACCTTTATCAGTCTGAATATGGTTACGCTCTCACTTTTTTTTGCCAGCAGACACAGCACCTTGGTTTCCTTGCCCGTATACCATCCGTGACCGTCGAGTATGGTTATGGTGTGGTCGGTGGTGGTGGCTATGGCGTTGGCTATCTCCTGGTATTTCTTGGAGAATATGAAGAACTGCACCGACTGCCGCTGCCAGTTCATCACATAGTCGAGCATCGAGCATTCTATGAACATTGTGCAAAGACCGAACACTACCTTCTGGCATCTAATCTCAACCGGACCGAATGTGTCGATGAAAAGACAGCTGCCTATGATACAGAGGTCAACCAGGATGAGCACCTTGCCGAGCGATATGTTGTGATATTTGTTCACCACGGCGGCCACGATGTCGGTTCCTCCGGTGCTTCCGTTGTTGAGGAACACTATAGCAAGCGCCGTACCTGTGAGAATACATCCTATCACGAGCGACATGAAGTCGTTGCCTTCGCCCAGCAGCTTATAGAATGAGCCGTCGGGCCTTACCACAATGTCTTGCGCCACTTCGAGCAGGAACGTCAGCGCAAAGGTGGCATAGATGGTTTTCATAAGGAAACGCCAGCCCAATATCTTCAGGGCCGCCACAATGAGCACGGCGTTGATTATGAAGAATGTGTATTGCACCGGAAACGTCGTAACATAGAATATTATGGCTCCGATACCGGCAATTCCTCCTGTCACTATCTTGTAGGGCAACAGGAATACTGTGAATCCAAACGTGTATAGCATCAGTCCGAGAGTGATGTTGAAGTAGTCTTTGGCTTCACGGATTAATATTTGCTTCTGCATGGCTGTTAAGTTTATAAGGTGAAGTGTGTGTGTTTTATAAGTTGTGTGTATACAGGATGCAGTCAGACTGTGTAATTTTCTCCCGGGGCATCTTTTTAGGCTGCGTCGTGGCCGGACCTTTATTCCGTGTCCGGCCACTGCTGCCTGTATGTTGTTGCCCTGTGGGCGTTATTTTGCCGTAAGTGTGCGGTCTTGCGGTTATTTTACAACCACGTTGACCATTCTCTTCGGTACGATAATTACTTTTACAATCTGCTTGCCTTCTATATATTTAGCCGTCTTGGGGTCGGCCATCACGGCCTTCTCGATGGCTGCGTTGTCGGCGTCGGCAGCAAACTGCATCTCGAAACGGCGCTTGCCGTTGAATGCAATACCCATCTGAACGGTGCTTTCAACAAGATATTTCTCGTCGTATTTCGGCCAGCAGGCGTCGAATATGCTGACATTGTTGCCCAGCGCGTGCCACAGTTCTTCGGCTATGTGAGGCGCAAATGGTGCTATAAGGGCTACCACGTCGGTCAGCAATGCCTGGTTGTGGCATTTGAGCTGATGCAGCTCGTTGACGCAAATCATGAAGGCAGATATGCTGGTGTTGTAGCTGAACTGCTCGATGTCCTGCGTAACCTTCTTGATGAGCTTGTGGACAGACTTATACTGCTCCGGCGTAGGCTCGCTCTGGTCGGGCAGGAATTCGCCTGTGCGCTGATCGTAGAACAGTGCCCAGAACTTCTTCAGGAAGCGGTGGCAGCCGTCTATTCCGTTTGTGTCCCAAGGCTTGCTCTGCTCTACCGGACCGAGGAACATCTCGTAAAGACGCAGCGTGTCGGCTCCGTATTTGTCTACAATCATGTCGGGGTTGACAACGTTGAACATCGACTTAGACATCTTCTCTATAGCCCATCCGCACACATACTTGCCGTCTTCGAGTATGAATTCGGCGTCGTTGTATTCGGGGCGCCATGCCTTGAATGCCTCTGTGTCGAGCACGTCGCCGTGAACAATGTTTACGTCAACGTGTATAGGTGTTACGTCATACTTGTCTTTCAGTCCGAGACTTACAAACAGCGGTTTCTTTGAATGGTCGTCGCTGTTTACGCGGTAAACGAAGTTAGAGCGTCCCTGAATCATACCCTGGTTGACGAGCTTCTTGAACGGCTCCTCCTGGCACGACACACCGAGGTCGAACAGGAACTTGTTCCAGAAGCGTGAGTATATAAGGTGACCCGTGGCATGCTCTGTTCCGCCCACATACAGGTCAACGTTCTGCCAGTAGTGGTCGGCCTCAGGACTTACAAGGGCGTTGTCGTTGTGAGGATCCATGTAGCGCAGATAGTAGGCTGATGAGCCTGCAAATCCGGGCATGGTGTTAAGTTCGAGCGGGAACACTGTCTTGTTGTCTATCAGACTCTTGTCCACAACCTCGTTCTTCTCTGTGTCCCAAGCCCATTTCTTTGCGTGTCCGAGTGGCGGCTCGCCTGTCTCTATAGGCTTATACTGGTCTATATCGGGCAGTTCGAGCGGCAGCTTGTCTTCAGGAATCATGTAAGGCATGCCGTCCTTATAGTAAACCGGGAACGGCTCGCCCCAGTAGCGCTGGCGTGAGAAGATGGCGTCGCGCAGACGGTAGTTCACCTTCACGCGGCCCATGTTGTGGGAAGTTACAAACTCCTTGGTCTTCTTTATTGCCTCTTTTACGCTCAGACCGTTGAGTGAGAATCCGTCGAGAGTCTCCACTCCGCTCTTAGGCGAGTTGCATACGGTGCCCTCTTTGGCGTCGAAGCTCTCCTCGCTTACGTCGCATCCCTCTATGAGCGGACGTATCTCCAGTCCGAAATGCTTTGCAAAGGCATAGTCGCGCGAGTCGTGCGCAGGCACAGCCATTATGGCTCCTGTGCCGTATCCTGCCAGCACATAGTCAGAAATCCAGATAGGAATGTTCTCGCCCGTAAACGGATTAACGGCGTAAGAGCCTGAGAACACGCCCGTAACAGAGCGGTCGCTGATGCGCTCGCGCTCAGTGCGCTTCTTTGTCTTCTCTATATATGCGTCCACCTCGGCTTTCTGCTCAGGTGTGGTAAGTTTCTCAACGAGTTCGCTTTCAGGTGCCAGCACCATGAACGTTACGCCGAATATTGTGTCGGCACGTGTTGTGAAGATGGTGAAGTCCCAGTCTTGTCCGGCAACCTTAAACTGCATCTCTGTTCCTTCAGAACGGCCGATCCAGTTGCGCTGAGTCTCCTTCAGCGACTCAGTCCAGTCTACAGTGTCAAGTCCGTCGAGCAGTCGCTGTGCATAGGCGCTTACACGCAGACACCACTGCATCATCTTCTTCTGTACAACGGGATATCCGCCGCGCACGCTCACGCCGTCAACCACCTCGTCGTTGGCAAGCACTGTGCCCAGTCCGGCGCACCAGTTAACCATCGTCTCGCCCAGATAGGCTATGCGGTAGTTCATCAGCGTCTGCTGCTGCTCTTTCTCACTCATGGCGTTCCATTCGCCGGCTGTGAAGCTCAGCTCCTCGCTCTGTGCCACGTCGAGTCCCTCGGTGCCCTTCTGGCTGAAGTGCTCTATGAGCTTCTCTATAGGCTGTGCCTTATGGCAAGTGTTGCAGTAGAACGAGTTGAACATCTTTTGGAAAGCCCATTGTGTCCATTTGTAATATTTAGGGTCGCAGGTGCGCACCTCACGGTTCCAGTCGAACGAGAATCCTATCTTGTCCAGCTGACTGCGGTATCTGCTTATGTTTTCGGATGTAGTTATGGCTGGATGCTGTCCTGTCTGTATGGCATACTGCTCGGCGGGCAGTCCGTAGGCGTCGTATCCCATAGGGTTGAGCACGTTATATCCCATCAGTCTTTTGTAGCGGGCGTAGATGTCGCTGGCAATATATCCCAGCGGGTGTCCCACGTGCAGTCCTGCTCCCGATGGATAAGGAAACATGTTGAGCACATAGAATTTCTCTTTGCTCTTGTCTTCAGTAACCTCGTAGGTCTTCATTTCGGCCCACCGTTTCTGCCATTTCTTCTCAATCTCTCTGAAATTGTATTCCATTGTTTTGTTATCTTGTTTTCTGTATGAAATAATCTAAGACGCAAAGATAATAAAAAAGTAAAAAAGTTAGAAGGTGAAAAGGTGGAAAAGTGATAAAATAAGGTAAGGAGGTGGAAAATTGAAGTTGCTTTTTGTTTTAATATATTTGTATGTTGAAAAATAAAATGGATGAAATTGGGCAATATGAAGTTATCTGCCCAATTTAATTCTGTGTGGAAATAGTTTGGAAATCTAATTTATTTCATTAGTTCCTTTTCACGTTTTAGCATATCTGTATCACGCTTTATGGTTATTTTTTGCTGTTTAATTCATTTAAAAAGTGTTGTGCATCGGTATCTCCTTGTTCTGCTGCTTTTTTTAACCAGAATGTTGCTTTTGAATAATCCAACTTCACTCCTAGTCCATTGTAATAGCAAAGGCCTAAGTTGTATTGTGCAAGTGCATTTCCCTGTTCAGCCGCTTTTGTAAACCAGTATGCCGCTTTTGAATAATCCAATTTCACTCCTAGTCCATTGTAATAGCAAAGTCCTAAGTTGTATTGTGCCAGTGTATCCCCCTGTTCAGCTGCTTTTTCATACCATAATACTGCTTTTTCGTTGTCCTGCTCTATTCCAACTCCTTTTTCATAGCAAACGCCTAAGTTGTATTGCGCAAATGCATCCCCCTGTTCAGCCGCTTTTTCATACCATAATACTGCTTTTTCGTTGTCCTGCTCTATTCCAACTCCTTGCTCGTAGCAAACGCCTAAGTTGTATTGCGCAAGTGCATTTCCCTGTTCAGCCGCTTTTGTAAACCAGTATGCCGCTTTTGAATAATCCAATTTCACTCCTAGTCCATTGTAATAGCAAAGTCCTAAGTTGTATTGTGCCAGTGTATCCCCCTGTTCAGCTGCTTTTTCATACCAAAATACACCTTTTTCATAGTCTGGTTCCACTCCTAGTCCTTTCTCATAGCAAACGCCTAAGTTGTATTGTGCAAATGCATATCTCTGTTTGGCCGCTTTTTCATACCAAGATGTAGCTTTTAAATAATTTTTTTCTACACCTAGTCCTTTTTCATAGCAAATGCCTAAGTTGTATTGCGCAAGTGCATATCCTTGTTCAGCCGCTTTTTCAAACCAGTATACTGCCTTTGAGTAGTCCTTGCTCAATCCTGTACCGTTATAATAATTATTTCCTAATTCAAATTGTGCTATAGAGTCACCGTTTTCCGCTGCTTTGACATACCAATTTTCATATTGTTCGAAATCTTTTTTATTATAAAAATAAGTTCCGAGAAAACGCATTGCAGGATTATATCCATTTTCTGCCAATTTTAGCATACTCTTATTCGCTTTAAGATAATCTTTTTCAGATTTATCTGATGCATGGAGATTCAATAATATATCATTGTATTTGTGTTCAAGCTTCGCCAACTCTTTTTTATATTTTGCTGATTGTGAGAATGATGGCGTGCAAATACAGAACATCAACGCAATGGTACTGGCCATAAATATAAAATGTTTCATGGTAAATCTGTTCTTATATATCCATTGCAAAACTTTTTCGTGCAACCATTCCATAAAATTAGTATTATTTTCCTCTTCTTTTTTATACATGATGTTATTTCATTTAGTTCGTAAATCTTTCTGTGATGGAGAACATAAGGATCCTTATTCTTAGAAACCCAATAAAAGTTTATGTGTGTTCTTCGGATTTTTAGAGTAATTTCTTAGAAAACCTTTGAGCGTTTCTGATTGCAGATTTGCCAATGTTATATTTAACGTTCACTAGCTATACAAGTCCTCTTTTAGTGCAAGTTCTTATAATCTTTTTTAAAGAACAAAACAACGGGTTACCTAATGCTTACTCATTATAATCATCACATCTACGGCAGTTGTTACAAAGATAGAATTATTTTGTTAATAATGCAAGGAAAAAGGTGAGAAATTGAGAAGTTAATACAAAAACGCTTTTCTCATCCTCTTACTTTTTTCAGATTGCCTCGTTTATCCCGAACGCTCTAAATGTACCGCCGCATCTGTCAGATCTATTTAATGCCGCCTGTGTGCAGCTATACAATGGTGTTATACAGACATTATCTGTCTTTGGCCTTTTGTGTTCCGCTTATGTGGTCGAAGTAGTTGCCTAATTCAAGCGTAATCTTGAATGTTCTGTCTTTTCTGAAGTTATCGTCTGCTGATATGTACAGAGTCCAGTCGTCCACTCTTACGTTGAGCCAGTCGCACTGTTGGTTAAACTTGCCCGTCTGATACATATTTCTGTTCTCTGTCTTGTCGTAGCCGAAGTTATATAGCGTTTCGCCTTCAACTTCAATGCTTGTTATCCACCAGCTTTTTCCTTCAGTGTCAATTTTCACTTCGCTGCCCGTATAATCGAGTGTAACTTCTTTGGTCGACAAGCCAATCTTGTCTGAGGCTCCTCCAGTCATCAGAACCTCCTGCGTGCCGTCTATGCAGTCGTGGTAGTCGCCGGCCTGAACATATATCTTGAATGTTCTGCCCTCTTCGTAGTTCATGTCTGCCGATATGTTCAGCGTCCAGTCGTCCACGCTTACGTTGAGCCATCCGCACTTTTGGCTGAATTTGCCTGTCTGATACATATTCCTGTTCTCTGTGTTGTCGTAGTAGAAGTTATACAGCGTTTCTCCGTCAACCTCTATTGATGTTATCCACCAGTGTTTTCCTTCGGTAGTTACAGTAACAGGGTCTCCTGCCCCGTTGAGCGTTACGGTCTTGGTCGACAGGCCTATATTGTCGTCCCATTTGCCTGTAATCATTTCTTCCTGCACACCCGTAATGGTGGCTGTGGTGTCGGCGGTGGCAAGAATAATCTTGAATGTACGTTCTTTATTTACGTTATCTTCTACGACCACTTCAATGCTGCTGCCGTTGCGTTTCACGCTGACCCACTGACATTTAGCTTCATACGCTCCGCCTCCTTCCATCAGCTGTTTTTCTTCTGCTGTAGGCTTAATAGAGCCTTCGTCTGTTGTAATCTCGTCTATCCACCAGCCTTCGCTGCTGCCTAAATCTATGGTTGTAGTGTCGGCGTTCAGTTCAAATGCCAGGGTGGTATCGTTCAGTTCAACGGCCCTTGTCTTTTCTGGCGGTTCGGGCTGTGTCTTAGGTTCATTTTCGTCGTTAGAGCATGCCGTGAAACATACAATGGCCATGAGCATAAGTATCAGTTTTTTCATAAGCAATAAATTTAAATAGGTTAATTTCCGCAATGATTTATAATCCCTTATTCATTGTCTTCACACATATTTCATGGTATGTGTTTTCTTTGTTAAGGTTTATTTGCCAAATATAGCAATTTATTTTTATAATCTATTCTTTTTCAAGAAAAATTTGTATAAATGTTTACATATTACACAAGAAAAATAAAAATCCGGCAGGTCTTTCAACTTGTCGGATTTGCTGTTCGGTCAATTAAAAACCATTGTTTAGTTTCATATAGCCGCGTTGACTCCGAACACGCCAAGTATGGCTGTTGCCACAGCTACAATCACCTTCAAAATAATCGAAATGTTGTTCTTGTCCTTAGTTCCCATTTTAGTTTTTTTGTTTGATTTTCAGTTAGTGTTTAGCATAAATCCTTTCGAGGGCAGAGCCGGCGCCACACCCTGCCCCGAAAGGCCTTCAGAGTTTATAATTACGGTAAGTCTTGTCATTGTCCGGCATTCCGGCTGACACCTGTCTGATGTCATAAAAACTGCGTTGCAATACACAAGTCAGAACTCACGTTCACGCATTATTCAGTATTGCTCAATGCCGCTCAATATCAGATGGTTACGACAACAATCAAGTAAGATATAATGCCTTTATCATAATAATCCTCCTCCACATCATAATAACCATCATTCACCTTCAAGACAAATCATAATTGGCTAACGCCGAACTTCGTTTTTCCATTCTCAACTCTCAATTCTCCATTTATTCAGCCGGTTCGCTGACATCGTTCTTGGGCAATTCCTGCACCTTGCATCCTGTGAGCAGTGCGCGTATGCGTGTCTTGTCCTTCTCGATTTTTGTTTCAGGCTGAAACAGGATATGCACCGACTTTACGTTGTTGCTGGCTGTGAAGTCCTTTATGGTGTCGGCAGGAGCGGTGTGCATGCCGATTTTGAATGTGCCGAGGCGGTCGAGCTTCACGCGGTGTGACATCTGCAGATGCTTCTGCATGGTCTCCACCAGTTCGCTCAATACAGCCACGATGTCGGCTCTCTTCACCGTACAGTTTGCCTGCATCTCGTCTGCCAGGTCGTCTATTGTCACTGTGCCTGTATGCACGGCGCGTGCATACCATTTACCCTTGTTTGCTGAACCCTCTCTGTTGTCCTGATACAATTTATAAAATACTGACATTTTTGTTATCCTTTCTTTTTTTAGTTGTTAATAGATTTTTGTGTTTTTGCAATTAGAAGCTTCTTCTTGTATGTGTGTTTTTCATGTTGCCCGGTGCCCGTCTGTGTCGGTGCGGTTGCCGGCTGTCACTGCCCTGCCCTTCCGGTTGCCTGCGGCTTCATGTCGTTCACGTTTGCAAAGATAATACTTCTGAACAGCGATGTCAAGTTTTATCACGCTCAACTGTACGCTCAACTGCTGTGCATAGTGTTCCCCTTATGAGCGTCGGCAGTGCTTTATTCGCTGATATTCAGGTGTTTACGGCTTTTAAGACGGATTGCGATATTTTGCCTTTTTTCTTTAAACAGACCGTCGCTACTGCGAAAAGACAGATGATAACCGGCTCATAATTAAGCGGAGATAAGGGCAGATTATGATGTCGGATTGGGGTTAAAATAAGTTTTTAAGCTATGTATATTTCTAAAAAATATATAAAACGGCAGTTCTTTGATAGGTGTTTTTCAACATATCCGTGTGATATTTTTGCTGATTCCTGCTATCGGCTAAGACATCAATCACCCGAAATAATAATAAGAACGATGAAGAATAAGATAACGCCCCTATTCAAAATATGCCTCGTTGTGCTGTTTCTCCTTTTATCTTCAGCCGTAAGAGCCGGCGACAGTCTGCGCTGCGATATGCCGCGCCAGAAAACTTTTGATGACTGCCACAGACTCAAAGCCGTTGACATTGTTGTGCCTGCCGCCCTTATTGGCGTGTCGGCGCTGTATATCGAGAACGGCTGGATGGTAAGACAGAAGCGCGCCGTTAAGTATGCCGTCGTGCCGAAGGACAAGCACAAGGTGCATGTTGACGACTATGTGCAGTATGCGCCTGTGGGGGCTGTCTACGGACTCAACCTCGCCGGACTGCGCGGCCGCCATTCGTTCAAGGACCGTACAATAATGCTTGCCATGTCGTATGCCACGATGGGCATCATCGTCAACACCATGAAACTTGCCATTAGCGAGCGCCGTCCCGACGTAAGTACCCGCAACTCTTTTCCTTCCGGCCATACTGCCACCGCCTTTATGGGCGCGCAGTTTCTTTATGAAGAATACAAGTCGGTGTCGCCCCTGATAGCCTGGTCGGGCTATGCCGTGGCAGCCACTACGGCTTATCTGCGCATATATAACGACCGCCACTGGATCAACGATGTTGTTGCCGGGGCGTGTATAGGCATCGTAAGCACCAAACTTGCCTACAAGCTCTATCCCCTGCTGTTCCGCAAGTCGGCCTGCCACCGTTCCAAAGTCCTTGCCGCCCTGCCCTATTATGACGGCAGCAATGTGGGCGTAAGCATGAGCATGACATTTTAGTTTCATACCTATTCAGCCGCATGACGTTCACGGCAAACTTTGGCGTTTTTCATCGTTCCGCCTTCCTGCATTCCCGTTTGTTGTGTTTCGTCTTGCGGCTTTGTCATGCTTTATAATAGATTATAGAAACATCGTCATGTATACAGGCAGATAGTTGATGCCGTTTTCCCAACGATAATCCTTTGTTTATTTTACATTGAGATGGCCATAATTCCGCCTTCCACCAAATTTTTTGTGTGCGAAATGTCGGTATCCACCAAATTTTTTATGTATAATATGCTGCTTTTTCATCATAAAAAGACCGCCTTTCGCAGCGCAAAAGACGGCCTTTGACAATATATTAAAAGTCTGTGTGTTGTGCAGCCTCATGCCGCCTTATAGAAAGGTACGGCGTCATGGCGGTTAAGGCCCTTGACGGCCTTGTAAGAAACGTGCAGCCAACACGCCCCGTTGCTCATTGAATGTTCAAACAGGAGCTGGTCGAAGTCGAGGTTTGCCTCAATGTATTCATACATCTTGCGCCCCGTCTCCATGTTCGATATGTGTATGTCGGCAGCCTCGCCCCTCATGTGCTGCGAAGTGTCTGCCCCGCCCACAATGGCGTTGAGCCGTTCGGAGCGGAATCCGCTCGTTATGCGTATCACGCCGAATCGCCTGCGCAGCGGTTCGAGCACGTTCAGGCACAGCTGTCTGAGCCGTTCGGTCTGTTTCTTGTCGGGCGTGTTGCTTATGTGATGCTTTATTGCCGCGCCCGAGCGGCACATCTCTTCCAGAGTGAAATGTTCCGAAAGTCTTGTCTTTGTGTTATCCTCCATTTTAGTGTGTTTTATGGTCAATTAATGTTTTTCATGGTTACTTTGCCTTTGCGTAAGTGGCTCAGTGTATGCGTGTTATCATCTCGTAGAGCGGATTGCGCGAGTGCCGGCAGAACATCAGCCAGCAGTAACGGCTGAAGAACGGCTGCTTCTTTATGCCCTTTCTTCCCCTCGCGTTGTATGCCATAGCGTAAGGATTCTTGGGCATGGGCACGTGCAGCACCGAGCATGCCATGCGCGCCATCTCGCTGAAACTGTAGATATGTCCGCGCGAGTCGATTGGCGCCTGCGACGAGTAGACGTCGTAGACCAGTTCCATAAGGTCGGTCTTGCTCTCCATCCAGTACAGGTTCTCGGCCGGGTTGCGTGTCAGCAGCTGGCCCAGTTGCTGTGCCATTATTCTTTTTGCGCTGTCGCGCTGTTCCTTGCTCAGCATGTCGGCAAAGTCTTTTTTCTTGTCTTTGTTCAGGTTAATACTTACAATCATATTCCAATTAAGTTTTAAAAAGTTGTTTTTTACGTCCGCCTCTGCCCTGCCCGCCGTAGCGTAGCGCGGCAGTCGTTGGCGCGTGTTATCGTCTGAAACAATCTCTCCTTGTCGGTCTTCGGTCCTGTTTCGGGGGCAAAATTACGCCCGTTTTGTGCAATATCTGTTCACAATACGATAGATAAAGATTAAAAAATGTTTTATTTTCGTCCCTTTCCGCCCCACTCTCTCCTCACCGTCTTGTACGTGTGGGCAGGCTGTCTGTGGGGCAAAACCCACTAATCTGTAGGGAAAATCCGCCATAACAATAGGGTTAAACGCTTGCGCCGTATCGCAATTTTCACTACCTTTGCTCTCAGAAAAGTTGCTCAAGGCTACTGATTGTCTAACATTTTAAAATTTGACGGTTATGAAAAGATTATTTACATCCTTCATCATAATGATGATAACAACGGTTACGTTGCAGGCAATGACATACTCGCAGGCCCGTCAGGAGGCTCTGTTCCTTACAGACAAGATGGCCTACGAACTGGGATTATACGAGAGTCAGTATGACGCCGTGTATGAAATAAACCTCGACTATCTCATGGCGCTCAGTTCTAAGAACGACCTTTACAGCTCGGCATGGACGCGCCGCAACCTCGACCTGAGCTATGTGCTCACGGCAGCGCAGTATAACGCGTTTATCGGCGCCGAGTATTTCTATCGTCCGGTCTACTGGAGTTCG
>HF992534.1 GCA_000436695.1 Prevotella sp. CAG:1185 | reverse complement strand
CAGTTGACTCTATGGGAAAATTTCTTTGGACAGTAGTGGATTACAAGATTGAGGCTGATACATATAATTATATTCCAAAAGACGATGTCAGAGCTATACTTAAAGGTCTTGTAGAAGGTATATTAAAAGGAGACGAATTAAGCGATGTCAAGAATGACATAGGCGATAACCTTGACAAACAGGTTAACGGCAGGATGCTGTATAACGATTACCTCTTGATAGAGTATTACTCCGACGGATGGCCAAAAAAAATCGTAAAGCAAGAGAAAAACATGATTGGCAACAACGGAAAGCTTTCTCAGAAATATATCATACCATGCTATCGCAGCGTGCAGCACTGATAAGTCAAGCATGACGGCATGGCATATATGGTTCGCTCAAGCAAACATAAGTGTGCCTTCTGCCGCCTTGTTGCAGTCTGCTTTCATCGTATGGCTTTGCATGGATAATAAAAATAATACAGACATACGCCAATATGGACAGTGATACGGAGCCGAAATCAAAATATAGTTTTGTGGTTACGGCATAAAAACGCTTTAATCCGGATGTTTCCTTTTGGCACATAAAGCGGCATAGAGGTAGTCATTGTGTCACTCGAATTTTGTCGTGATTTTCTGCTGAAATAGAAAATTAAGTGCCTTAAAATGAATTGTAATAGTAAAGCATTTTTACAATATCATATAAAAGATATGCTTTTATAAAATAACTCGGCCACTTTTTAGTCAAAACCCGACTGTTTTCACGTCCCGAACAGTCGGGTTTTGTCATTAAAATAAGGGCATTTTTGCATGAAAATATACAGATTTAATTGCACAAATACGTTTAAAGCCGTATAACTCGCAGTAAATCACGTGTTTGCATTTGCACATAAAAACTACATGTTTTTACGTCCGAACGACTTTAGTTTTCAAATTTTGCAGTATGACGGTATCATATAAAATCAGATATAAAGCAACTCTGTGATATTTATAGCATTGTGTTATTTTGAGCAGGACACAAAATTTAAATAAGATAGCATTTACAAAAAATATACAAATCCAGTTTGGACATTAAGCAGCATGTGGCTTAATCTTACTGG
>HF992533.1 GCA_000436695.1 Prevotella sp. CAG:1185 | reverse complement strand
TGCCGCATCACGCGAAATGTCGGATGAACCATAAATTTCAATGACACGTTCAAAATAAGGAGACAGATATTTTTTAAATAATTTGTTTTCTGATATGCCGTCTTTTAGTTCACAAAAGGCGGCATATTGCTTTATAAAACGCCACCTTTCATAATACAAAATGCTATCTTTTATAAATCACTGACATCCTGCGTATTACATAAAGCAATAATTTCTTACACTCTTGAAATCACATTTACTTCATTAAATAATGGCATAAATTATCTGGCATAATTTTTAAAATGTAGTAATAATGAAAACAATCAAAAACGATAATAGACAATACAAACTAAAAGTATGACAATTTTTATATTTTCGCCATCATCACAATATCAGTAGTTTCATTGTCTTCATGCATGACGTCAAACAAGACTTAAGCAGCTAGCAATACCCCTGTTCCAGACAAAACTTCTCACCTAACGCATATCCTTCCTCATAAAGACGTTCTAGTTTGTCTACAGACTTTTCTATACGTCCGACTTCCATTGGACGCTCCGGACGTATACAGAATATCTGACCGGCACGTTCCATCTCCTCAATCATCTCAAGTTGACGGTTATATGCCTCACACCTATGACTCAACACCACACGCAAACGAGGATAATTTTTATAAATAAAGCGAGGTATTTTATGGTCTTTCTCCGTACTGCGAAATCCATAATTTCTAGTCAGCACCACAACATTTTTATGATGTCCCTGTTCCATTGCCCGCATAACAGGAATACTGTCAACAATTCCGCCGTCAAGCATCGGTATGCCATCCACATTAACAATCTTACTGACATAAGGCAGACTGCTGCTTGCACGCACAATATCCAACAGGCGCTGACGATCGTGTTTCTCTGTCAAATAGCAGGCACGACCTGTAAGACAGTTAGTTGTAACCATCTCGAACACGTCCGGGTTATTAAAAAAAGCATCAAAGTCGTATGGTAACAATGTATTTGGAAAATCATCATAAAGCAGTTTTCGGTCAAATATACAGCCTTGTGTAACAAGATGCCTAAGTCCTATATATTTATACTGCGAAAGATAATCAATGTTTGATATCCTGGCCCTTCGTATCTGCCGGCTCATATACGAAAGGCCGTTACACGCACCGGCAGAAACAGCGACAACGTAATGAAAATACAAGTCATGCTTCATAAAGCCGTCAAGCACGCCACTTGTAAATACTCCACGCATACCTCCTCCTTCAAGAACCAACCCTGTATTTCTGTCAATACGCATAATCAACTTTTAAAACTGCTGCAAAGTTAATGATTTTAGATTTAAACCAATGTATTTCAGACGAAATCACAATATAAAAAAACGAAAAAATAAACATTTGAAACATTTTTACATAAATATACGTTCAAAATGCATATAATTTAACCCGTTGCCTAAAGCTTTAAATTAAAATAAGTTACATTTTGATAAAAAATAAACTGATTTTATTTTGTTCCGCACTCAAATTGCATTATCTTTGCAATATTGAAGTTTTACATCTTGTGCAATATGAGCTTGAAAACTAAATAAGCACTGATAGTGCTTGTGAAAGAAGCCCCCAAAGCACAATATTATGAAAGATAATTAAAATAAGTATTTTACGATATGTTCAGCAAGGAAACCTACGTAAGCCGCCGCGCCGAGCTTAGAAAACTCGTAAAGAGTGGCATCGTGATATTGTTCGGTAATAACGAATCGCCGGTAAATTATCCTTCTAACGGATATTACCCATTCCGCCAAGATTCATCATTCCTGTATTATTTTGGACTCAACCGTGACGGACTGGTAGGTGTAATAGACATCGATGAAGGTACCGAAACACTTGTAGGCAACGACATCGATATTGAAGACATCGTATGGTTCGGCTCTGTAAACAGTGTTAAGGATATGGCAGAAAGCGTAGGAGTGGCCAATACCGCCCCAATGAAGTCGCTGCAGATAATTTGCAACAATGCGCTGAAACAGAAAAGAACAATACATTTTCTGCCTCCATACAGATATGACACAAAACTGCAAATTTTTGATTTGCTCGGAATTCACCCAAATCAACAGAAAGAAGCAGCTTCACTTGAACTGATAAAGGCTGTTGTGAAGATGCGTTCAACTAAAGAACCTCAAGAAATTGCCGAGATTGAAGACGCATGCTCTATAGGATATAAGATGCATACAACGGCAATGAGACTGACTAAGCCCGGACTCACAGAGAAGTTTATTGGCGGACAAGTTGACGGTACGGCCAATTCTCATGGAGCAATGGTAAGTTTTGCCACCATATTCACTCAGCACGGCGAGATAATGCACGGCACACCTTCATGGAATGTTCTTGAAAGCGGACGTTTAGCATTGTGCGACTCAGGTGCAGAAAACCGCAATAACTATTGCTCAGACAATACACGTACATATCCTGTGAACGGAAAATTCACTCAAAGACAGCGTGAAATTTACAGTATCGTTGAGGCTTGCCATGACTACGTACTTGATGTTGCAAAACCTGGCATAAAATGGTATGACGTTCACATGGCTGTATGCAGACTTATGACAGACAAGCTGAAAGAAATAGGCCTGATGAAGGGTGACACCGAAGAAGCGGTTAAAGCCGGAGCTCATGCTATGTTCCTGCCACACGGACTTGGACACATGATGGGAATGGACGTACACGACATGGAGGGACTAGGACAGAACTATGTAGGTTTTGACGACGAAATACAGCCATCAACTCAGTTTGGAACAAATTGTCTGCGTATGGGCCGCCGACTTGAAAAAGGATTTGTCGTTACAGACGAGCCTGGAATTTACTTTATACCGGCACTCATTGACGATTGGAAATCTCAAGGACTTCACAAAGATTTCATTAACTATGAAATGCTTGAAACCTATAAAGACTTTGGAGGTATCCGCATAGAGGACGACCTGCTTATAACTGAAGACGGATGCAGATTCCTAGGAAAAGACCGAATACCTTATCATCCCGATGATGTTGAGGAATTTATGAGAAATAATTAAAAACCCAAAACAATACTTATAGAAAAATGAAAAAATTATTTGCAATGGCTCTGTTGGCTTGCATAGCAACAGGCATGAACGCGCAGGAAAAGAAAGAAACTGCCGACAAAATCAAACCTGTGTTCACAACCATTAAGGAGAACAAAATCACAAGTATCAAAGACCAAAACCGTAGCGGTACCTGCTGGGCTTACTCAACACTGAGTTTCTTTGAGAATGAAATTCTGAAAAAGACAGGTAAGACTTACGACCTGTGCGAAATGTTCGTAGCCAACAAAGACTATATGGAGCGCGCTATCCTTACTGTAAGAATGCATGGCGACAGCCAGTTCTCACAAGGCGGAAGCTCTGAAGACGTGCTCTATATCCTCAAGAATCATGGTATATGCCCAGAGACAGCCATGCCGGCTCCCGGTACACTGACAGGCGACTCTTTGGCTAACTTTGACGAGTTCTTTGGTGTAATGGAACCATACGTTGCTGCTGTTTCAAAGAGCAAAGCAAAGAAGATTTCTAAACAGTGGCAGAAAGGTCTGCAGGGCATTATCGATGCTTACTTAGGAGAATGTCCAAAAGAATTCGTTTATGAGGGCAAGAAGTATACTCCGCAGACATTTGCTGCAAGTCTTGGACTCAACTTTGACGACTATGTTTCAATAACAAGTTACACACACCACCCATTCTATACACAGTTCCCTGTTGAAGTTCAGGACAACTGGCGTTGGGCTACATCATACAATGTTCCTATGGACGAGATGATGAAGATTATTGACAATGCCATCAATGAAGGCTATACAATAGCATGGGGAGGCGATGTTACAGAAGACGGATTCACACGTAAGGGTCTCGGTATTGCATACGACGTAAAGAAAGCACGCAGTATGGCAGGAACTGATGCCGACAGATGGTTTAAACTTTCTTCAACAGAGAAGAAGAGTAAGCTTGATTCTCTTGGAGTTGATGCTCCTGAAATTGTTCCTACACAAGAAATGCGTCAGGAAGCATTTGACAACTGGGAGACAACAGACGACCACGGAATGGTTATCTTCGGTATTGCCAAAGACCAGAACGGACGCGAATACTATATGGTAAAGAACTCTTGGGGTGAGTATGGTGACTACAAAGGAATATGGTATATGTCAAAGAACTATGTTGCATACAAGACTATGAGCTTCATGGTTAACAAGAACGCTATTCCTAAGGATATCCGCAAGAAACTTAACATTAAGTAAAATATACGACAACATAGACGGATATACATAAACAATACAACATGTTAAAGCCTATAACCTAAATATGTTGTCAGATACCGTCTAAAATCGTCATCAGTTAAGTCTTGACGACACAAGCAAAAGCGGTGATTTCTGAACTTTTCTGTCAGAAATCACCGTTTTCTTGTTTTTTATTTGTAACTTTACACGCCATTTTATACAACCTGACAATGGCAACCGGGTTAGAGAAATAAAAAACAATATAAATGCACTTCAAATGGAACTACGAACCACCAACATCAGAACAGAAAAAGGCAGCTGAAGAGCTTGGAGCAAAACTGGGTATAAGCCCCGTTATGGCCGGAATACTAATCCGGCGAAACATTACCACCGAATCTGCTGCTAAACGTTTCTTCCGTCCTCAGCTCAACGACCTCATTAATCCGTTCTTAATGAAAGATATGGATGTTGCCGTTGACCGACTGAATGACGCAATGGGACGAAAAGAGCGCATTATGGTGTATGGTGACTACGATGTTGACGGATGCACTGCCGTCGCACTCGTCTATAAATTCTTACAACAATTCTATTCGAATATAGATTACTACATACCTGACAGATATGATGAGGGGTATGGAGTGAGCTATAAGGGAATCAACTATGCTCATAAAACAGGAGTTAAGCTGATAATAATACTCGACTGCGGAATTAAAGCCACAGAAGAAATAAAATATGCCAAAAGTCTTGGCATAGATTTTATTATCTGCGATCACCACGTGCCAGATGAGACTATGCCCCCTGCTGTGGCGATACTTAACCCCAAACGACAAGACGACAGCTATCCGTTCAAACACTTGTGCGGATGTGGTGTCGGATTTAAGTTTATGCAAGCATTTGCAAAAAACAACGGTATTCCCTTCTCACGGCTTGTTCCCCTACTCGACTTCTGTGCGGTAAGTATAGCTGCCGACATCGTGCCGGTGGTTGAGGAAAACAGAATTTTAGCCTATCATGGACTTAAACAGCTAAATCAAAATCCGAACATAGGACTTAAGGCTATTATTGATATATGCGGACTTAACGGCCGCACTATAACAATGAGCGATATCGTCTTTAAAATCGGACCACGCATCAATGCCTCAGGACGAATGGAAAACGGAAGAGAAAGCGTCGACCTGCTTGTAGAAAAAGATTTAGGAAGCGCACTCAAAGAGGCTAAACATATAAATGAATATAATGAACAACGCAAGGACATCGACAAACAGATGACCGAAGAAGCCAACCAAATCGTTGCAAAAATTGAAAGCCAGAAAAGACGTTCCAGCATTGTTCTATATGATGAAAACTGGAAAAAAGGAATAATAGGTATTGTTGCATCAAGACTGACGGAAATATATTTCCGGCCTACAATAGTAATGACACGCGAAGACGACCTTGCAACAGGTTCTGCAAGAAGCGTTACAGGCTTTGATGTATATTCCGCAATTAAAAGTTGCCGCGACCTATTGATAAATTTTGGCGGGCACACCTATGCAGCCGGACTTACATTAAAATGGAAAGACGTACCTGAATTTATGAGACGCTTCCAAAAATATGTCGATGAGCATATACAGCCTGAACAGACAGAAGCAATGCTCAATATTGATGCTGTAATCGATTTTAAGGACATAACACGCAAATTGCATGCTGAAATAAAAAAATTCAGCCCATTCGGCCCCAAAAATCCCAAGCCTCTGTTCTGTACTACAGATGTTTATGATTTCGGTACAAGCAAAGTTGTAGGAAGAGAGCAAGAGCACATCAAACTCGAACTTGTTGACTCAAAATCAAACAACGTTATGAACGGAATAGCTTTTGGTCAAAGCGGTTCGGCACGCTATATAAAATCAAAACGCAGTTTCGATATTGCCTACACAATTGAAGATAATGTATTCAAACATAATGGCATTCAACTTCAGATAGAAGATATACGTCCTGCAGAGGATGAAGAATAAACAAACTGACACATCGAGTATCTGTCCACGAAACAGGACCAAGTTACGTGGACAGATATATAAAATCCGAATATTTTTACAATGCAAACGTCTAACGACAAATACATAAAAATTCTTCACGACAACTGGGGATATGACAATTTCAGAGGTATCCAGCGTGAAATAATTGACAGTATCTGCTCAGGGCGTGACACACTTGGCCTGATGCCGACGGGAGGAGGAAAATCAATAACATTCCAAGTGCCGGCGCTTTCAATGAAAGGTGTATGCATTGTTATAACGCCACTGATTGCGCTGATGAAAGATCAAGTGGCAAATTTAAGACATAAAGGCATCAAAGCTGCGGCCATATACTCAGGTATGATGCATGCAGACATAATAACAACACTTGAAAACGCAATATTCGGAGGGGTGAAAATACTTTATGTTTCACCAGAACGCCTTTCATCAGAACTGTTTCAAAAAAAGATGAGCCACATGAACGTGAGCTTTATTACTATTGATGAAGCTCACTGCATAAGCCAATGGGGATATGACTTCAGACCATCTTACCTGAAAATATCTGAAATACGCAAATTAAAGCCCGATGCACCTATACTTGCACTGACAGCTACAGCCACACCAAAAGTAGTGGATGACATTCAGGACAAACTTGGGTTTAAGGAAAAGAATGTGTTCAAAATGAGTTTTGAGCGCAAGAATCTGGCATACATAGTAAGAAGAACTGATGACAAGCTAGAAGAAATGATACACATACTCAAATGTGTCCAGGGTTCTGCTATAGTATATGTCAGAAGTCGAAAACGTTCTAAAGAAATTGCAGCTGAATTATGTAAACGTAATATCAGCGCAACATTCTATAACGCAGGACTTGAAAGCGCCGCAAGAGACGAACGACAAAAAGAATGGCATGAGGGCAAAGCACGCGTTATGGTAGCCACAAACGCCTTCGGCATGGGCATAGACAAACCGGATGTCAGACTTGTAATACATTACGACTGCCCAGATTCACCAGAGGCTTACTTTCAAGAAGCAGGCAGAGCTGGACGTGACGGCAACAAAGCATACGCCGTATTACTATATAATGGAAGCGATAAGGGCAAACTTCAAAGGAGAATTGACGAAACATTTCCAGACAAAGAATATATACGACTCGTATATGAACATCTGGCATACTTTTACCAAATAGGAATGGGAAGCGGCCAAGGGTGCAGATTTGAATTCAACATAGACAGATTCTGCGTAGCTTTTAAACATTTTCCAATACAGGCCAGTTCTGCACTCAAGATATTGACTAGAGCCGGATATATAGACTATGACGAAGAATCTGACAACAGGGCACAAATAAAAATACTGCTCAGCCGAAACGATCTTTACATGCTCGACAATCTAGATGAAAAAGAAAACGCCGTAATAACAGCACTGTTGAGGTGCTACGGAGGACTTTTTGTAGATTTCTGCTACATTGACGAGAGTCTAATAGCACAACAGGCCGAACTTACAATACCTGAAACTTATGTAATCCTAAAGGATTTAACGGCACGTCATATTATGAAATTCATCCCTAGGAAAAAAATCCCTCATATCACATATACACAGTGCCGTGAAGAGATGGACCGTCTGGTATTCACAAAAGAAGTTTATGACGACCGTAAAAAGGAATATATCCAGCGTATTGATGCAATGATTAAATATGCAACCAACGATGATATATGCCGAAGCAGACAATTACTTAGATATTTTGGCGAAGAACGCTCAACCGACTGCGGACAATGCGATGTATGCATTGCTCATAAGAAACAACATGAAGACAAAAACGGACAGAAAAAGGCTGAAGAACTGATAACAGAACTGTTAAATGACATGAAGCCACATTACATCACAGAAATAAAAGAAATAAACTTCGACAGGGATATTGTTGAAGATGTTTTTGAATATATGATAAATGAAGAAATAATTTATGTCGCAGACGGAATGGTTGCGCTAAGAAGAAAAAGAAACAACAAAACCGACAAATAAACAAAACCTCCCAAAGATATCAACAAAAAGAACGGTAGAAATATAAAAAAGACAGGCGCAGAACAACACAGCCCCGCACCTGTCAAAATATCAGCATGTCAAGATAAAAATCAGTTATTCTCTGGACGAAGTTTACGAACAGTCACACCTGCTTGCCACATCTCGCTTTCACGCATCTGGCGCAACTCCTCGTTAAGTTTCTCACGATAGTCAGCCTTTGAGTTGCTGTCAATGGCTATCTGTGCTTCATGACCAGTCTTGACAGACAGATAAAGCCACTCCATCACCGGTTTGATGGCATCGCGGAAACGCGGAGCCCAATCAAGTGCACCTCGCTGTGCTGTTGTTGAACAGTTAGCGTACATCCAGTCCATACCCTTTTCACCAAAAAGCGGTGCAAGACTCTGTGTAAGCTCCTCAATTGTCTCATTGAATGCTTCAGAAGGAGAATGACCGTGTTCACGCAGTACCTGATACTGAGCCTCGAACAAGCCTTCAATAGCACCCATAAGCGAACCACGCTCACCTGTAAGGTCGCTTGTCGCTTCACGCTCAAATGTAGTCTTAAACAAATATCCGGCTCCGATACCTATACCAAATGCAATGGTACGTTCCTCAGCCTTACCTGTAGCATCCTGATAAACGGCATATGAACAGTTGAGTCCACGTCCTTCACAGAACATAGTGCGAAGTGAAGTACCAGATCCCTTTGGCGCAACCATTATAACATCAACATCTTCAGGCGGAACTACACCTGTGCGGTCACTCCAGTTTATGGCAAAACCATGAGAATAGTAAAGTGCCTTTCCCTTTGTTAGATGCTTTTTAATTTTAGGCCATACAGCAATCTGACCTGCATCAGAAAGCAACATACATACGATAGTACCCTTTTCTGCAGCTTCCTCAATTGAGAACAAAGTCTTTCCTGGCACCCATCCGTCGGCAACAGCCTTTTCGTAAGTTTTGCCTTCACGCTGTCCGACAATTACATTAAAGCCATTGTCGCGCAGATTGCAAGCCTGGCCCGGTCCCTGAATACCATAACCTAATACTGCGATTGTCTCATTCTTGAGAACCTCACGCGCTTTCTCTAAAGAAAATTCTTTACTGGTGACAACTGTTTCGATAACGCCACCAAAATTCATTTCTGCCATAATGATAATGTTTTATGTAGGCTGCCCCGATATTGAGGCAGCCCGATTAAATGTTACATATTTTTGCTTTCTCATTAAAACCGCTCACAAATATAAGAATTTAAAATGAAATAAGCAATTTTACTTTCAATTTTTCACAAATTCTATTTTACATCTACAAACTTCTATCTCACCAGAAGAATCAGGAGCTGTCCTGGTAATACGTACACAGAACACGCTGTCTGAAACGGTTTCCTTATAATAGTTTAAGATGTCACCATAATAACTCTCTGCCACATAAGCAATGTCAAACCTTTTGATGCAGTAATCACGATAAATATCAAGCCCGAACAAATCAAGAACATGCTCAATATATTTCACGCTATTGATATGACCATTAACGTCGACATCGCTATAGTGCGTAGGCATAGAAGCAACAAGTTGAGCCTCCTTACCCATTCTGACACGCGAGAGCCCGGCTATAGGACATTCTTTATCCGTTTCAACATAATTCATGATATCACCGTCTCGCACGTCCATAATATTCTGTGGCTGACGGGAATCAGTATCAATCAAAGCCCATATACTCCGACCATATCCGTACACCTTGTTCTCATCGTCGGCATCTACGACACGGAAATTACGGTTGGTGAAGAATTTCATAACACCTTCAACCCATGTTTCAACATAAAATCTAGAATATTGCGGAGGCATTTTCTCCATCTCAATTGCCAAACGCGACAACACCCATGTCTTATGCAAAGGATTCAGGTATGTCATGCCAAAGCCACGGTGGGCGGCATGAAAGTCAGCCGCATTAAGCATATGATTGCCAAGGTGTCCCATAAAAAGGCGCTTGGAAAAATCACAATGAAACGGCTCTGCCAAAAACTCGTATCGTCCTACTTTTTCTAACATATTTATTTTTGTTTTCTTTCTTGTAAGTCCAAAAAATCGCTCACCTGTTCTACAGGGCTGCGGGTTATGGCAATACGTCCGCTGCGTGTATATTGCAACAGACAATTATATTTGTCAAGGCTGAAATAAAGTCCTGTGATGTCTTCGGTCATACCGCTCAACATTACAGTACAGAATTTAGGATTTACTTCTATTATACGGGCATTGGCTTTCCTTATCACACGCGAAATATCCGGATTGTCAAGCACTTCCTGAGTAGAAAGTTTATAAAGTCCCACCTCACGTATAAACAAATCGTCATCTGTATAATAGTCAGCCTTTATTACATCTATCTTTTTCTCTATCTGTTTTGTTATTTTTACGATTTGGTCTTCATCGCTCCAAGCTGTAATGGTATACTTGTGTACACCTTCGATGCTAGATGCCGACACATTAAGACTTTCGATGTTGACCTGCCGACGGGTGAACACAGCCGTTATCTGGTTAAGTATACCGGCGATGTTCTCTGAATACACCAACAGAGTATATAGTTTCCTTTCTGTCGTTTCCATAACTCAAACTTATAAATTAATTTCAAGCAACATTTCGTCTACCGAACATCCCGGAGGAGTCATTGGTAATATGTTGTCCAGCTCCTTTACTGCACACTCAAGGACAAACGGACCGTCTGTAGCAAGCATCTTCTCCACTCCGTTCTTCAGATTTTCTCGCTCAAAAACAAATGTGTATGGAATATCGTAAGCCTCACACACTTTTGAATAAGACGGGTTCATCATCCTGGTAAACGACTTGCGCTTATTGAAGAACATATCCTGCCATTGACGCACATTGCCAAGATAATTGTTGTTCATCAAGATAACCTTTACAGGTATTCTATGTTCCATTATTGTTCCTAGTTCATGCAGACTCATCTGAAAGCCTCCGTCACCAGTGAATATGCACACAGTTCGGTTTGGTGCAGCATAAGTTGCTCCAATAGCGGCAGGAAGGCCATAACCCATTGTACCAAGACCTCCACTGCTTATGATAGAGCGTTTTTTCTTAAACATGAAATATCTGCTTGAGAACATCTGATTCTGACCGACATCATTGACCATAACAGCCTCACCCTCGGTTGCGTCTGACACGGCTTTGACAACCTCACCCATTAGCAGAGGGCCTTGGCCGGGATACAATGCCGGACGTATCACTTTCTCATATTCTTTATTATACAACGGCACAAAGCTGTCACGCCATTCTTTATGAGAATTTGGCTTTAGCAACTTAGTTATTGCCGGCAAAGACACTTTACAGTCAGCCACGACAGCCACATCAGTCTTAACATTTTTGTCTATTTCAGACTCGTCTATATCCAGATGTATTATCTTAGCCTGTTTAGCGTATGTTGCCACGTTGCCTGTTACACGCTCACTGAAACGCATGCCTATGGCTATGAGCACATCGCACTCCTGTTCTTTCAAATTTGGCGCATAATTACCGTGCATGCCAAGCATACCGACATTCAACGGATGGTCTGATGCAAGTGCCGACAACCCCATAAGAGTTCTTGCTGCAGGAATATCTGCTTTTTCGATAAATTCAACAAGCTCTTTCTGCGCATTGCCCAATTCTACCCCCTGCCCTACAAGAGCCAAAGGTTTCTTTGCGTTGTTAATAAGTTCGGCAGCACGACTTACGGCATTCATGTCAAGTTCCGGAAAAGGAACATAACTGCGTATGAAGTCAACATTAATAGACTGATATTCAGTCTTGTCCAGCTGCGCGTTTTTCGGAAAATCAAGCACAACCGGACCCGGACGGCCCGAGCGGGCTATATAAAAAGCACGACTAACCGCCCACGCTATATCATCAGCACGGCGTATCTGATAGCTCCATTTGCTGATAGGCTGAGCCAAGCCGACAAGATCTACTTCCTGAAATGCATCAGTACCGAGCCCCGAAACACCAACCTGTCCGGCTATGACTATTATAGGAGTTGAATCCATCATGGCATCTGCAACACCAGTAAGAGTGTTAGTTGCACCAGGACCACTCGTTACGATACAAACTCCAACACCGCCGCCGGCACGTGCATAACCTTCAGCAGCATGGGCAGCCGACTGTTCATGACGCACCAAAACATGTTCGAAAGCTTTCTTTTCACCACGTGTGTAATCATAAAGAGCATCGAAAACCGGCATAATAGCGCCACCGGGATAGCCAAATATGGTCGTAACATTTTCATTTTTCAGAGCTCTCATCAGGGCCTCTGATCCTGTTATCATTTCTTTTGCCATACTCACATCTCTTTGAATATGCAAAATGCAATAAACATAACCGACGCCATACACTCAAAGCCACGCGATGCAGCCAATATATGTTAACGGGCCCCCTTGGACCACGATAACAACGCAGGCCAAGTGCAGGCATCGATTATGAAACACACTTCACAAAAACTTATACTAATCTATTATTCTAACTCCTCCCTTATCTGCCGAACTTACACTCTGTGCATAAGCTCTAAGGGCCTTGCTCACAACGCGATTGCGTGTTAGCGGACGTTGAGGGCGCGAAGCCAGTTCTTCGTCAGAAAGTCTCACATTTATTGTGCGGTTTGGAATATCTATGTCTATGATGTCACCATCAATAATTTTTCCGATGTTGCCTCCGGCCGCAGCCTCCGGCGAGATATGACCAATGCTAAGGCCAGAAGTTCCGCCGCTGAATCGTCCGTCTGTTATCAAGGCGCATTCTTTTCCAAGATGCATACTCTTAATATAAGACGTAGGATAAAGCATCTCCTGCATACCAGGACCTCCTTTAGGACCTTCGTGCGTAATAACCACGCAGTCGCCACTCTTAACCTGTCCGCCAAGAATGCCCTCGCATGCAGTTTCTTGAGAGTCGAACACTTTAGCCGGACCGCTGAACTTCCATATTGAAGGATCTACTCCGGCAGTCTTTACCACACATCCGTCCTGGGCGATATTGCCAAACAGAACCGCCAGTCCACCATCTTTAGTATAGGCATGTTCTATGTCGCGTATGCAACCATCAGTGCGGTCTGTGTCCAAAGTCTCCCACTGTGAATCTTGCGAACCCATAGTTGTTGAAAACTTTCTTCCGGGTGCACTTCTATATATCCGTTCTGCTTCGCTGTCAATGCTGCTGCCCGTAATATCATACTTTTTCAGCTGTTCACCAAGGGTCTTTCCGTCCACACGCATAACGTCCTCATTTATAAGACCGCCCTTGGCAAGTTCATTAATTATTCCGAATATTCCGCCGGCGCGGTTACATTCCTGCAGACTGTATTTCTGAGTATTTGGGGCCAACTTGCACAGACACGGCACCTTACGGCTCAATGCATCAATGTCACACATTTTAAAATCGGCTCCTGCCTCTTGTGCAACGGCAAGCAGATGAAGCACCGTGTTCGTACTTCCACCCATGGCAATATCAAGTGTCATGGCATTGAGGAAAGCCTCTCTAGTGGCAATATTTCTAGGAAGCACGCTGTCATCTCCTTCCTCATAATATTTCATGGCATTGACAACAATCTGGCGGGCAGCATCCTTAAAGAGCTGTATACGGTTCTTGTGTGTAGCAAGAATAGTGCCGTTACCAGGTAATGACAAGCCTATAGCCTCAGTAAGCGAATTCATAGAGTTTGCAGTAAACATACCAGAACAGCATCCACAGCCCGGACATGCACAACTCTCAATCTGCTTCATTTCTTCATCGCTGACACTTGAGTCTGCACCTTTAACCATAGCTGTAATCAAGTCAGCATTCTCGCCGTTCCATCGTCCAGCCTCCATCGGACCTCCACTACAGAACACGGTAGGAATGTTAAGACGCATGGCTGCCATGAGCATACCCGGCGTAACCTTGTCGCAATTGGATATACAAATCATTGCATCAGCCTTATGGGCATTAACCATATATTCAACAGAGTCGGCGATAATGTCGCGCGACGGCAATGAATACAGCATGCCGTCATGCCCCATAGCTATACCGTCGTCAATAGCAATAGTGTTGAACTCGGCGGCATAACATCCCATTTTCTCTATCTCGGCCTTAACAATCTGACCTATTTCATGTAAATGAGTATGCCCGGGAACGAACTGCGTAAACGAGTTGGCAATGGCAATAATGGGCTTTCCGAATTGCTCATGTTTCATACCAGCTGCAACCCATAAAGCTCTAGCTCCTGCCATACGACGCCCCTCGGTACATACCGCGCTTCTCAACTTGTGTTTCATATCCTCTCAAATATTTTTTTATTTGTTGTTCTGCAAAGTTATACTTTTTTTCTCATAATCAGCAACAAATAAAAGTAATAATTAAGCCATAATATTATTTTTATCACTAAAATAACACAAAAAGTAATAAACCGTCAATATTTCTTGCACATTTGACTTTAAAATGTGCAGATTCAAGTTGTCACCAATTAATTGAATAAGTAATACATCTGTAAATAATTATGCATAATTTATAAATTTGTGCCATATCTAAAAGATACATTAAAATATGTAATACATGCAAATCAAAACAAACGTAAGCCACATACTACAAGAAAAGACATTAGTTATGGCATAAAGAACAAATCACTAAGCAGAAATATTTTTACATCGGCTAAAAACTGTTATAATTGTGTGCCAATTAATTAAAAATAATGAATGTCCGCATGTTCCCAAATTAGCAAAGTTTA
>HF992532.1 GCA_000436695.1 Prevotella sp. CAG:1185 | reverse complement strand
GGAAGAGCCTACGGCCGGAAGTGAGGAGAAATAACACAAGACTGTCAGGACTGACAAACAAACGGAGCTTATAACAAAACTAATAAATATATAGTATAATCTGATGAATAAAGTTTGTAGCTTTTGCGGACGCAGCGAGAAAGACGTCAAACTGCTCATAACAGGTGTTGACGGATATATATGCGAGAGCTGTGCTGTGCAGGCTTACGAGATTGTAAAGTCGACAGGACTGCTCGATGATGACAAGCAAAAGCAGAATTCTAAGTTTAAGATAAAAAAGGTGCCGAAGCCGCGCGAGATAAAGAAATATCTTGACCAGTATGTCATCGGTCAGGACGACGCCAAGCGCTGTCTGGCTGTGTCGGTGTATAACCATTACAAGAGGCTTCAGCAACCCGAAGACGACAACGGTGTAGAAATAGAAAAAAGCAATATAATTATGGTGGGAAGCACCGGAACGGGTAAAACCCTCATGGCGCGCACCATAGCAAAACTGCTCGACGTTCCGTTCACTATTGTAGACGCCACGGTGTTCACTGAGGCCGGATATGTGGGCGAGGATGTGGAGAGCATTTTGAGCCGGTTGCTCCAGGTGGCCGACTATGACGTTGAGGCCGCTCAGCGCGGAATAGTGTTTATCGATGAGATAGACAAAATTGCACGCAAGAGCGACAATCCTTCAATAACACGCGACGTCAGTGGCGAGGGCGTTCAGCAGGGACTGCTCAAGCTCCTTGAAGGCTCTATTGTCAACGTGCCGCCACAGGGCGGACGCAAGCATCCCGACCAGGAGTATATCCATGTTGACACCAAGAACATTCTGTTTATCTGCGGCGGTGCCTTCGACGGCATTGAGCGCAAGATAGCCCAGAGACTCAACACACATGTTGTGGGATATAACTCGGTGCAGAATGTGCGTAACATAGACAAGAATGACCTGATGAAGTATATTCTTCCGCAAGACCTCAAGTCGTTTGGACTTATACCTGAGATTATCGGGCGTCTGCCGGTGCTTACATATCTTAATCCGTTAGACCGTAAGGCGCTGAGGTCTATACTTGTAGAACCTAAGAACTCTATCATCAAGCAGTATGTCAAACTGTTTGAGATGGACGGCATAGAACTTTCGTTCACAGAAGATGCGCTCGACTTTATTGTCGACAAGGCTATGGAATACAAGCTCGGCGCGCGCGGACTGCGCTCTATTGTTGAGAGCGTTATGATGGATGCAATGTTTGAAATACCGTCAAAGCGTGTGAAAACCTTTGAAGTTACTCTCGACTATGCACGCCAGCAGCTTGAAAAGGCACACTTCAACAAACTTGAAAGTGCCTGATTGCTGCGTGGCTTTCAGTTAATAATAACATAAAACCATGGAACTCTGCTTACTAACTATATGAATAAGGAAGTAAATCTTACAGAAAAGCTGAAACAGTATTTCGGCTTTGATAAGTTTAAAGGTGACCAGGAAGCCATTATCCGCAACTTGCTCGATGGCAAGAACACATTCGTGTTGATGCCTACGGGAGGCGGCAAGTCGTTATGTTATCAGTTGCCGTCGCTCATAATGGACGGCACGGCGATAGTTATTTCGCCTCTCATAGCCCTGATGAAAAACCAGGTGGACGTAATCAACGGCATGAGCGAAAGCGACGGCGTGGCCCATTATCTCAACTCTTCTCTTAACAAGTCGGCAATCGACCATGTCAAGAGTGATATACTGGCAGGCAAGACAAAATTGCTCTATGTTGCGCCCGAATCGCTCACCAAGGAGGATAATGTTGATTTCCTGAAGACGATAAAGATTTCTTTCTATGCCATCGATGAGGCTCACTGTATATCTGAGTGGGGACATGACTTCCGTCCGGAGTATCGCCGCATACGGCCTATCATCAATGAGATAGGCAATGCGCCGGTGATAGCTTTGACCGCCACTGCCACAGATAAGGTGAGGACTGATATAAAGAAGAGTCTGGGTATATTGGACGCAACTGAGTTTAAGAGTTCATTCAACCGTCCCAACCTTTATTATGAAGTAAGACATAAGACAAAAGACATCGACAAGCAGATAGTAAAGTTCATTAAGCAGAATCCTGGAAAGAGCGGCATCATATATTGTCTGTCGCGCAAAAAGGTTGAGGAGCTTGCGGCTGTGCTGCAGGCCAACGACATCAAGGCGGCTGCATATCATGCCGGTCTTGACTCGTCTACCCGCTCGGCCACACAGGACGATTTCCTCATGGAGCGTCTTGATGTCATTGTTGCCACGATAGCTTTCGGTATGGGCATCGACAAGCCAGACGTTCGCTTCGTAATCCATTATGACATACCGAAGAGCCTTGAAGGCTATTATCAGGAAACCGGACGTGCCGGACGCGACGGTGGCGAAGGAAAGTGTATAGCGTTCTATTCATACAAAGACCTCAGAAAACTCGAGAAGTTTATGGAGGGCAAGCCTGTTGCCGAGCAGGACATCGGCCGCCAGCTGCTTCAGGAAACCGCCGCTTATGCCGAGTCGTCTGTGTGCCGAAGAAAGATGCTCCTGCATTATTTCGGTGAGGTGTATGATAAGGACAACTGCGGCAACTGCGACAACTGTCTGCATCCAAAGACAAAGATTGAGGCCAAGGATGCTCTGCTGGTTGTGCTGCATGCCATTGCTGCTATAAAGGAAGATTTCAGAACAGACTATGTTATAGACTTTATTGAGGGCAAAGACAATAACGATATCGTGGCTCATAAACACGACAAACTTGAAGAGTTCGGTTCGGGCGAGGATATGGACGAAAAACTGTGGAATCCGGTTATACGTCAAGCCCTCATTGCCGGTTATATAAAGAAGGATGTTGAAAACTATGGCATACTGAAACTTACTGCTGCCGGTAAAAGATTTATGAAGAATCCTGAGTCGTTCATGATTGTCAAGGACAATGAGTTTAATGACGATGAGGACGAGGAAGTTCACGACGGAGCGGGAGCGGCTCTCGACCCGACGCTGTATGCCATGCTGAAAGACTTGCGAAAGAAGGTGAGCCAGAAACATCAGTTGCCGCCTTATGTGATATTCCAGGATGTGTCGCTTGAGCAGATGGCTACTGTTTATCCTATAACTTTGGAGGAACTGCAAAATATTCAGGGCGTAGGTGCAGGCAAGGCCCGCCGCTATGGCAAGGAGTTTGTTGAACTGATAAAGAAACACTGCGAGGAGAATGACATTGAGAGACCTGAAGACCTGCGTGTACGCACGGTTGCAAAGAAATCGGTGCTTAAGGTTAAGATTATACAGAGCATTGACCGTCAGGTGGCACTTGACGACATAGCCGACGCTCAGGGTATAGATTTTGAGGATTTGCTCGATGAGATTGAAGCTATAGTTTACAGCGGAACTAAGATAAACATCGACTATTTCCTTGAGGACGTTATGGATGACGACCATGTTGACGACATCTATGAGTATTTTAAGGAGAGCGAGACCGACGACCTTGAAACTGCAATGGATGAACTTGGCGATGACTATAGTGAGGATGAAATACGCCTGGTAAGGATAAAGTTTATATCGGATATGGGTAACTGATGTCCGTTGTTACTAGGTAGGATTTATATACGTGCCTTTATGCAGAATCTTATTTCTGCCAGTGAATGGCATTTTTTAGAGATGTGAACTTCTGAAACACAGATGTTCACATCTCTTCTTTTATATTGCCGGCGTATAGTACGCAATGTTGATGACCTTAGCTTCAACTGCTTGGTAATAAGACTATTATTTGCGTGTGGCAGTAAGATGTTTCGCCGCCTGTCTGTTGTGATATTCTTGTCGTGTTGTTTTTATGCTTCAGCTTGTTGCCGAATGTGCACTACGCACTGCGTTAAATAGCATTAATTGATAAATAAAATGGCTGCACAGGCTAATAATATGGAATTTTTTTGCTAAATTTGCACGCAATAAATTTCTAAATAAATATATGTCATCATTTGTTGCAGATAAAATTGTGATGGACGGTCTGACTTTTGACGACGTCCTTTTAATCCCAGCTTATTCAGAAGTACTGCCAAAAACGGTAGAGTTGAAAACCCAGTTCTCGCGCAACATCAGCTTGAACGTGCCTTTTGTTACGGCCGCAATGGACACCGTAACCGAGTCGGCCATGGCCATAGCCATTGCCCGTGAAGGCGGTATCGGCGTTATCCACAAAAATATGTCGATAGAAGAGCAGGCACGTCAGGTGGCAATCGTTAAGCGTGCCGAGAACGGAATGATTTACGACCCCGTTACAATTCGCCGCGGTTCAACTGTTAGAGAGGCATTGGCCATCATGGCTGAGTATCATATTGGCGGTATACCTGTTGTAGATGACGAAAACCATCTGGTGGGCATCGTTACCAACAGAGACTTGAGATTTGAGCGCTCTCTCGACCGTAAGGTCGACGAAGTAATGACAAGCGAGAATCTCGTTACAACACACATACAGACCGATTTGACGGCTGCCGCTGCAATTCTGCAGGAAAATAAAATAGAAAAATTGCCTGTTGTTGACAACGACAACAAGCTTGTTGGACTTATTACATATAAAGACATCACTAAGGCTAAGGACAAACCTATGGCTTGTAAGGATGCCAAGGGCCGTCTGCGCGTGGCTGCAGGTGTAGGCGTTACAAAAGATACGCTTGACCGTATGCAGGCTCTCGTTGAGGCCAATGCCGACGCTATCGTTATTGATACGGCTCACGGACATTCAAAATATGTAATCGAGAAGCTTGTTGAGGCTAAGCATTCTTTCCCCGGTGTTGACATCGTAGTAGGTAATGTTGCAACAGGTGCAGCTGCTAAGATGCTTGTTGACAATGGCGCAGATGCTGTTAAGGTTGGTATCGGTCCGGGTAGTATCTGTACTACACGTGTGGTTGCCGGTGTCGGTGTTCCTCAGCTTAGTGCTGTTTATGACGTTGCTTGTGCGCTTAAGGGTACAGGTGTTCCTCTTATTGC
This sequence comes from Prevotella sp. CAG:1185, assembly GCA_000436695.1. Taxonomy (GTDB): domain Bacteria; phylum Bacteroidota; class Bacteroidia; order Bacteroidales; family Bacteroidaceae; genus Prevotella. The sequence continues at coordinate 15,866 of HF992532.1, read as the reverse complement.
CGATGGCGGTCTGCGCTATTCTGGCGATGTTGTCAAGGCCCTTGCTGCCGGAGGATACAGCGTTATGATTGGTTCGCTTGTAGCAGGAACAGAAGAAAGCCCTGGTGATACAATCATTTTCAACGGACGTAAGTTCAAGAGCTATCGTGGAATGGGTAGTCTTGAGGCTATGGAAAATGGTTCTAAGGACCGTTACTTCCAGGCTGACACTAAAGATGTAAAGAAACTCGTTCCGGAAGGTATTGCAGGACGTGTTCCTTATAAGGGTACACTGCAGGAGGTTATCTATCAGCTCGTCGGCGGTTTGCGCTCAGGTATGGGCTATTGCGGCGCACATGACATCACATCGCTGCATGACGCAAAGTTTGTACGAATAACAAACGCCGGAGTGCTTGAGAGTCACCCTCACGACATTGCCATAACAAGTGAGGCTCCAAACTACTCACGTCCAGAGTAATCAATGTCGATAAAAAGGTCTGCAAAGGACAGTGAAGAGTATTAGTTAAATACCGCATATAAAGAAATGAAATCTTTTAAGCTTTTTGCAGCCATGCTCCTTTGTGGGGGCATGGCTCTTGCTCAGCACGGCGATCCCGTTGTAATGAAAATCAACGGAGTGCCCGTAACACGTTCAGAGTTTGAATATTCATATAACAAAAATAACTCTGACGATGTAATAGATAAGAAAACTGTTGACGAATATGTTGATTTGTTCGTTAATTACAAACTTAAAGTAGCTGCTGCATTAGATGCAAAGTTAGATACTCTTACATCTTTTAAAAAGGAGTTTGCTATGTATCGCGACCAGCAGGTGCGTCCGGCGTTTGTAACTGACTCTGACGTTGTGGCTGAGGCCCGTCGGGTTTATGAAAGAACAAAAGAACACATCGGTGACCGAGGCTTGATAAAGCCGGCGCACATACTTATTTATGTTGAGCAGAAAGCTCCTGCTGATAAAGTGGAGAAGGCCCGTTTGCTTGCCGACTCCATTTATAATGCTATTAAGGGTGGAGCCGATTTTGCAGAGATGGCAAAGAAGTATTCGCAAGATCCGGGATCTGCCAAAAACGGAGGCGAACTGCCGTGGATTCAGCCTGGACAGACTCTGAAGGAGTTTGAAGATGCGGCTTATGCACTGAAAACCGGTGAAATGAGCAAACCTGTGCTTTCGCCTGTCGGTTATCATATTATATTAATGAAAGGCCGTAAAGCCTTTGAGCCGTTTGACACTCTGAAAGCGGATATTATTCGCTTTGTAGAAGCACGCGGTGCACGTGAGAGGATTGTCGACAAGAAATTGTCAGACATGGTGAAAGCTTCTGACGGAAAACTTACCAAGGAGGGAATTCTTGAGGATAAGGCTGAGGAAATGTCAGCAAAAGATCCCGACTTGAAAAATCTTATCAAAGAATATCACGACGGATTATTGCTCTATGAAATTAGCAACCGCATGGTGTGGGACAAGGCGGCTAAGGATGATGCCGGACTTGAGGCTTATTTCAAAAAGAACAAAAAGAAATATTATTGGGACGAACCGAGATACAAGGGTATGGTTTATCATGTCAAGCAAAAGGATGACATTGAGGCCGTGAAAAATTGTGTAAAGAACGTTCCTTTTGATGAATGGGCTGAGAAATTGCGCACAACGTTCAATAACGATTCTGTGTTGAGAATACGTGTTGAGAAGGGTATATTCAAGGAGGGCGACAATGCCTTTATCGACAAGATGGTGTTCGATAAAGATACTGTTGTCAATTCATATAAGAATTTCCCCATTGACGCTGTTTATGGAAAAATTCTGAAGCGCAAGCCTGAAAGCTACGAGGATGTTCGCGGTTTGGTTACAGCTGACTATCAGGAACAACTTGAGAAACAGTGGGTGGCTGATCTGAGAAAGAAATATCCTGTGGAAGTATATTATGATGTGTTGAAAACAGTAAATAATCATTCTAAATAAATGAGAGCTAAAAGCAAAACAGCATTATGGGCCGTTGCTTCATTGGTGTTTTTTGCCAGTGTCAGTGCACGTCCTGTGCCGGAAAGTGGTAATAATACAGACGTTGCTAAGACTGATTCGGTAGCAAAAGTTGACTCTATTGCCTCTGCCGACCCTGCAAGCGTAGTTGACGAGGTTATATGGGTAGTCGGCGATGAGCCTATATTATTGTCTGATGTCGAGATGGCTCGTATGCAGGCCGAGATGGATGGTGTTAAATGGCAAGGTGATCCAGACTGTACTATACCTGAGCAGCTGGCTGTGCAGAAACTGTTCTTGCATCAGGCTGCGATAGACAGTATTGAGGTCAGTGAGTCGGATGTCGCACAAAGTGTTGAACATCAGATTAATGCTTGGCTGCAGATGGTAGACGGCAACAAGGAGCGACTGGAAGAATATAAGCGAATGAGTCTTGCTGAGTTGCGATTGTCTTTGCATGATGACTTTAAAGACCGTCTTCTGATAGATAAAGAACGCGAGAAACTTGTTGAGGGAATAACCGTATCACCGGCAGATGTCCGTAATTATTTCAGTAAATTGCCGGAAGACAGTATTCCTATGGTTCCGACTGAAGTTGAGGTGCAAATTATTACACGCACGCCTAAGGTAGAGCAGACTGAGATAGACCGTATAAAGAATGAACTTCGCAATTATACTGATATGGTTACTAATGGCGAGACGTCATTTACGGCCTTGGCAAAACTTTATTCAGAAGATCCTGGAACTGCCCGTATGGGAGGAGAATTTCCTGACTACGTAGGTCGTGGAATGCTTGACCCGGCTTTTGCAAGTGTCGCATTCAATCTTACTGATCCTAAGAAAATATCAAAGATAGTTGAAACCGACTTTGGTTATCATATAATTCAGTTGATAGACAAGCGTGGCGACAAAATAAAGGTAAGACACATATTGCTGAGACCTAAAATTACTCAGGAAGCAATAAAGACAGCTTCATTACAGCTCGACTCAATAGCAAATGAAATTCGTGCTGGTAAGTTCACATTCGAACAGGCTGCCTCTTTCCTTTCAGATGATAAGGATACGCGAAATAATAACGGACTTATGGCAAATACGACAGAAACCGGACGTACAAGTAAGTTCCAGTTGCGTAACCTTCCGTCTGAGATTGCGCGTGTTGTTGACACAATGAAGGTTGGTGAGGTGTCTGCTCCGTTTGAGATGATTAACGAGAAAAACGGAAAGCAAGTTTGTGTTATTGCAAAGCTTAAGAGTCGTGTTGAAATGCACAGAGCTACGATAACAGAGGACTTCCAGACAATGAAAAATATTGTGTTGGCTAAGAGAAAGGAAGATTTTATCAAGGATTGGATAAAAGAAAAAATTAAGAAAACCTATATAAGGATAAACGATCGTTATAAAAATTGTAACTTTGAATATCAAGGTTGGGTTAAATGACAACAAACAATAGAATAAAAGTCTTATTCAGCGGGCATAGGATAATCATTATGGTTATCCTATGCCTTTTTGGGCTTAGCGTGGTGCAGTCGCGTCAGGCTAATAAGAAAAAGCGGCGCCAAAGCACCAATGAACGTATTTATCTTGTTCATGCAGATGTCGCCACTTATGATATGTTTGGCAATAATCCTACGGCTCAGGTCTTGAAAGGCCGTGTGGCTTTCAGGCATAAGGGCGCCCGTCTTTTCTGTGACAGTGCTTATCTGTATCAGGAGTCAAATTCGTTTAAGGCGTTTGGGCATGTTAAGATGTATCAGGGCGACACCCTCTCGCTGTTCAGTGATTATGCTTATTATGACGGTAACGACCAAATGGCAGAGGCACGCCATAACGTTGTGCTGAAGCATAGAGGTACAACACTTTATACGGACAGTCTTAACTATGACCGCCTTTATGGAATTGGATATTTCTTTGAAGGTGGTAAGATGGTTGACAAGAAAAATGTTTTGGTGTCAGATTGGGGTGAATATGACACGGAAACACGTGATGCAGTGTTCAACTATAATGTAAATTTGAAAAATCCAAAGTTTGTCCTTACTACGGATACTTTACACTATGACACAAAAACGTCTATGGCCCACATCGTAGGACCATCTAAAATAACATCCGGAAAGAGTGTGATATATACTTCACAGGGATATTATGACACCAATAAAGAGAAGGCTCGCTTATATGGACGGTCTAAATTGACAAACAACGGAAAGGAAATGACAGGTGACAGCTTGTTCTATAACGAGAAAACAGGCATAAGTCAAGGATTTCATAATGTTGTCTATAAGGATACGGTGAACAAGAATCAGCTTAACAGCAATTATTTTTGGTATAATGAGAAAACAGGCTTTGCCTTTGCTACCGACAGTGCTGTGATGATGGACTTCTCGCAGAAAGATACATTATATGTCCATTCTGACACAATGAAAGTCTATACCTTTAATATAAACACTGATTCAGTTTATCGTGTGGCTCATTGTTATAATAGGGTAAGAGCTTTCAGAACTGATGTTCAGGCAGTGTGCGATTCATTGATTTACAATACGAAGGATTCATGTCTTATAATGTATAAGGACCCTATAACTTGGAACGCTAACCGTCAGCTCTTGGGCGAAGTGATAGAAGTGTTTATGAAAGATTCTACGATAAATAGGGCGCATGTTATAAATCAGGCTCTTTCTATCGAGCAGTTGGAAGACAGTTTGCATTTTAATCAAATATCGTCTCGGGAGATGTTCGGATATTTCGATAAGGGAGAAATACGCAAGACAGAGGCTATTGGAAATGTTCTTGCTGTGTATTATCTGCAAGATGACAAGGACAGCTCGCTGACAAACATGGTTTATATAGAAACAGATACGATGCGTATGTTTATGCGTAACAGACAACTTGAAACTCTGTGGACATGCAAGAGTCAGAATGTGATGTATCCTGTTACGCAGACTCCTGTGGATAAGTCGAAACTTCCATCGTTTGCTTGGTTTGATTATATACGGCCTGTTGATAAAGATGATATATTTAGATGGCGAGGGAAAAAGAGCGGTACAGAGTTGAAGAATATTCCACGCCGTTCGGCTCCTTTACAGCATATCAGTTCAGGGACTGTCGTTTCTGTAGAAAGTGACTTGCAGCCGGCTGATGGTGTTAAGGCTTCCACGGCTGACGTTCAGTCTAAAGCAGAAATGTCAGTTGGCACTAAGAGCGGTAGTTCGGGAGGAGCTAATACCAATTCGCCTAAAACGTCAAAAGATAAAGATGCTTCTTCAGATAAAGCATCAACAGTAGCTGTTGCTGACAAGACCGAGAGCCATAATACTGGTGAATCCGGTACAGCTGTTGATGATAATAAGAACAAGTAAGTTTATGGGATTGTTTAAGCAGAGCCGGCCACGTGGCTTTCATCATGAATTTATGTTTGTCGATAAACGTAAAGATGTGTTGAGAGATATAGAGGAGCGTGCCCAAAATAGTATCGGCATTAAGCAAAAAAAAGATTTGTCAAGCCGTGAAGATCGTATAAGGGGTGCATTTCTTAATGCCACTAAATATACTAGGCGCCGTAATGAGCGCCGTATGTCTGGTGGTTTTATTCTTAGTACGGGCATTATTCTGCTTCTGATTATTTTGCTCGTTGTTATTTGGAAGTTTTTGCTTTATATATAAATAGGTGAAAAATTATGAGTGACATAATACAGCTTTTACCTGATTCGGTGGCAAATCAGATTGCTGCCGGTGAGGTTATACAGCGTCCGGCGTCAGTTATAAAGGAACTTGTTGAAAACTCTGTAGATGCCGGTGCGGACATAATAAATGTGCTTGTTACAGACGCAGGACGTACTTCAATACAGGTTATTGATAACGGTAAAGGTATGTCTGAGACAGATGCACGTCTGTCGTTTGAACGCCATGCCACATCTAAAATACGTCAAGCAAGCGATTTGTTCTCTCTTCACACCATGGGATTCCGTGGCGAGGCCTTGGCTTCTATTGCTGCAGTTGCGCAGGTCGAGTTGAAGACACGTACTAAGGATGATGAACTTGGTACCAGAATCTCAATTTCTGGTTCTAAAATCACGGCGCAGGAACCTGTATCATGTTCGGTAGGAAGTAATTTCATGGTGAACAACATATTCTTTAATGTTCCTGCCCGTAGAAAATTCCTTAAATCAAATTCAACAGAACTTAATAATATTCTTACGGCTTTTGAACGTATAGCACTTGTTTATCCACAAATAAACTTTACGTTTCATAGTAATGGCGTGGAGATGTTCAACCTTCGAAAGGGAAGTTTGAGACAACGTATTGTTGATGTATTTGGGAAAAAACTCAATCACGACATTCTGCCTGTAAATGTTGAGACAACGGTATGTAATATTTCTGGCTTTGTAGGAAAGCCGGAGGCTGCACGCAAAAAGTGTTCACACCAATATTTCTTTGTTAACGGGCGATATATGAAACATCCTTATTTTCATAAAGCTGTCTTGACAGCTTTCGACCGTCTTATACCTATTGGAGAACAGGTGCCATATTTTATCTATTTTGAGGTGAATCCTGAAGATATTGATGTAAACATTCATCCGACCAAAACAGAGATAAAGTTTGAGAACGAACAGACTATATGGCAGATTCTTATGGCTGCTGTTAAAGATTCACTCGGGCGTTTTAATGACGTGCCGTCGATCGACTTTGACACAGAGGGTAGACCTGACATTCCTGTATTTGATCCTTCCTTTAACAATTCGTCAGCTCCAAAACTTGATTTCAATCCAGAATATAATCCTTTTAAGGAAACATCTGTTAGTAATGTGCCGCCTGTAAATCATAAGCCGGTGCCTGATTCCTGGGAGACTCTTTATCAGGGGGTTGGTGGCAATGACGAACAGGGGCTGTTCCCTCAGAGTGACGTCAACGATAAAGAAGACGGCACGATAATCATAGGCAGCGGGAGCGTCATAGATGAAAAATCGCCGGCTCATTATCAATATAAAGGTAAATATATCATGACAGCCGTAAAGTCTGGATTGATGATAATTGATCAGTATCGTGCTCATGCGCGTATTCTTTATGAACGTTACATGGCTCAGATAAATGGTAAGGGCGGCAATTCACAGCAGATGCTGTTTCCTGAGATGATACAGTTTTCGCCTTCAGAAACAGTTATACTTGAAAAGATAAACGATGAAATATCAGGTATAGGTTTCGAACTTACACCGCTTGGTGGTGGAAGCTATTCGATAAATGGTGTTCCTGCCGGGCTTGAAGATGTCAACTATGTAAAATTGTTGAAGGATATTGTAGATGATTTTGCAGAAACAGGTATCGGTCCTTCCGATAGTATAAAAAGCACTCTAGCTATACATTTGGCAAAGAGTGCAGCTATTCCTTATGGACAGGTGCTTGATAATGCTGAAATGGAAAATATTGTAAACGAACTATTTACATGTTCTAATGTAAATTATACTCCAAATGGTAAGCCCATAATAGGAATACTTAAGCAGAATGATATAGATGGCTTGTTTAGTTAATGTATTTAATAATTGTTTATATTCTTTTATGAAATACTGAAAATAAAATTACAAAAAACGTGTTTAATTGAAAAATATTACTATCTTTGCACTTGTAGATTTGTATAGAGTGTAAATGATATTTTGTATATTTTATTGATTGTTTAATATTAAGAGTTATGAAAAAATTATTAATTGCATTGCTTTTTGCAGGTGTTTCTGTAGCTTCAATGGCTCAGGACACTGACGCTACTGAAAAGTATAGCGTCGCGACTAATTCATTCTGGAGCAACTGGTTTATCCAGGCTGGTGTAGAATGGAACGCATGGTATGGTAATTATGAGGATGGAAAAGGATGGTCAAAGAGTCCTTTTAAGAAATTCCGCTCTAATCCTGGCGCTTCTTTGGCTATAGGTAAGTGGTTTACTCCAGGTCTCGGTCTCCGCACAAAACTGCAGGGTATTTGGGGTAAGGCTGTGTTCAGTGATCAGAACAAAGGCAACGGAAACAAATATTGGATTTTGAACGAGCAGGTATTGTTCAATCTCAGCAATATGTTCTGTGGCTATAATCCTGACCGTGTATGGAATTTCATTCCTTTTGCAGGTGCTGGAATAGGCCGTTCTTGCACATATAATAAGTATGCAATGGGTTGGTCTCTCGGTATTTTGAATGAGTTTTGGGTAAGCAGAAAGGTTGCAATCAACTTTGAAATCGGATGGAATCGTATGGAGAGCGATATCTGCAATATGCCGGCAAATGTAGGTAGCGGATTTATAATGAGCCACCCGAACAATGTTTATGCAGAAGTTGGTATCACCTACAATGTAGGTAAGGGCACATGGAACAAAGTTCCTGATGTAGATGCTATTAAGGCACTTTCACAGTCACAGCTTGATGCTCTCAATGCACAGCTCGCTGATGAGAAGGCAGAGAACAGCCGTCTGAAGAACGAACTTGCAAATAGATCTACAGCTTCTACAAAGGTTGAGAAAGAATATGTAACTAATCCCGTTTCTGTATTCTTCAATATCAACAAGTCTACTATCGCTTCAAGAAAAGACCTTGTTAACGTGAAGAGCCTTGCGGAGTATTCTAAGGATAACGATGCTAAGTTGGTTGTTACAGGTTATGCCGACAATGCTACAGGTCCTGCTGAATATAATCATGCATTGTCACAGAAACGTGCAGAAAGAGTTGCAGACGAACTTGTTAAGATGGGTGTAAAGAAAGAAAACATCCAGATTGTTGCAAAGGGCGGAGTAGACACACTTGTTCCTCCTTCATACAACCGTCGTGCTACTGTTGAAATTGCAAAGTAAAACATGCCTTATAGGCTGAAGAATATGAATGCCCCGGACGTTCCGGGGCATTTTTTTATCTTTTTTTGAAAAAATGTTTTGAAAAATTTGGTGAATTAAAAAAAACGCCGTATCTTTGCACTCGCTTACAAGAACAAGGGCGTTTAGCTCAGCTGGTTTAGAGCATCTGCCTTACAAGCAGAGGGTCGGCGGTTCGAATCCGTCAACGCCCACTAGAAAAAGTCAGACTTCAAGTCTGACTTTTTTGTGTTATATGCGCTAAGCCTTTAACGGGACAATGGAAATAAAGGGCTCACCTGAAAATGGGAGAGCCTTTTTTTATTATCATGTTTTTTGCAATTTTAGCGGTACCGGCTTTGAATGATAATTATTTTTTTGTTGTGTGTGGATATTTTGTTTCCTATAAGGTTGTTGTTTCATGATTTATTTGTATGTTTGTAGCATGGCATTAATACGTTGCGGTGTGTTGCCTTTTTTTAAAATATATAACCTTAAAATGTAATTACAATGTTGGCAAAACAATTATCTGTTTTTCTTGAAAACAAATCTGGACAGCTCACAGAAGTTACTGACGTTCTTGGGCGGGCTGGCATAAATCTTTCGGCAATGAGTATTGCCGATAATTCTGATTTTGGTATATTGCGGTGCATCGTGTCTGATCCGGAGCTTGCCTTGAAAGTTCTGAAAGAAGCAAATTATGCGGTTAAAATTACTGAGGTGATAGGGTTCGTGTGTCCGAATACAAGTGGCTCTCTGGCCAAAATATTGAAGTATTTGTCTGGTAATGGCGTCTTTATTGAATATATGTATTCTTTTTCCAGCGGCGATGTTGCTCATGTCGTAGTACGTCCTACCGACCTTGAGAGTTGTGAAAAGATACTTTCTGAGTATAACGTTGACGTTATGTCGGAACGGGATTTGTATAAACTTTGATGTCTGTGTTCGGCTTCGTTGGGCATCTGCCTGTTTTTATTGCCTTTTTTGCAGATAGGTTTGTGTAATGCGTAAAAAAGTTTTGCGTGTGCTTTTATCTGTCTGATACCTTGTTTTTGTTGTTCTCGGCATTGATTTTTGATAAAATGTACCTTCTTTAGCTGTTTTTTTAAGAAAAAATGAAAAAAGTTGTCTGAAAATTTGGAGGAAAGAAAAAAACACTATATCTTTGCACTCGCTTACAAGAACAAGGGCGTTTAGCTCAGCTGGTTTAGAGCATCTGCCTTACAAGCAGAGGGTCGGCGGTTCGAATCCGTCAACGCCCACGAAAATCCGATAATGCTTTTTCATTATCGGATTTTTTTATGTCATATATAATACTAACTTTCCATAATATCATTAATACAGGCTTCTGATTAATAAAAAAGCAATTTAGAACAAACTTTTATATAGCATAAGTGCATTAAATCGATTTTAATTATTAATTTTGCAACCGTTAATACGTATTAGTTATGAATCTTGATTTACTTACAGCCATCTCTCCGATAGATGGCCGATACAGAGGCAAAACCGAACGGCTTGCTGATTATTTTTCAGAGTATGCTCTCATACGTTATCGTATACGTGTTGAGATTGAGTATTTCATTGCGCTGTGTGAACTTCCGCTTCCTCAGTTAAAAGATTTTGACCACTCGCTGTTCGAGCGTCTGCGCGATATTTATCGCAAGTTTGATGAAGCCGGTGCGGCTCGTGTCAAAGAAATTGAAGGCATCACGAATCACGACGTTAAGGCCGTGGAATATTACATAAAGGAACAGTTTGATGCTATTGGCGGACTTGAATCGTTCAAGGAGTTTATCCATTTCGGACTTACATCACAGGATATAAATAATACATCAGTGCCGCTTTCGCTCAAAGAAGCATTGGCTGATGTTGTTATTCCTCAGTTTGAAGAGCTTATAAAGCAGCTTACCGACTATGCCGAGGAATGGAAAGACGTTCCGATGTTGGCAAAGACTCACGGACAGCCTGCTTCACCTACACGTCTGGGCAAAGAAGTTATGGTGTTCGCTTATCGTCTGCAAATTCAGCTCGAGTCTCTGCGTAAATGTGAGATTACTGCCAAGTTTGGTGGTGCCACGGGTAATTTTAACGCTCATCACGTAGCATATCCGAAATATGACTGGAAAGATTTCGGCAATAAGTTCGTAAGCGAAAAACTCGGACTCGTTCGCGAGCAGTGGACAACACAGATCAGTAATTATGACTGTCTTGGAGCTGTGCTAGATGCAGTAAGACGAATTAATACTATAATCATCGATCTTGACCGAGATTTCTGGATGTATATCTCTATGGAATACTTCAAGCAGAAGATTAAGGCCGGTGAGGTTGGCTCAAGTGCAATGCCACACAAAGTTAATCCGATTGACTTTGAAAATAGTGAAGGCAATCTCGGCATGGCTAATGCCGTACTGCAGTTCCTTGCACAGAAACTGCCCGTTAGCCGTCTGCAGCGCGACCTGACTGATTCTACCGTGTTGCGTAATATAGGCGTTCCGTTGGGACATACCGTAATTGCAATACAGAGTACGCTTAAGGGACTGCGCAAGCTGATTCTTAACGAAAAGAAAATCAGTGCAGATCTCGACAACACATGGGCTGTTGTGGCTGAGGCCATTCAGACTATACTGCGCCGTGAGGCCTATCCGCATCCGTATGAAGCCCTGAAGGCTCTTACGCGTACAAACCAGAAAATGACAGAAGAAACAATTCATCAATTTATAAGTGAACTCAATGTGAGCGATGAGATAAAGGCCGAACTGATGGCCATCACACCGCACAATTATACAGGAATTTAATTTATAGGGTTTAGTCTGCGGCTTCAGTATTGAGTACCGGCCGCAGAGATGCCTGCCTGTTTTTGAATGTCTTAGTTGATGTAGTAAAAAGATAAATCTTGTAACTTTTAATAATTTAATTATTAACCGCCGTGAGGCTTTAATTGAAAATAATATGGCAGAAGAATTAGAAAACAAGAAAGAAGGTACGTTTACCGGACAGAATGATGTAAGCCGTGATGGCTACAAACCGGCTGAAAACACAAACTACCGTAATGGAGACAGACCGATGCGTCCGCGCATCAGAGTACAGCGTGCATATTCGTCAAGTAGAAATTACAATAACGATTCTGCAGGATTCCGTCCTGAAGGATTCGGCGCAGCACTCCAGTCTGACGGAGGACAGCAGCGCTCTTATCGTCCGCGCTATAATGGCGGACAGCAGGGTGGTTATCAGTCTCGCCAGGGCGGCTATCAGTCGCAGCAGCGTCAGGGCGGCTATCGCTCTCGTTACAACAATGATTCAGACGGCAACTATCAGCCGCGTCAGAATCAGTATGGCCAGCGTCAAGGCTCACCCTATCGTCAGAATTATAATTCTGGTATGGACAACGGCTATCAGCCTCGTCAGTCGTCAGGTTATCGTCCACGTTACAATAACGGCGGTGATGGCGGCTATCAGCCACGTCAGAACTCATATCAGCGCGGCAACAATTATCAGCGCGGAGGTTACGGACCGCAGCGCCAGTCATCATACCAGCAGCGCGGAGGCTACCGTCAGCGTACTCCCGACTATGATCCGAATGCTAAATACAGCATGAAGAAGCGTATTGAGTATAAAGAGAACAACATAGACCCGACAGTGCCGGTAAGACTTAACAAGTTTCTTGCCAATGCTGGAATATGCAGCCGCCGTGAGGCAGACGAATTTATACAGGCAGGTGTGGTTAGCGTAAACGGTAAAGTTGTTACAGAACTCGGAACAAAGGTTCTGCGTACTGATGACATCAGATTCCATGACCAGAAGGTTTCAATGGAAAAGAAGGTTTACGTTCTTCTTAACAAGCCGAAAGACTGCGTAACCACAAGCGATGACCCGCAGCAGCGCAAGACAGTGATGGATCTTGTAAAGAACGCTTGCCCGGAGCGCATTTATCCTGTAGGACGTCTTGACAGAAACACAACAGGTGTTCTTCTGCTTACTAACGACGGCGATTTGGCCAGCAAGCTCACACATCCTAAATTCCTTAAGAAAAAGATTTATCATGTGTTCCTCGACAAGAAGGTTACTGCCCACGACATGCAGCAGATTGCTACAGGCATAACTCTTGAGGACGGTGAGGTGCATGCTGATGCAATAGAATATGCCAGCGCAACAGACAAGAGTCAGGTGGGCATAGAGATTCACAGTGGAAAGAACCGTATCGTGCGCCGTATCTTCGAGAGCCTCGGCTACAGAGTGGTTAAGCTCGACCGTGTTCAGTTCGCAGGATTGACAAAGAAGAATTTGCGTCGTGGCGACTGGCGTTTCCTTACCGAGAAAGAGGTAGATATGCTGCGCATGGGCGCTTTTGAATAATATAACAACAATTTGAATTAAAGGCTGAAGCTTTTTAGACGAAAGAAATATTGGTGCTGGCCATATATGTCCGTCAGGGCATATCTTATGCGAGTGCAGGAGTGGCCGACACCGGATTTCTGTCAAAATTAATAATAACAATGGAGAATATCAAGAGAACAAAAGTCGTAGACGTGCTTCAGCGCACAGATTTCGGCGCTGTTGTAAACGTGAAAGGATGGGTGCGTACCCACCGTAGCAGCAAGTCGGTTGACTTTATTGCTCTGAACGACGGTTCAACAATAAAGAACGTGCAGATAGTTGTCGATCCGGCAAAGTTTGATGAAAACATGCTGAAACAGATAACCACAGGTTCGTGCATCAATGTAAATGGCGAACTGGTTGAGAGCCAGGGAGCAGGACAGACTGTTGAATTGCAGTGCCGTGAGCTGGAGATTTATGGTCTTTGCGGCAGTGATTATCCTATGCAGAAAAAAGGTCAGAGCTTTGAGTACATGCGTCAGTATGCTCATCTGCGCCTTCGCACCAATACATTTGGAGCCGTTATGCGCATACGCCACAATATGGCCATTGCCATTCACAAATATTTCCACGAGCACGGATTCTTCTATTTCCACACACCTCTTATCACAGCCAGCGACTGTGAGGGCGCAGGACAGATGTTCCAGGTAACCACCAAGAACCTTTATGACCTGAAGAAGGACAAGGACGGAAAGATTATCTACGACGATGATTTCTTCGGCAAGCAGACTTCACTTACCGTTAGCGGACAGCTTGAAGGCGAGCTGGGAGCAACTGCTCTCGGAGCCATTTATACTTTCGGACCAACATTCCGTGCTGAAAATTCTAACACTCCGCGCCACCTTGCAGAGTTCTGGATGATTGAGCCTGAAGTTGCTTTCCTCGACCTTGAAGGACTCATGGACCTTGAGGAAGACTTCATCAAATATTGTGTTCAGTGGGCTTTGGACAACTGCCAGGACGACCTTGAGTTCCTCAACAAGATGATCGACAAGACTCTCATTGAGCGTCTGAAGTCGGTTGTAAGCGGCTCATTTGTACGTCTTGAGTACACCGAAGGAATAAAGATTCTTGAGGAAGCCGTTAAGAACGGTCACAAGTTTGAGTTCCCTGTAAGCTGGGGTATCGACCTGGCCAGCGAACACGAGCGCTATCTCGTTGAGCAGCACTTCAAGAAGCCTGTCATCATGACCGGATATCCTAAGGCCATAAAGGCATTCTATATGAAAATCAACGAAGACGGCAAGACCGTTCAGGGCACTGACGTGCTCTTCCCGCAGATTGGCGAGATTATCGGCGGAAGCGTGCGTGAGGAAAGCTACGACAAACTGATGGCCGAGATAAACGAGCGCAACATACCTATGAAGGATATGTGGTGGTATCTTGACACACGTAAATACGGATCATGTCCTCACGGAGGTTTCGGACTTGGTTTTGAGCGTCTTATCCTCTTCGTTACAGGCATGCAGAACATACGCGACGTGATACCTTTCCCGCGTACTCCGAAGAATGCAGAATTCTAATTGTTCTTTATAATATAAATATGGATGGGATGAACCGGCAATGCAATATTTGTCGGTTCATTTTTTTATTGCTTGTTGGGCTTAATTTCTTATGGCTAAACTGTGACCGTTTTTCCATAAATTGTTAAAATAAAGATTATTTCACTTGCCAGTTGCATTTAAATAAGTTATTAGTCGTATATTTGTCGTTCGCTCCGATATGATGTGGCATTATATCTCAAAATATAATAATGCCGGCTGAATATTCGGGTATGTATAATTATAAATATCATTTTAATTTAAATTGTTATGACTAAAGACGAACTTATGCGTAAAGCCATAGAGCTTTCTATTGATAATGTCAACAACGGCGGAGGCCCTTTCGGTGCAGTTATAGCCCGCAATGGTGAAATTGTGGCCACAGGAGTCAATCGTGTTACGGCCAACAACGACCCTACGGCCCATGCCGAGGTGAGCGCCATCAGGGCTGCTGCGGCAGCATTGGGCACATTTGACCTTAGCGACTGTGAGATATTCACATCGTGCGAGCCGTGCCCTATGTGTCTGGGTGCCATATATTGGGCAAGATTAAAGAAAGTATATTTTGCCAACAACAAGACTGATGCCAAGAATATCGGCTTTGATGACTCTTTTATATACGACGAGCTTGCCCTGCCTCGTGAGGACCGTAAGCTCACTTCAGAGGAGATGATGCGCAACGAGGCTATAAAGGCTTTTGAAATGTGGGCGCAGAAAGACGACAAGATTGAATATTAAGTATGTTTGTTCCGTCGTGCTTTTGATAGTTAAAAACAGAAATTTTTTTCAAAAACTCATCACTCGTCACATCAGCCTTTAAATTCTTTATTTACAGCATGTTATGGTGTGATGAGTTGATGCCTAAACTCATCACAGATGCCATGGTTCAGCTATGCGTGACGAGTCGTGACGTAAACTCGTCACACTGTAAAACTCTGATATTCAGTTGGTTGAGCCTTTATGTGATGAGTGATTAATTTTCAAATAAAATATATTTGCATTGTGCCTTGTTTGTAAAAGGATACCTTTTATGTTGTCGTTTGCCGTGTTTTACATCCTGAAAGGTGCCCTTTTGCAATCTGTTTTGATGCCTTTTGGGTGCTGGACTAAAATAGCGGGATTTAGAATTATTACTGTCCGATAAACAATTCGATAACCCATAAAA
>HF992531.1 GCA_000436695.1 Prevotella sp. CAG:1185 | reverse complement strand
TAACAACTATCACGCGAAATGTCGGATGAACCAAATTTATTCTGTTTTTACTTTGTTGAAAGTCTTACGTGTGAGAATCTTATATTTAATTTTAGTTATGATATTGTTTCTTTTAATCTTTTATTTATTCATTTTGGATATTCCCATAATTTACGATATATTTTGGTGAAGGACCATATTTGTTTTCTTCTGGCTTACTGTCCATAACGCAGAATACAAAAATAGAGATATTAATAACAAACAGCAATAGTATTGATGTAATTATTACAGGGTCGCTCATTAGTTTTACTGCAATATCCGGATCAGGATTAATTGTCGACAGAGCTTCTAGGTATCCGCTTGTTGACATGTATATATTGTAAACAATGTTTATTATTATGCTTGCTGCAACCCACCAGCCGCTATGTCCGCGGTCGTGAAGGCGGCGTACTGTCACAGAACAAATAGACAGTAGCAGAATAATTGATACTATTGAACTTATTATCTGTGTTCCTGAAAGTAATAGATTTATCAAAATACTTACAACAGCATACAGAAGCCAAAACCACCATAGTTCAGACCTGCGTGCACGGCCTTTGAAATCAGTCAGTTTGCTTAATACTGTTTTTACAGATTGTTCGAAACTCATTTGGGGTAATCTTACAATGTCTTCCATAGTTTTTTAATTTTATTAATTATAGATATATTTTTATTTTCAATATTATTTCCGTCATCATAGCTTCATAGAATCAGTTGTGTATAATGTAGTATGATTCTAAAAAGACGGACTTTCGGTATCATCCACAACGAAAGTCCATCTTTATGGTTTATGGTTAAGATTTATCTTATTCTTTCAACAGGTCAGGACGCAGTCGTTTAGTGCGTTCATAGCTCTGTTCTATTTCCCAGTCTTTTATTTTTCCTTCATTTCCGCTTAGCAGAATGTCTGGCACTTTCCATCCTTTATAGTCGGCAGGCCTGGTGTATATCGGTGCAGACAGCAGGTCGTCCTGAAAGCAGTCGGACAATGCGCTTTGGTCATCGCTAATAACTCCTGGTACTAGTCTTATTATTGCATCAGACATTACAGCTGCTGCCAATTCACCTCCTGTAAGGACATAGTCGCCTATACTTATTTCACGTGTAATAAGATGGTCGCGTATTCTTTGGTCTATACCTTTATAATGTCCGCACAAGATTATCAGATTCTTTTTTAGTGAGAGGTCGTTAGCTACATGCTGATTAAATTGTTCGCCGTCAGGCGAAGTGAATATAACCTCGTCGTATTCTCTTTCGGCTTTCAGTGCCGATATAGCCCTGTCTATAGGCTCGCACTGCATGACCATTCCGGCGAATCCACCATATGGATAGTCGTCCACACGTTTCCATTTGTCCGTGGAATAGTCGCGCAGATTGTGCAGGTATATTTCCGCCAACCCTTTTTTTTGTGCGCGTGCCAAGATGGATTCTCTTACAAATCCTTCGAGCATTTCCGGTAAAACTGTAATAATATCAATTCGCATATTTGCAAAATTATTTATTTTTCTGTCAATATCACAATTTTTATTCTTTATTTTTGTATTTTTTATCATAAACAGCAGATGGGATATGTCGCAAGTTTAGTTTTAAGCGTTTTTAGTCTTTATAAAAACAATAATTTCTTTAATGTCGATATTTGTGTGTGATTTGACATAAAATCACTTTATGCATAATTATATTGTGGATAAATAATTATTATGCAATGGCTGTTGTAGAATTTTATGTGTCAATCAAAGTAGTGAAATAATGGGAAGTGAATTTGATAGCCGACAAAATAAATGCCGCCTGCAAGACTTGTACATGTTGCTTTACAGGCGGCATCTAATTTATATTTTACAACTCTTTTTTCATTTTTTCTGCCATGTCTGCATATTCTTCGTCGGTCAGATAAACTTTCTTAGGGTTCATCTGGAATACTCCGCCAAAGTCAGGTCCGCCTACATATTTAGGAATCAGGTGAAAATGTAAGTGCGACAGCGTGTCTGAATATGCACCATAGTTTATTTTGTCAGGATTGAACACCTTTTGCATGGCTCTTGTTACCTTAACGACATCAGCCATAAAAGCATTTCTGTCTTCATCACTCAATAGGTTTATATCGTCAACATGGTCTTTATATGCCACGAGACAACGTCCGTGATAAGTTTGCTCCTTAAAAATAAAAAGGCGCGACACACTAAGTTTGGCTATTTCAATCATCAGTTCGTGCTGTGTCTCATTGTTTTGGCAATAAAGGCACTCTTTAGGATCACTTTTCATGTTATTTTCTTTTGTTTTAGATTGTTTTTATTATTTCGTTTCTCGCAATATTTGCGTAGTGTTTGTTCTTTATTGGTGTAATTATATTTTAGTCTTAGCATCTGTGCTTATGCGATATTCTGTTGACATGGTTATGCATTCCATCTAAATATCATTATGCAAAAATGCTGCCTGTGATAGCAGAACCGCCATACTTGCTTCTATGTCATATTGAACTTAGTCACAAGCTTATGCAAAGATACATCAAATCATGAAGAATTCAAAATTATTGAAATTATTTTATAATAAATGGAATATAAATATAATCATTCCTTTAAATTTTAGTACAAAGGTCTTGTAGACTAAATTATATTTTATCATCTTTGTATATGAAAGATTGTCATGCAGATACATTAAAGTTATGTTTAATCTAAAGCGTGTAGAAGTATAGTTAAACATATATATTTTAATATAAAATGATTAGTCTTATAAAAACTGCTGAAATAGAAGTTGAAACTTGTTGAATTTTGTGTCAAAACTCAATGGATTTTGACTCCTATTTCAGTGGTTTATTTTTAATAAAACGATAAATATTAAATTTGTATAGCAAGTATAAGAAATTTATAGGGTTACATATTCCAGGGTATATTATTCAATATCACATATACATGGAATCTTAAATTAGATATGCAACTTCAGTCATAAAAATGTTGAAGTTACAAATTTTAATTATATCATTTTTATATTTGTAGTATCGTGCTTCTATACAATGGAAGAACCATTCTGTTTTAACTTAATAGGGTATTAGTGATTTTCTTGTAGAAAATACGATATTATTTATTTGGAAAATAGATTTGACAACAACCAATTCTTTTTGTTTTTTGTTTCTTTTATAAAATTTGTATCAGTTTTTATTTGAATATTTGTGCCAAATTTTTCGTTAAAAAAGAATGCTAGTTGTTTCCATCTTTTTCCGTGTTCTTGCGTTTCATTTTGATGAGTGTAGTATAAATAATAGTGAAGCATTTCATGAATTATAATATCTTTTAATTGAGTTTCGGTGTATTCATACCTATCACTAATTTCTATTATTGGATTTTTGATATCACCATTTTCAGAGTAGTCACAGGTAAAACGTCCAATAGTTTTTCTCGTGTGTATTATGACAAAAAATGGTATTGGTAATTTATTCTGAAAGAATGATGAGTTATATTCATAAAATCTATTAAAAATATCTTTTTCTGTAGGTATTATTCCCTTTTCATGTATTTGTTCTTTCATTTTATATATTTTAATTCCTATTATATTGATTATGGCTTATTCGATAAAACGTATAAAAGGCATCATATTTATAGGCTTGATATAAATGTACATAATTTTTCAAGGACAGCAAATATGAAATTTATTATTTTATCTAATACAGGAAAATCTGTATATTTTTGTATCAAATATAGAATTCCTGCAATACAAACAATAATGATAATCATTAAACTTTCTTTTGGGTTAAGGTTAGAGCCTTCGTTGTACCCTCGTTTGGTAGATTCAAAGAAATTCTTAAAAAAACTCATTTTGATTAATTTTTATTTTTACAATTATAATTATTCAAATTAAATCCATATTTTATAAATATTTCGTTAACAATATGGTGGTTTATGTTTTCGTGCAGTACATTAGCAATATAGTTTATTATGATATATGTTTGTATAATTTCACGAGAAAATAGAGACTTTACATGTCTTTTAGACTCTTCTGAAGTATATGGATTTTGAGGCGAACACGCTAATTCAAAATCAAGAAGTTCTAAGGCCCATGTATAATTGTGTTCATGTATGGCATTATGTAAGATTTTGTTGTCATGCAATATACGAAGATTACGTATGAGAATGTCTGCTGCAATAAGATAATAGTCTGTGAAATTTTTATCGTTAATATATTTCCATTTTTCTATTTCTTCCTTAATTTGTTTTTGAGACATAAAAGCTGCATCAGAAATTCTATATGGACATTCAACGTTATATTGCAATAAAATAGGTCTTATGATATTACCATTTGTAAGTACGATATCTTTTTTAAGTTCTAAAACATATTCCATTTGATTTGTTTTGATGCCTAAGGCATTAATTTCCATACCTAGTGTGAAATCACGTATTGCATCCTTTCTGAGTAACAACCCCCACGTATCATTGCCGAATTCACCAGTATTAAGTATCCTATATTGAGTATAGCTAAGACCATTACCCTTACTGATAATAAACTTTCCGTCATGATTCTTTCCTATAAGGAAACTGCGACCATGATTGGGACTTAACGAGTACATTATCTTATTTCCTTCAGAATCACGTAAATATGGATAAACTGTATTGTGAATATTATTTTCTTTAATTATTTTATATGGTACATTGATTACCTTTATCTTTTCCATATTATTACTATAATTAAGAACTTATTAAAAAGGGGTGCACAATACTGAAGTGCACCCTAATTTCATGCTTCTTTACATAGAACGATACATGATTCCACATGTAGATTCCATATTCTTAGGGCAATTACTCATGGTAACTACCTTAGAAGCGGCTGTTACTTTTAAATCTACTTTCATAATTGTAAATTTAATTGATCATAGTGATATTTCTTCGGGAATCACATTTACCCACCTACCTTCAATTTAGTGTCGCTGTAGTTATGCTGCGACATTTCTCTTTTTAATTTTATTGGTTTATAATCAGGAAATTGTTGTATACATTCAATTAGACTTTTGCCTTCTAATGGATCAAAACCTTTCATCATTTTTTGAGCTAATTCATGTCTTACTTTGGCCATAAAACAATTTACTTCAGATGCTTTTAATGGCGTCCCATTTTCAATATAGTTGTTTCCAGGGCATAAATTACAATATGCACAATAGTTGTGCCTACCACACTCTTCATAGTCTGTTAATGTAAGGCTTTTCCAATATTTTAATTCTGTGCTATTTTTTATTATGTTAGAAATAGAATGTTTTTTTATGTTTCCGAATAGTGTATGAAAAGCACAGCATGGTATAACATTTCCTTCTGGTGTTATGCATATAGAATTATATCCAGCACCGCAAGGGTTATCGTTCATTATCTTAGGCTGTCCACCATAATTCGGTGCTTCTTTTCCTACATATAAAGGTATATTTGGATCTCGAAGTACAATTTCTAGTTGTTTTGGTGTCATTCTCAAATATTTACTTACACATCTGTCCCCTTCAATAGAATCTGTAAGGCTTATTTCAAATTGAGGAATAGCACCATATTTTTTTGAAATATCTGCAATCATGTAATATGATTTGAAATTAGGACGCATTACACAACATTTTAAATTTAAAGGAACTGCCAATTCTGATAGTTGTCGGACAACAGACATTGTACGTTCCCATGATCCATGAATGCGTGTTATATAGTCGTGGACTTCTGCAATTCCACTATATAAAGATATTCCGACTAAACGTGGATAGTAATCAGCAAGTTTTTTTACATCATTGATAATGTGTTGTCCATTAGTAAACACATCAAAGGCTATTTCTTTTTTATATAAGTAGTCAATTATTTGCCATGCGCTAGGATTAGAAAAAGGATCGCCACCGGTAAGGCATACTTTTATTATTCCAAGATTGTATAATTCGTCTATTAGTCTTTTATAATCTTCAAATGTTAATTCCTCTCTCTTTCCACGTAGACTTTTTTCATTGTCATTTCTGGTAGCTCCTTCATTATAACAATGGATACATTTTTCGCTGCAATTATAAGTAAGTTCGAACATGACGCTTGTAATACCTCCGACTTTATTGGTGTAAAATCTTTCAGCATTAGATGTGAGATATGGAATTTTATCTTGTATTGAAGATGTGTTTATTTGTGCTTGTTGGCAGTTGTAGGCACTTACACGTCTACGATATTCGGATATAATGTTTGTTGTAGGAATTACGGTGGATAATAATCCTAGTTGTTCAAGTTCTTCAAAAAATGGATTTAAACTTTCTATTGAGATATTTAATTTCTTGGAGATATTTTCAATAGTTATGATATGGTTTCTTGGTGTTGATAATATTTCACCTATGACTTTTGCGGAATAGCTTTCAAAATAGTAGCTAACTCCAGTAATTAGGTTATAATATATTGTTGCTTGTGCCTTTTCGTTGTATCTGCCACAAGTCCATACAGGACGATAATACGTGTTTAGTTGTGCCATTATGCTTATTTCTCATTTGTTGAATTAATATTGTGTTTTGTAGTCCAATGTATGAGAAAATAGACAAAAAAGAAACGTGGACTAATAACTTCGTCTTTAGTTTCTCTCACGTATCGCCAAACACGTCAAACGTTCTAATAACGAGTAAAAGCCCACGCCTTAGGGCGTGAGCATCAACTTTTACTCTTGAACGTTTCCTTCTAAATTGGCGATTTTGAGAGAAAACAAGAATACAAGCTAACGCTTCAATTTTATATGTCTTTTTTAAGTTCTTTAATTCATACTCATAATTTTTTCGTTAAACTTTTTGACAAAAGTCGTAATTTTTTTTGTAATTGCCAAAATATTATGCTTAATTTTACAAAAATTAGCTATGGCATAATAATATTATTAGCGTATTTTTCTGAGATGTTGTGTTTTTCCATGTTAAGATATCTTCGTTTATATAAAAATTATTTCTTTTGTTCTTAAGGCTATTATTATATTGCAGATTTGTGAAAATTTGCTGTATCTTTGCATAAGATATTTTTGGATTTGCACAGTAATCAATATACATATTGATGATATTTAGGTTATTTTGCATTATTATTTTATAAATTGAAATTTATGACAGACGAAAGACAAAGAATATTGCAGCTCAGAAAGGAACTGCATGAGCATAACTATAAGTATTATGTGCTTAACCGGCCGGAAATAAGTGACCAGGAGTTTGACTTCATGATGAAGAAACTGCAGGAGTTGGAGGCGCGTCATAAAGATATGTTTGATCCAAATTCGCCTACACAGCGTGTAGGAAGCGACCTTAATCAAGAGTTCACTCAGGTTACTCATAAATATCCAATGTTGTCTTTGGCTAACACATATAGTCAGGAAGAAGTTGCCGACTTTTATAATAGTGTAAAGAAAGGCCTTAATGGAGAAGATTTTGAAATATGCTGTGAGATGAAATATGACGGATTGTCTATTTCTCTTACGTATGAGGACGGTAGACTTGTGAGAGGTGTTACACGTGGTGACGGTGTGCATGGTGATGATGTTACGGCTAATGTAAAGACAATAAAATCAATACCATTAGTATTGAAAGACGGCGACTGGCCTAAAGAGTTTGAAATAAGAGGAGAAATTCTTATGCCATGGAAAGTGTTTGAGAGGCTTAATGAAGAGCGTGAGGCTGCAGAAGAGCCACTGTTCGCAAATCCTCGCAACGCAGCAAGCGGGACTCTTAAAAGTCAAAACTCTGCATTGGTTGCGAGTCGTAATCTTGATGCATATTTGTATTATCTGTTGGGCGACGAACTTCCGGGTGACGGTCATTATGAGAATCTTGAGAAGGCGCGTGAATGGGGCTTCAAAATAAGTGAAGGAATGCGTAAGGTCAAGACTCTTAAGGAGATTTATGACTTTATAGATTATTGGGATACAGAACGTAAAAATTTGCCTGTCGCAACAGATGGAATTGTACTGAAAGTCAATTCGCTTAGGCAGCAGAGGGCTTTGGGCTATACTGCCAAGAATCCGCGTTGGGCAATAGCGTATAAGTTTAAGGCTGAAAGAGCCTGTACGCGGCTTAATGAAGTTACGTTCCAAGTAGGACGCACAGGTGCGGTTACCCCTGTAGCAAATATGGAACCTGTACAGTTGGCCGGAACTACTGTGAGACGTGCAACGCTTAACAATGAAGACTTTATCCGCAGTCTTGACCTGCATATCGGAGATTATGTTTATGTTGAAAAGGGAGGTGAGATAATTCCTAAAATTGTAGGTGTAGACGTTGAGCAGCGTCCGATAATAGCTCAGCCTGTGAGGTTTATAACCAATTGTCCTGAGTGTGGGGCTAAGTTGGTAAGATATGAGGGAGAAGCTGCATATTATTGTCCAAACGACGCTGGATGTCCTCCTCAGATAAAAGGACGCATAGAACATTTTATTTCGCGTAAGGCCATGAATATAGACAGTATTGGTCCTGAGACTGTAGATGATTTTTACAGACATGGACTTGTGCGTAACGTTGCGGACTTATATGACATTAAGGTGGAGCAGATTAATGGCGACGGCAGCAGACAGAAATCTGCTGAAAAGATAGTAAACGGCATTGAAGCATCTAAACAGGTGCCGTTTGAACGTGTCGTATTTGCACTAGGAATAAGATTCGTAGGTGAAACTACTGCTCGCCTGCTGGCCCGCCACTTTAAGACTATCGATGCCCTTGCTGCAGCAAGTCTGCAAGATTTACTTGAAGTAGAGGGCGTTGGCGATGTTATTGCAAAGAGTGTTATAACGTATTTCAGAAACCCTGTTACTATGCAGATTGTGGAACGTTTGCGCGGATATGGACTGCAAATGGCATTGAGCGAGGAACAAATGTCATCGTCTTCGGATAAGTTGGCAGGAAAGAGTATTGTCATAAGTGGTGTGTTTGCTCATCATAGCCGTGATGAATATAAGCAGATAATAGAACAGAATGGTGGTAAAAATGTAGGAAGTATAAGCGGCAAGACTTCGTTCATATTGGCAGGTGACAATATGGGACCGGCCAAGTTGCAAAAGGCAGAGAAACTTGGCATACCTATTATAGATGAAGATACGTTCCTTAAAATGATAGAATAAATTTTTTTATAAATATTGTCGGAATAAAGTTTATTGTGATGTCTGCAAGAATCTGTCAGATATTCCGTTATATATTATATATTTAGTCGGATTATCTGACATCACAAGAAATTGACGCCGACAGAGTTAGATAAATTGAATTGCTGATAAAAAATTACAATATGAAAGTTATAGTTTCAGACGAAATAGAGAGCGTTTGCCCGGGTTTTGTCGGTGCGGCTGTAAGTGCTGAAGTCATAAACTCAAAATTTAATGAAGATCTTTGGAAAGAAATAGAAGAGTGGGGTAACAGATACAGGGCAGGATACACTACGGAAACGATTAAGCATATACCTGGAATTGAGGCTACACGTCGAGTTTATCGTGCCTGTGGTAAAGACCCCAGCCGTTATCGTCCGGCATCTGAGGCACTTATAAGGCGAATGCTTCAGGGTAAGTCTTTATATCAAATTGACACTTTGGTTGATTTGGTTAATCTTGCAAGTATTGCCTATGGATACAGTATAGGAGGTTTTGATGCTGACAAGTTTGTTGGTGATACTCTGACACTTGGCGTTGGACGAGAAGGCGAGCCCTATGAAGGCATTGGGCGAGGAATGCTTAACATTGCTGGGTTACCGGTATATCGCGATGCTGTAGGTGGCGTTGGTACGCCTACAAGTGATAATGAGCGTACTAAAATGGAGATGTCAACAAAAAATGTTTTAGTTCTAATCAATGGATATGATGGTAACGAGAGTAATGTCAGAGCTAATGCAGAATATCTTGTAAGCCTGTTTGAAATGTATGCCCAAGGTAAAAATTGTAAATATTTTGTGTATAGATAAATATTTGTAACTAAATTATTTTGAAAAAATAGGAGTTAAGGCCACATGGCCTTAACTCCTATTTTATTTATATGTAACATTGTCAGGTTTGTTTCTTGACCTGTATGTATGTCTGAAATATTTTGTGTCTGCATTTGAGCCTTACATAATTGTGACTGTTCAGCATTATCTTCTATCGCATTATGAATATAATTTAATTCTACAAGAATATAGATCCTTTAAGCTGTATTTTTTATTGCTGTAATTGGTACATATCGTATGGCTTTATCTCAGTTTATTTCTGTTGTAATGTGGAGTAACTTTGATGACAAAGAATATAAGTGAAACAGTGCATAGAATAGAGCCAATGAGATAAACCATATAAAAAGTAAAATGCTGAGCTATGATTCCGCTGCTCGCAATGCCTATACCTATACCTACGTCCCAGGCGGTTAAATATGTACTTGTTGCTGTAGCTCGCTTATTATTTGGTGCAAGATTAATATAGAGTGTGTTCATTGCAGGGAATATTATTCCAAAACCGATACCGAGAAGTAATGGCACTGCAAAAAAGATACATTCTGCAATATTCATGTTTTCTGGAGCAATAAAACGGCACATACTAAGCATGAAGAATGCAAGGATTACCGGATAAAGCCCTATGTGAATGCATTGTGTTATGTAGCCTTGGTCTACCTTCTTGCCTGCAACAAGTCGTGAGGCTCCCATTCCGACTGCCATTAGTGTAAAGAAGAAGCCTGACGGTACGTCCAGGTTAATTTCACGGGCATACATTGCAACAAAGTTTGTCGTTGCCCCATACGGAATGGAAAGCATGAGCAAAGATATGCTTACAGGTATTCCTTTTAAAAGTATGAAGCGGTCGAGAGAAAGTTTCTTTTGGGAAGAAACCGGGTCTTTTCCCGTTTGTTGCTTTTCCTGTTTCCTTGCTATTATTGATTCAGGAGTACGTGCCTTTACACAGAAAGCGCAAAGCAGGCCTATAATGCTGAACAGCATACCTGTTATGAAAATGCCTTCATAGCTGACATGATCATGCATGAATAGACCTGTCATAGGTCCTAGGGCCATTGCTGTATTGTTGGTCAGACCATAATATCCTAAGGCTTCACCGCGTCTGCTGCTTGGAGTTATGTCAACACATAGCGTATTTCCTCCAACTGTAACGCTGCTGAATGCAATGCCATGTAGTGCACGCAGTATGATGAACCATGTAAGGACTCCGGCTGTCATATATCCGAGAAATATTGAGGCGCATATAAAATAGCACAGAATATAGATTGGTTTTCGTGGAAATTTGTCCATAAGGAAGCCTGAAAACGGACGCACGCAAAGACCGCTCACTGTATAGCAGCATAATATGGCGCCGAGCATTGCTTCAGGACAATTGTATGTTTCCTTTAGATAGAACGGAAGGACTGGTATCAGCAGCCAGAAGCCGAAGAAAAGAAGAAAGTTGGCTGCCAGAATGAATATGTAGCTACGTGTGAAAAGCCGCTCTTTCATATAATCTAAATTTTGGTGGAATATGTAATATTGCGTAAGATAAATATTATAAGATAAAAATAAGGAGGTGAAAGTTTTGTCTTTTCACCTCCTTCAAGTATTAGTTGTTTTTATCAGTTTGCGGCTTCAAATTCTCTTAAGAATCTTACATCATTTTCAGAGAATAGACGGAGGTCTGATACCTGATATTTCAGATTGGTTATACGCTCCACTCCAAGTCCGAATGCATAACCGCTGTAAACCTTGCTGTCAATTCCGCATGCTTCGAGTACATTTGGGTCTACCATTCCACATCCTAGAATCTCAACCCAACCAGTGTGTTTACAGAAACCACAACCTTTGCCGCCGCATATATGACATGAGATGTCCATTTCGGCACTTGGTTCAGTGAATGGGAAATAGCTTGGACGCAGACGTATCTTTGTGTCTGGACCGAATAGCTCGCGTGCAAATGTCAATAACACCTGTTTAAGGTCTGTGAAAGATACGTTTTTGTCGATGTACAGTCCTTCTATCTGATGGAAGAAACAATGTGCACGTGCTGTGATTGCTTCATTGCGGTAAACGCGTCCTGGACATATTATACGGATCGGAGGCTGTGTGGTCTCCATAACACGTGCCTGTACTGAACTTGTATGGCTTCTAAGCAGAATATTCTTTGTAACATCGTCGGGATTGGTTTCAACGAAGAATGTGTCCTGCATATCACGGGCAGGATGGTCTGCAGCAAAGTTCATTTTTGTGAATACGTGCAAATCATCTTCAACCTCAGGTCCGTCGGCAAGAGTAAAGCCCATACGTGAGAATATATTTATTATTTCATTCTTAACGATGGTGAGTGGATGGCGTGTTCCGAGCTCTATTGGATAAGCCGTGCGTGTAAGGTCAAGGTCATCGTCCTGAGCTTCAGCTGTTTCAAATTGTTCTCTCAGCGAATTGATGCGGTCAAGTGCCGTTTGTTTAAGTTCGTTGATTTTTATTCCGACTTCTTTTTTCTGTTCAGCAGGAACGCTGCGGAAGTCAGCCATAAGTGCGTTAATTTCGCCTTTTTTGCTAAGGTATTTCAGTCTCATTGCCTCAATCTCTTCAGCATTAGAGGCCGTAAGACCTTTTACTTCTTCAAGAAGTTTCTCAATTTTGTCGAGTATCATGTTAACGATAAATTTAGATGCGTATTAAAATCTTGATGCAAAGGTAATATTTTTACATTGAATAATGTCATAAATCAAAATAAAGTTGTACTTTTGCGCAAATTTTGAGAGATTGTTACTTACGAAAGGAGTAGTTAAATTATGAAAAAAGGGGTTGTATCAGTCTTTGTAATTTGTACGTTATGTCTTTCTACGATGTTATGGACGACAGGGTGTACGGACAAGAAGCCTGCGGCAGATGACTCAACAAGAGTTGATTCTGTTCCCGACACTACTGCTATAGACACAATAACTCAGCTCATATCTGAGCAGCAGATGCCTAAAGCAGCCGATGAATTGTTTGATGATTTTATCTTTAATTTTGCGGCTAACCGCAAATTACAGATGAGGCGTATTGTTTTTCCGTTGAAGGTAGTAGACGGAAAGAAGGTTACATTTGTTCCAAAAACAAAATGGAAGATGGAGCACTTCTTTATGAATCAAGGCTATTATACGTTGATTTTTGACAATACCCGGCAAATGAACGTTGTTAAAGATACGTCGATAAACAATGTTATTGTAGAGAAAGTCTATCTGAAGAGAAAGAAGGTAAAGAAGTATATGTTTGAACGACAGAATGGCAAGTGGATGCTTACGTCTATTCAGACAAATGCTATGTATCAGAATACGAATGCTTCATTCTTGGCTTTCTATCAGCGTTTTGTTACAGACTCTGCGTTCCAGGTTAAGAGCCTGAACAATCCGGTAATATTTACTGGTCCTGATCCTGATGATGATTTTAGCACTATGACAGGTGAGATTGATCCTGGAACATGGCCAGCTTTTGCTCCTGAACTTCCTGCCAATTTTATTTACAACATAATGTATGGCCAGAAGTATACGGAAGGTAAACAGAAAATTTTTGTAATGCGTGGTATAGCTAATGGCATGGAAATGCAACTCACTTTTAGGCGAATTGGCGGAGGCTGGAAATTGACCAAGTTGTCTGAATAATAGGGTCTTGACCAGGCGCTGACTATGGTTTATTATTTTATTATAATTTAAAATGTAAATGAAGTGAAATATATTTCTGATTTTAATCTAAAGCATCATAATACCTTTGGTATTGACGTTAAATGCCGTCGCTTTATTGAGTTTGACAGTGTAGACGAATTGTTGCAGGTCGTAAACTCACTGACTGATGCAGACAAGCCTATTCTTGTGCTTGGTG
Organism: Prevotella sp. CAG:1185; assembly: GCA_000436695.1. Classification (GTDB taxonomy): domain Bacteria; phylum Bacteroidota; class Bacteroidia; order Bacteroidales; family Bacteroidaceae; genus Prevotella. The sequence goes on along the minus strand of HF992531.1, from coordinate 44,539 downwards.
GAGGAAGTAATATGTTGTTCACATCCGATTTTAATGGTACAGTACTTCATTCTGCCATAAAAGGTCATGTGGCTGTTAAGACAGACGAAGGCATAATGTTGCGTTGTGGAAGTGGTGAGATATGGGACGATATTGTTAGTCTGTGTGTGTCTAACCGTATGTATGGTGCTGAGAATCTATCACTTATTCCTGGTGAAGTAGGGGCAACTGCCGTGCAAAATATAGGTGCCTATGGAGCTGAGGCAAAGGATTTAATTATAAAGGTTGAGGCTGTTGACCTTCAGACTGGTAAACTATGTGAGTTTACTAACGAAGATTGCGAATATGCTTATCGTAAAAGTAAATTTAAAGGCGAATGGCGTAATCGTTTTGTTATTACTTATGTTACTTACAAGCTTTCTGAGGAATTTTGCCCTTGTATTGAGTATGGAAATATTAGGTCAGAGCTTGATAAGCGGAATATTGTAACTCCTACAGCAGAACAGCTTAGAAATGTAATAATAGATATACGTAATGCAAAATTGCCGGATCCTAAAGTTGAAGGTAATGCAGGAAGTTTCTTTATGAATCCTGTTGTACCTAAATCTAAATATGAAGAACTTGTTGCGCAATATGGCAACATACCTCATTATACAGTAGATGATGGTTTGGAAAAGATACCGGCAGGATGGATGATAGAGCAGTGCGGATGGAAGGGCAAAAGTCTTGGCAAGGCTGGCGTTCATTCACGTCAGGCATTGGTTTTAGTAAATCGTGGCGGAGCTGAAGGCAGAGACGTCGTTGCTCTATGTGAAGCTGTAAAGCATGATGTTAAAGATAAATTTGGCATTGACATTATGCCGGAGGTGAATATAATTTGAAAATGAAACTCACTTTTCTTGGTACAGGAACATCTGTGGGGGTGCCTACTATAGGTTGTAAGTGCAAAGTTTGTACTAGTACAGACAAGCATGATAAGCGCTTAAGGGCATCTGTTATGATAGAGAGTGGCGATACAAGGATTGTTATTGACTGTGGCCCTGATTTCAGAGCTCAGATGCTTGGGCTTGAGTTTAGAAAAATAGATGCAGTGTTGTTAACACATATTCATTATGACCATGTAGGAGGATTGGATGATTTACGTCCTTTTTGTCTGTTTGGTGAAATAAATATTTATGCCAACAAAATCACTGCAGAAGGTCTGAAGCACACAATGCCATATTGTTTTGATGAGAACAAGTATCCTGGTGTCCCGAAAATAAACATAAATGTTATAAGACCTCATAAATCGTTGCATGTAGGCGGGTTAGAGATTATTCCTGTAGAGGTTATGCACGATAAAATGCCGATACTTGGTTATAGAATAGGTGATTTGCTATATATAACAGATATGAAAACCATTGATGAAGGTGAGTTTGAATATTTTCATGGTGTAAAGACTCTTGTTGTTAATGCTTTACGTTTTGCACCAGAGCACCATTCACATCAGACTGTTGCTGATGCAATTGCTTTTGCCCGTAAAGTTGGAGCAGAACGTACCTTTTTTACACATATGGGACATGATATTGGTTTGCATAAAGAGACAAATAAGATATTGCCGGATGATATAAAATTGGCTTTTGATGGCCAAAATCTAGAGATTTAACTTGAAATTTGCCGTGAAAATGTTAATATAGTATAAAATAATTATGATTTTGGCGTAAAGGTTTGGAGATGTTGTGATAAAGCCATACCTTTGCACCGTGTTTTTCATAGTATTAGATTTAAGGTTAACAAGGTTGGAGTACAGCGGTACTCCTTTTTTTGTGTCTGTATGTTTTTCAGACATGGATTTAAGTCAGTATAGACGTGCTTTTTGCGTGTTATAAGCAGGTCGGTGCTGACTTAAATTTTTTATATAGTTATATTGAATTTAACCATAGTGTTGTTAAATGAATATACGTGCTGAAATTGAATATTAGTTCTGTATAAAAATTAATAATGCTATTTATGGAATATAGTCAGATAATTGTTTTTGTGCCTTTTGGTTATGTTCGGCTAAGTATGGTGGTAAATTATTGGTAGCTTCTCTTTATTTATAAAGTGTACCCCTCATATTATTGCTCTGCTAACTTGAATGTTGCTTTTATTCTATAAAAATTGCAAAGTGTTGTCCAATATGCATATTAAATATGCCTATGTGTTACGACTTTGCATAAATTAAGTTTTACCGCTTTTTAAACTTTCTATATATTTTCCATACAAATAAGAAACCGTCAATAAGACCTGTTCCTGTACTTATAACAGATGCCACTGTGAGACCTTTCTTTTTTTGCTGAGATTTCTGAAATAGGCTTCTCCATCTTTTGCCAATTTCATTGTTGTCTTTTCTCATTTCAGCAAGAACGGCCTCTTTACGTTCTCTTATTTCGTTGATGCTGTTATATTTTTGCGGTTGTGTGGCGTTATTCATAATGTTTTACTCCGTTAACAGACTGGTTATAAATCTTACGAGCGGTTTCTCTATAAGTCGTTTTCTAAAAATGGTAAGCAATACAAATATAAACAAATAAAATAATGCCATTATTCCAAATGCTGCAGGGAAGCCTGTTGATGGCGCCATGGCAAATACAATGGCAAAAGATACATATATAAGTATAGCTATCAGTATTAGTGAAAACAATGTAAAAAGCAGTATTGCAGTTATTAGCCTTACTGTCTTTTCCGTAATTTCGAGCTTCAGGTATTCACCCTGAAGCCCGATACGATGTTTTACCAACTCTACAAGTTGGGCTATTGTTTCAATGTTTTTATCGCTTGAGAACATTTGTCTGCTATTAATTAAACTTCTTCTGTTTCTGCAGCATCTTTAATATCGTCAGCAAGATCGCTCATTTCCTTGCGGCTCAGCTTGATGTTGTGCTTTTGGCAGAAATCGTCTATTGCGTCAGTTATTTTCTCGCGAGTGTCTTTTCCTCTTTCTGGTGCCAACAGCAGTCCAACTGCAGCTCCGGCAATAGCGCCTCCCAAGAATGCGCCGATGTAACCTAGTGTTTTCATAAATCTTTGATTTTAATTATGTTAATAATAAATTTATCTCTCTCGGCTTTGGCGAACAAGTCTTCGTTTATACTTTTCGCCGTTGGTGCTTTGAAATTTGTTCGTAAGCAAATTTAATGATTATTTCTTAAATACCAATGTTTTTACTTGATTTTTTTGCTAAAATGACTATATTTCTTTTATTTAACAAACTTTATGTACGCCTCGTCTGACTTTTTGGACGTTTTTGTGTAATTTCGCACAATATTACGTAGAAAATATGTTTAATTTCTAAATAACAAAGTAAAGAAATTATGAAAAAGTACACTGTATTGTGCGCCGGCCTTTGTATGGCTTTGGCATTCACTGGTTGTAAATCGTCAGAGAGCGCTTACAGAAAAGCTTACGAAAAGGCAAAGGCTCAAGAAGAGCAGAACGCAGCCCAGAATCAGGGAGGCGAGGAGATAGCTGTTGTTACGCCGGTTGTAGAGAAGCCTGCTAATGAGACAGTTGTTGTTGATAATGTTGACAATGTGCCTGTTCGTCAGGAGAGTCTTTCTGTTGTCAGTGGCGCCGGACTTAAAAACTTCAGCGTTGTAGTTGGCTCTTTCTCTGTTCAGGCTAATGCCGAAGGCTTGCAGAGCACATTGAAGAGTCGCGGATATGATGCGCAGATAGCATATAATTCTTCAAATCAGATGTACCGTGTAGTTGCAGGTACATATGATGTTAAGACCGATGCTGTGCGCAGCCGTAACGAATTGCGTTCTGAGTATCCTGACGCTTGGTTACTGTTTAATCAGAAATAGAAATCGTGGCCCGTATACTGTCGATTGATTACGGCAAGAAACGGACTGGACTGGCTGTTACCGATCCATCACAGATTATTGCAGGTGGACTGGTAACAGTTGCTACGTCTGAATTATTTGGCTTTTTGACGGATTATATCAAAAGAGAACCCGTTGAGCGAATAATTATAGGTGAGCCAAAGCAGCCCGATGGAAGACCGAGCGAGAATATGGCTAGAGTGGTTCAGTTTGTCAACCGCTGGCGTAAATCTCATCCGGAGATTCCTGTCGATTTTTATGATGAGCGTTTTACTTCAGTGCTGGCTCACAGAGCGATGATTGACGGCGGTCTGCATAAGAAAGCACGACAGAACAAGGCGCTTGTCGATGAGATAAGTGCCACAATAATATTACAAAGCTATTTAGAATCTGTTAGAAGAAGATAATGATTTTACCAATTTATATTTACGGACATCCTGTATTGCGTAAGGAATCACAGGATATTGATGCAGATTATCCTAATTTAAAGGAACTTATTGACAATATGTTCGAGACTCTGACTGAGTCTGACGGTGTTGGTTTGGCGGCCCCTCAGGTTGGCCTTAATATACGTCTTGCAGTTATTGATCTTGATGTCCTTTCTGACGAATATCCTGAGTATAAGGATTTTCGCCGAGCTTATATTAATCCTCATATTCTTGTGGTAGATGATAGCGAAATGGCATCGATGGAGGAGGGCTGTCTGTCTATTCCGGGTATACATGAGAACGTTAAGCGTGCTACACGTATACATGTAAAATATATGGATACCGATTTTAATGAGCACGATGAATGGGTTGGCGGATACCTTGCTCGCGTAATGCAGCATGAGTTTGATCATCTTGATGCAAAATTATTTATCGATCGTGTGTCTCCTTTGCGTCGCCAGTTGATAAAGAGCAAGCTGAAAGCTATTTTGCAAGGACGTTTCCGTTGTAGTTACCGTACAAAGGTTGCCAGACGATAAGCCATTCTTTGGCTTTTCGTCTTATTTTATGTGTTATATCTGAAAGGTTTATGCGTAAATTTGTAATTTCGTTGTTGCTTTTATTGGCTTCTGTAGGAGTGTCTGCCCAGTTTCGCACAGACCGTCTTATAGATGTTGGCCGTAGCGCTCTTTATTACGAAGATTACGTCCTTTCGATACAATACTTTAATCAGGCTATTCTTTCAAAACCATATCTTTATGAACCTTGGTTCTTCAGAGCTGTCGCCAAATTTTATCTTGACGACTATGTAGGTGCAGAGAAAGATTGTACAGAGGCGATAAAAATAAATCCATACGTATCTGATATTTATGAACTCCGTGGTCTGTGTTTCATAAAGCAGAATAAGTTTAGTGAGGCAATTTCTGATTACGATAAAACATTGGAATTTAATCCTTACAGTAAAAATATTTGGTACAATCGTGTGTTGTGCCGGATAGAAGAGAAGGATTATGATAAGGCAAACGCAGATCTTGACTCTATGATGAATATGTGGAAGAATTACTCTAAAACATATTCACTTAAAGCTGAGGTTTGTCTTCAGCAAAAAGATACAGTTGGTTGTGCTAAATATCTAGATAAAAGTTTGGAACTTGATCCCTATGATGGTGATGCTTGGACGATGCGTGCTATGATAAGTCTTTCACAACAGAAGTGGAAAGACGCAGATGGTCAATTGTCAAAGGCAATACATCTTAAACCCAATTCTGTGAATAACTATGTCAACCGCGCATTGGCCCGTTACAATTATAATAATCTGCGCGGTGCAATGGCTGATTATGATAAGGCACTAGAGATAGACCCTACGAACTTTTTGGCTCATTACAATCGTGGGCAGTTGCGTGTAATGGTTGGTGACGATAATAGGGCTATTGAGGATTTTGACTACGTTATAAAAATGGAGCCTAACAATGTTATGGCAATTTATAATCGTGCTATTTTGTTAGAGCGTACAGGCAATATACGTGGTGCCATTCGTGACTACACAACAATTATAAATCAGTATCCAAACTTTTGGGTCGGTCTTAACAGTCGTGCAAGATGTTATCGTAAACTTGGGTTGACGGCAAAGGCTGAGCTTGATGAATTCCGTATTTTCAAGGCTCAAATGAACAAGCATTATGGTATACAGCCACGTTGGAGTAATAAGAAAAAACATGAAGTGCGTAAAAAGAGTGAGATAGACTTCAACAAATACAACCAGCTTGTTGTAGCTGATGAGAATACGGTTACGCATGAATATTCTTCTGCATATCGTGGACGTATACAGAACCGTAATGTTGATTTGGCTTTTATGCCAATGTTCCAATTGTCATTCAGTCAGTATGACAATGGTGTTAGGTCTTATCAGGCTTATGATCGTGATGTAGAATCGTTTAATTTTAAAGAGAAGCCTATACGCAAAATCTATGTACGTTGTAACGTAAAAACGCTTTCTGAGGAAGAGAACAAATCTGTTTTTGCTGTTATTGACTCCTTATCGGCTGCAATTGATGCTTCGCGTAATATAGTCAAAAACAAAGGGCTGATAATTCAGCGTGCAGTTGCCAATAGTGTTGTGCAAAATTATGCAGATGCTATAAGTGATCTTACGACATATATAGATATTGACAGCACTAGTGCCATTGCTTATTGGCATCGTGCGGTATGTCAAGCTAGAATGAATGAGTTTGAAGCGTCTCAAGGTAAAGACATAAGGCTTCTTACTTTAAATGCCATGTCTGATCTGGATAAGGCGATAATTCTTAATAGTAGCAATCCTTATTTGTATTATGACCGTGGTAATTTGTATGTAATTGCCAAGGACTACGTTAAGGCTATCGATAATTATACAAAAGCGATAGAACTTGATGCAAATCTTGCCGAGGCATATTATAACCGAGGAATAGCAAATATAAAGATTAAGAAAACGACTGAAGGTATACGTGATTTGAGTAAAGCCGGAGAATTGGGATTGTATAATGCATATAGTATTATAAAAAAGTATAGCAGTAAAAAATAATAATTTATGTGTTATCTTTATTAGTGATATAGACACAGTTTGACAATTGAATAAAAAATTAGGCCGTTCCATTAATATGGGGCGGCCTAATTAATAAATATTGATTTTATTCTTTTGCAGATTATAATATATTATTTATTTGGACATTCTTTGTTAGTACACTCATTATTATTACATTTACCGCCTTTTGCCTGACATGCTCCTACGCAATTACGCATATTCTTCTTGTTGCATTTTAATTCTTTATTACCTTTGAAGTTCATGCGTGGAGTCATCTTTCCGAAGGGGCGTTTCATATCTCCTTTATTGCAGAACACCTGTTGAAGTTGGCGGGCATTAAGAACACTTTTAAATTTTTTGTAGTATTTCTTTTCAATGTCTAGTCGTTTCTGCTTCATTTCGAAACGTTTTTCTATGCGTTCGCTTATTTCTTTTTCAGTAAGTTCAGAACAAGGTTTTTTCATATCCATTTTTACAGGACAAACATTGTTGAGCTCATTAAGATATTCTTTATACATAGGCACGAATTTCGCTTTTGTCGCATCGTCAAGCATCATTCTGTCAGAAAGAACGTTAGCCTTGTGTTCTGTTCTCTGCTCAAGTGTAAGCTGTTGTTTTGCCACTTTATTGTTTTGTGCCATTATCGGCATCACTGCCATGCAAGCTATGGCAAGTGTCATAAAAATCTTTTTCATAAATTTCTCCTTTTGTTTAAATTGTTAAATTAATTTTTTCAGATTAGCATTATCCGTCTCATTTATTCTTTTCTGGAAACGGATGTTTTATTGCCTGTTTACAAAAATATGACTGAAAAAAGCATATTTGGTTTAATCATTGAACATATTTTATGAATTCTGCCATTATATAAGATGAATACACCATTATAAATTGACTGATTTTAAATGATTTTCTACTTTTTGTATTTTTGACTGTTGTATAGAATGCAATGAATTCTGTATAGCGCATTTCACATAATTTGTTAGTGCTGTTTGATATGTTATTTAATTAATGCGTGCTAAAAATACACTGGTTTGCAAAATTTTACTATAAAATGTTGCCTTGTCAAGAAATAAATGGTTAAATTTGTGCCCAAAATAGATTTAAACAAAAGCTGTTATGATAAAAATCACATTTCCCGACGGTTCTGTTCGTGAGTATGAACAGGGTGTAACGGGGCTTCAGATTGCAGAAAGCATATCACCGGCTTTAGCGCGCAACGTATTGGCTTGTGGCGTAAACGGTGAAACAGTGGAACTTAATCGCCCTATTAATGAGGATGCAAAGATTGAGCTTTACAAGTGGGAAGACGAAGAAGGCAAGCATGCATTCTGGCATACATCTGCCCATCTGTTGGCAGAGGCTCTTCAGGAGTTGTATCCCGGCATTCAGTTCGGTTTCGGTCCTGCTATAGAAAATGGTTTCTTCTATGATGTTATGCCTAAGGAAGGTGACGTTATAAAGGAAGGCGATTTTGAGAAAATTGAGAAAAAAATGAAAGAACTGGCTTCTAAGGATGAGCCGGTTGTAAGAAAAGAAATATCAAAGGCCGATGCTTTGAAAGAGTTCAAGGCTGACGGACAGGAATATAAGTGTGAGCACATAGATCAGGATCTTGCTGACGGTGAGATTACAACTTATACTCAAGGTAACTTCACAGACCTTTGTAAAGGTCCTCATTTGGTCAGCACTGGTGCCATCAAGGCTATAAAGATAACAAGCGTAGCCGGTGCATTCTGGCGTGGCGATGCAAAGCGTGAGCAGATGACACGTATATATGGTATCTCTTTCCCGAAGAAAAAGATGCTTGACGAATATCTTGTAATGCTTGAGGAGGCTAAGAAACGTGATCACCGCAAGATTGGCAAAGAGATGGAGCTGTTCATGTTCTCTGAGCGTGTAGGTAAGGGTATGCCTATATGGCTTCCTGCCGGAACTGAGCTTCGTTTGCGCTTAAAGGATATGCTGCGTAAGATACAGAAGCGTTATGGATATCAGGAGGTAATCACTCCGCATATCGGTAGCAAGAATCTTTATGTAACTTCTGGACACTACGCTCATTATGGTAAGGATTCGTTCCAGCCTATTCATACACCTGAGGATGATGAGGAATACATGCTTAAGCCGATGAACTGCCCTCATCACTGTGAAGTATTCGCATGGAAACCACGTTCTTATCGTGACCTGCCATTGCGTATTGCAGAGTTTGGAACTGTATATCGTTATGAAAAGAGTGGTGAGCTTCACGGACTTACACGTGTACGTTCGTTCACTCAGGATGATGCGCACATATTCTGTCGTCCTGATCAGGTAAAGGATGAGTTCTTGCGTGTTATGGATATCATCCATACTGTATTCTCAATCTTTAACTTCACTGACTTTGAAGCACAGATTTCGTTGCGTGATCCTAACGACCGTGAGAAATATATCGGTTCAGATGAGGTTTGGGCTGAGTCAGAGCAGGCTATCATCGATGCTTGTAAAGAGAAGGGACTGAATGCCAAGGTTGAATATGGAGAGGCTGCATTCTATGGACCAAAGCTTGACTTTATGGTTAAGGATGCTATAGGTCGCCGTTGGCAGCTGGGTACAATTCAGGTTGACTATAACCTGCCTGAGCGCTTTAAACTCGAATATACAGATGAGGACAATACAAAGAAGACTCCTGTAATGATTCACCGTGCTCCGTTCGGTTCACTTGAGCGCTTTACTGCAGTGCTGATTGAGCATACTTCAGGTCACTTCCCATTGTGGCTTACTCCTGATCAGGTTGCAATCCTTCCTATCAGCGAGAAATTTAATGACTATGCAGCTCAGCTTTCTAAGTATTTCGATTCTGTTGGAGTACGCACTATCGTTGATGACCGCAATGAAAAGATTGGACGTAAGATTCGTGACAATGAGTTGAAGCGTATACCTTACATGCTCGTTGTTGGTGAGAAAGAGCAGGCAGACGGAACCGTTTCTGTAAGAAAGCAGGGACAGGGTGATCAGGGTGTAATGACCAAGGAAGACTTCGCAAAGAAAATTAATGATGAAGTTGCTGAACAGTTGAAAGCAACAGAGATGTAGTTTCTTAATGCGAATATTATAATGTTCAAAGGCAAGAGACTGAATTTAGTTTCTTGCCTTTTTAATTTTGTATATAATCCATATTTATTGTCATGAGTAGATAGTATTTAATTGGTTTATGGATAATAAACATAGTGTTGCATTATAGCAATAAATTATGACAATATGAAAAGCGGCATTTTGTCGTGTAAAAGGTGCCCTTTTGCATCTTAAACAGCTACATATTGCAGTGCAAAAGGTATGCTTTTATATTTTTGCTGTTATAATTGCGATTTAGTGATATGGCATGATGAGTAAAAAATAAAACACGTCACGCTAAATGCTATTGAATATCAATACCTTGCATATAAACGTGACGTGTGATATTTCTGTTGTTAAAATAGTTTGGTCTTTCTTTTATACCAGAGTGTTTTATTTGTCCTTTGCCGGCAAAATCTCCAGCCAATAACCATCTGGATCGTTTATGAAATAAAGATGCATATCATGGTTTTCGTAGCAAACCCAGCCTTTAGATTTGTGAAATTCAAAAACTTCTTTGTAGTCTTCAGCCACTCTGAAACAGATATGACTTTCGTTATCGCCAAGTTCATATGGCTGAGGATGGTCTTTAAGCCAGGTAAGTTCAAGTTCATATAATCCTTTATCGTCAGTAAGTTTTACTATAATAAATGAACCGTCTTTTGCTTCCATGCGTGAATTGACGTGCAGTCCTACTGCCTCTTCGTAGAATTTAATGCTGCGTTCTATGTCTGTTACGTTGATGTTGCAGTGGTCTAAAAATCCTGTTACTTTCATATCTTATATTTTAATTAGGTTTTATGTATGCAAAGATAGGTATATTATGCATTTTACGCGATGATATTACATTGAAAAATTCGTAATGATGTGTTAATGTATAATTTGTAAATATGAAATACTGTTAAAATGTTACGTTTTATAGTGTAATGTAGCTATTTAGAATAAAAATATTGTATATTTGAAACCGCGTTGTTATTTTGTAATTTTATATGTTAGCGTCCACTACATATTGGGGAATAAGTTAAAACTTAAAATTATCAAATAATCTTGGTAAATCAAAACCGCCTTAATCTTTGACATTTTTATATTTACTGAAGAGATCAACCAATTGAAACTTGTTTTAAGTGTAATGCTATTGGGCTTAGGATATAGTCAACAATGCGATTAATTTTGCTTCTATTTGGAAAGGATGTACACCTACTGTATATATTCGTTTTTAACATATCATAAGATGATAAAAAGATTGTAACTCTTGTAAGTTTCAAGTCAGTTCTCTCTGATTTAAAATAATTTAAAAGAGTTATTTGTGATTTTTAGTGGACACTAATGACCTATTGTTGTAATTCGTATTTTTGAAAGTCAGCTTAGGTTATATTTGTGTAAATTAAGATTTAATGGAGAAGTTTAGATATCGAAAATATATGTTTAACTAAAAAATAAAAAACGTATGGATAATTTTACATTTAAATTTAGGGTCATGGAAAAATTCCGTTTTTGCGTATGGCGTTCAGTTCTAACTGTTACGTTTCTTGTCGTAGCTTCATCCTTGTTGGCTCAGGTGTATTCTGAAACATCATATAAATTGTCTGATGATAAAACAGTTTTAGAGTCGTGGAAGGGTGATGAAACAGAAATTGATATGAATTCAGACAGTATTTTAAAAAATGTTTGTGAAATAGGGGATTATGCCTTTGATGGAAATGAGAATATAAAGAGTATAATTATAGGTGAAAATGTTAAAAGTATAGGTGTTGGAGCTTTTTTAGATTGTTCCTCTCTTGAAAAGGTTGTTTTGCCTGAAGGTTTGGAAACAATTGAGCGTGCCGGATTTTCTGGTTGTGTAGTATTAGAAGATATTGTTTTAGTGTCAACCTTAACAAGAATAGGTAATTCTGTATTTTATAATTGTGCGAACATGAAAGATGTTGTAATTCCATCAGGCATATCTTCTGTACCAGATGGTGCGTTTAATAGTTGCTATAGCTTGTCTTCTGTTGTTTTAAGCCCTAATGTAGAATCAATAGGTGAGGAGGCTTTTAAATCTTGCACATCACTTGTTGAGGTATCGTTTCCTGAATCATTGAGGGAGATTGGGACAAATGCATTTGTTGATTGCTCTTTATTGAAAGATATACATTTTAATTCATCTTTGGAAACGATAGGTAAAGGTGCTTTTAGTGGATGTGGAATTTCAGATTTAGATTTATCTGTTATAAAGTCTTTGCATACTGTAAAGATACAAGCATTTTTGGATTGTAAAAAATTAGAAAGGCTTGTTCTTCCGGAACAGTCTGTTACATTTGCTTCTGGTGCATTTCAGGGTTGTATATCACTAGAAGAAGTAAATATTCCTGATACATATACGGAAATAGGAGTGAAAATGTTTCAAGGGTGTACATCTTTAAAAAAAGTAACATTAGGTTTGAATGTAAAGACCATTGGTAATGGGGCCTTCTTTGAATGTACTGCATTAAAAGATGTTGTTTGGAATGAAAATATAACAAGAATAGATTGGAGCGCTTTTTATTCATGTAGTTCGTTAGAAAGTTTGGTGTTACCTGATAAATTGGAATATATTGATGATTACGCTTTTCAGGATTGTATAGGATTAGTTGATATTTCTTTGGGTAGTAATGTGTCCTATATTGGAACGGAATGTTTTTCAGGATTGATAAATTTGAAAGCTGTTGATATTGATGCTGTTGAACCTCCGATGCTTGGCTCTTTCGTTTTTAATATTACTCTAGTCAATCAGTGTATGTTGACTGTGCCAGAAGAAAGTATTGAAAAATACAGAATGGCAGATCAATGGAAGGATTTTATGATTTCAACCACTTATATAGAAAATGTTTCAGGGGTAAAAGAATTCTCTTTTGAGGTGTACCATGGTATTTTATATCTTAATAATCTGATTGTTGGTGATATTGTTTCAATATATTCGTTAGCAGGCCATAATATTTCAAATGTTCGGACATCAACATCAACTTTGTCTATATGTATACCTCCTGGTTCGTATATAATTTCTGTGAATAATACATCGATTAAAATTATAGTTCCTTAAAACTTTAAATCTTGTATAGATGTTTGATGTTTGGTTTTGAATTATTTTATTTATAGTACATATTTTGTCATGGGGGTGTATCAATATTTTGTATATCCTCATTTTCATCTGTAAATGATGCATTGAATGAAATAGAGAACGTGTATCAAATATATCGCAATTTGATATCCCATCGTGAATTTATATAAAAATTTATTTTGACTTATTGTTTTATATTTTATATCTTTGTCCCAAGTTAATTAAAAGTATGAAAAAGGTAAATATTGAAAGTCTAAATGACAATTTTATTGAGGCTATAGGCAAAGAATGGATGCTTGTTGCATCTGGCAGTAAAGAAAGCTTTAATGTAATGACGGCGTCATGGGGATGCGTTGGATGGTTGTGGAACAGGCCCATTGCCGTAGTTTTTGTACGTCCGGAACGTTTTACGCATGATTTCATTGAAAAGAATAAATATGTTACTTTATCTTTTCTCGGTAAAGAACTTGAGATGCGTGCTATATATAATTTCTGTGGTTCAAAGTCAGGTCGTGAGTATGACAAGGCAAAAGAGACAGGTCTGATTTCTATTGAGACAGAATACGGGTGTGTTGCATTTGAACAGGCTCGTCTTACTTTGGAGTGCGAAAAACTTTATAAGGACAATTTAAAGCCCGGATGTTTTCTGAATGCAGAAATAAAAAATTGGTATGATAATGTGAAGGGAGAATACCATGATGTTTATTTCATGGAAATTAAAAATGTATATGTTAAGTAACGACATGTGCCTATAACACAAATCTGTTTAAATGATTTTATTTATAGATAGAAAAAAGACAAGAAATAATTTTGCCAATTGGTTGAAAAATAGTAAATTTGCACCCGATTTTCATAAAATAGTTGAATGAAGAACGACAAAAACAATCATTATCGCGTAAATGAGCAAATTCGCGTAAAAGAAGTCCGTATCGTTGGTGATAACGGATCAACTGTAGTACCAACACGTCAGGCGTTGGAGATGGCACGTGAGGAAGGTGTTGACCTTGTGGAGATTTCTCCTAATGCGCAGCCACCTGTATGTCGTCTCATCGACTATAGTAAATTCCTTTATCAGCAGAAGAAACGTGCAAAGGAACTTAAGGCTAAGCAGGTTAAACAGGAGGTTAAGGAAATAAGATTCGGACCTCAGACAGACGAGCATGATTATAACTTTAAGTTGAAACATGCTAAGGAATTCTTGGAGGAAGGTAATAAAGTTCGCGCTTTTGTGTTCTTCCGTGGCCGTTCAATTTTGTTCAAAGAACAAGGAGAAGTTCTGCTGCTGCGTTTTGCAAATGATTTGGAAGAATATGGTAAAGTTGAGCAGATGCCGGCATTGGAGGGCAAAAAGATGTTTTTGTATCTAAGTCCTAAGAAAGCAGGAGTGGCTAAGAAAAGTCAGCAGAAGATGGATAGAGAACGTCGCGAAGCTGAAGCTAAAAATGCATCTAAGGCAGCTGAGATTTCAAAAGAAGATAATGCTTCTAAAGGTGGAGGATTGTTTGACAATGCCAAGAATGGTGCTGATGCATTGAAAAAACTCAACGAAGGGAAATAAATAATTGACGTGAAGAAAATATGTGCGTAACGTCTTGGTATATACGTTGCCACAGGTAATAAATAACAACTAATTTAAATTTTAAAAAAAATGCCAAAAATGAAGACAAATTCCGGTGCAAAGAAGAGATTCCGTTTCACCGGTACAGGTAAGATTAAGAGACATCATGCTTACCACAGTCACATCCTGACTAAGAAAACAAAGAAGCAAAAACGTAATCTGGTACACCAGACAATCGTAGACCAGAGCAACATGAAGCAGGTACGCGACTTGCTGTGTCTCCGTTAATCTATGTCGAACAAAAATTAGAGGAAAAAATTATGCCAAGATCAGTAAATCACGTTGCTTCAAGAGCAAAAAGAAAAAGAATTTTAAAGCTCACCCGTGGATACTACGGAGCTAGAAAAAATGTCTGGACGGTTGCTAAAAACACTTGGGAGAAAGGTTTGACTTATGCATATCGTGACCGTCGTAATAAGAAACGTAACTTCCGTTCTTTGTGGATTCAGCGTATCAATGCTGCAGCCCGTCTTGAGAACATGAGCTACTCAACACTTATGGGTGCTTTGCACAAGGCTGGTATAGAAATCAACCGTAAGGTTCTTGCAGATCTCGCTGTTAATAATCCTGAGGCTTTCAAGGCTATCGTTGAGAAAGTTAAATAAATAACAGAAGAAAATAATTGTGACATATCGGAGCAGCAATTTCTATTTAATTAGGGATTGCTGCTTTTTATATTTTAGTAAAAGTTATGGGGATTGTAATTGGAATTGATGTTGGTATAAGCACAACTAAGATTGTTGGTATACGTGATGGACAAGTTGTGTCGCCTATGCGTGTAAAAGCAACAGATCCAATAACATCATTATATGGCGCTTTTGGAAAGTATCTGTATGATAATAAAATACAACTTTCTGATGTTGAGCATGTTATGCTTACAGGTGTTGGAAGTGCCTATATTAATGAACCTGTTTATGACTTGGCTACTGACAAGGCCAATGAGTTTATTGCAGATGGATTGGGTGCACGGCATGAGTCTGGCCGTGATCATATCATCGTTGTCAGCATGGGAACCGGAACCTCTCTTGTAAAATGTGATGGTGACAAAATTGAGCATGTTGGCGGTATTGGCATTGGAGGTGGAACATTGCAGGGATTATCCCGTCTGTTACTCAAGACGGATGATATACGTACTGTTTCTGAGATGGCAATGAATGGTAATGTATCGAGGATAAATCTTTCTATAGGCGATATCAGTGCCCGTCCTCTGCCTGGCTTGCCTATGTCGGCAGTTGCGTCTTTGTTTGGAAATGCTAAAAGTGATGCTTCGCGTGAAGATATTGCCATAGGCTTAATTTGGACTGTATTGCAGTCTGTTGGGCAGTCTGCTGTTTTGGCATCTATAGGCAGTAATATCCGTGAATATGTCATGATTGGCAATCTTACATTGTTGCCTCAGTGCAGGAGGGTATTCCCGCCGATAGAAAAATTGTATCGTGTAAAGCTTATTATACCTGAATATTCAGAATATTGTACAGCAATAGGTGCAGCTTTGAGCTATTTTGATGACAGATATAAGACAGATAGACTATAAAGATAAGACACGTGCCGATTGATGACTTTTATAAGTTCAACAGACACGTGTCTTTTTTGTATATTCTAATTTATTAGTTAACGTCTTTCATAGACAATGATATTCTGTTTCGTTTATGGTCAACTCCTATAACTTTTACCATAACATGTTGATGAAGTTTAACGACAAGGGTTGGGTCGCTGACAAATTTGTTGGCTAATTGAGATATGTGTACAAGTCCATCTTGATGAACACCAATGTCGACAAATGCCCCGAAATTAGTAATGTTTGTAACTATACCAGGTAATACCATTCCTTCAACAAGATCATCAGGAGTGTTTACATTAGGATCGAACTCAAATTCTTCCAAATGTTCACGTGGGTCGCGTCCTGGTTTTTCCAGTTCTGCCATTATATCTGTTAGAGTCGGCATTCCAACATTGTCACTTATGTATTTTCTTATATCAATGTTTTTGCGCTTATCTTTGTCTGCAATAAGTTCAGCTACGCTGCATCCGCAATCTTTAGCCATTTTTTCTACAAGTTTATAGCTTTCGGGATGTACGGCTGTATTGTCAAGCGGATTTTTTGCATTTGGTATTCTTAAAAATCCTGCACACTGCTCGTATGCTGAAGGTCCAAGGCGCGGTACTTTGAGTAATTGGGAACGGCTGTTGAATGCACCATTTGCTGTACGGTAGTCAACTATGTTTTGTGCAAGAGTCGGGCCTAATCCGCTTACATATGTAAGCAGATGTTTGCTCGCTGTATTAAGATTTACTCCTACAGAGTTGACACAACTTTCAACAGTTAGATCAAGACTCTTCTTCAATTTTGTCTGGTCAACATCGTGCTGATATTGTCCAACGCCAATACTTTTGGGGTCAATCTTTACGAGTTCGGCTAACGGATCCATCAGGCGTCTGCCAATGCTTACTGCTCCGCGAACTGTTACATCCTTGTCTGGAAATTCTTCACGGGCTGTTTTTGACGCAGAATATACTGAAGCACCGTCTTCACTTACTGTAAATATTTGTACCTCGTGTTCAAAACTAAGAGTTTTTATAAATCGGTCTGTTTCTCTGCTTGCCGTACCATTGCCTATAGCGATAGCTTCTATTGCATATTTCTTAACCATTTGTTTGATTTGTTCCGAAGCTTTAATCTGTTCATTGTGAGGCTGGTGTGGAAATATTGCTTCATGATGGAGCAGATTTCCCTGTTCGTCAAGACACACAACTTTACAGCCTGTGCGAAATCCTGGGTCGATACCCATTACGCGTTTCTGTCCCAATGGAGCCGCAAGTAGAAGTTGTCTTAGGTTTTCGGCAAAAACAGATATGGCTTCACTGTCGGCTTTTTCTTTACTGCCTGCAGCAAACTCTGTTTCTATTGATGGTTTCAGAAGGCGTTTGAAAGAGTCGGTTACTGCTTCTCCGACTAGTGTAGAACATTTGCCGTATCCTCTTACGAATAATCTTTTCAGTTCGTCTACACATTCTTCATCATTAGCAGAGATGTTTACACGTAGTATTCCGTCTCTTTCACCTCTTCTCATTGCTAATAGTCGATGTGATGAGCATTTTTTTAACGGTTCTGAAAAATCGAAATAGTCAGAGTATTTTGCTGCTTCATCCGTATCGGCTTTGCTTTTTATCACTTTAGATGTTATTATTGCCCCACGTCTGTAAGTACCACGTAACTGACTTCTTGACCGTTCGTCTTCGCTTATATTTTCTGCTATAATATCTTGTGCTCCTTTTATTGCTTCATCTTCGTCTTTTACGTTTTCATTTATGTATTTTTTTGCTGTATTTTTTAGGTTATTGTCTCTTTGAAGCATTATTATAGTAGCAAGCGGCTCTAGTCCGTTTTCTCTGGCAATTTGAGCTCTCGTCCGCCGTTTAGGTTTATAAGGCATATATATGTCTTCGAGAACTTCAGGTTCCCAGCACTCATTTATACGTTTTTCCAGTTCTGCAGTCAGTTTCCCTTGTTCATGGATTGTCTTTAATATGGTTTCTTTTCGTTTGGAAGTTTCTTTCATTTGGTCATTCAGTTCGCTTATTCGCGCAATCTGAACTTCATCTAAGCCTCCTGTACGTTCTTTCCTGTAACGGCTGATAAATGGAATTGTACATCCAGAGTCAAGCAGTTGCAGCGTGTTATCAACATATTTTATGCTGATATTAAGAAGTCCTGATATTCTTTGGGCAAATAAATTCATATTGATATTATTGATTAACTTGTTACAAAATTACATCATTTGGCTTAAAATACAATCCTTTATTCTGATTTTAAAAGTTAAATGTTCTGTTGTATTTGAGATAAATATACTTTTTTCGTTAAAGGATAGTAAAAAAGAGAACCTCATTCATAGCCTTTCTTTTAAAATACTTATCTTTGCATTAAGCTAAATTATCAAAATACGGATGTCATTCTTTAAGTTCTGTTATCCGTAATATGCTTATATTATTTTTAGGGATATATATCTTAACTCTGAAATCATTATTGTTTTTATGATAACAACATTAATAATTCTTGCTGTATCCGCATTATTCTTTGCCATAGGGAAAATTCGTTCAGATGTGGTAGCCCTATGTGCTTTGATATTACTTATGGCTTTTGGTATCCTTACCCCGGAAGAGGCTCTTTCAGGATTTTCCAACTCTGTCGTGATAATGATGGTTGGCCTTTTTGTTGTAGGTGGAGCTATCTTTCAAACAGGCTTGGCAAAAATGATTAGTGGCAAAATAATGAAGCTTGCCGGTAATAGTGAACTACGCCTGTTCTTACTTGTAATGGTCGTAACATCGGTTATTGGTGCCTTTGTAAGTAATACAGGTACTGTGGCTTTAATGCTTCCTATAGTTGTGAGTCTTGCGTCAAAAGCACGCATAAGTGCCGGTCGATTACTTATGCCACTTGCTTTTGCCAGCAGTCTTGGAGGGATGTTAACCCTGATTGGAACTCCGCCCAACCTTGTGATACAGGATGTTCTTACGGCTGCAGGTTATGAGCCATTATCGTTCTTTTCTTTTTCTCCTATAGGATTGGTGTGTATTGTCATTGGTATAGTAGTACTGCTTCCACTGAGTAAATGGTTGCTTGTAAAGAAGAATGATGGTGGTAACACTAAAGAGTCTAAATCAAAATCTTTGGATGAACTTGTAAAAGAATATAAACTCAATGAGAATCTTTCTAGATTTGTCGTGAGTTCGGATTCTAAGATTAAAGGAAAAACTGTAGCAGAGCTTGACGTTCATAATAATTATGGACTGACTGTGCTTGAGATAAGACGAGAAACGACCCATCAGAAGGGAATAATCAAAAGCGTTAGCCAGAAACTTGCTGGTCCAAAAACTATTATTCAAGAAGGAGATATAGTGTATCTAATAGGTGAAAGGGAGCAGGCAATGCGCTTTGCTGCTGATTATTCTTTAGACATTTCTGAAAAAGTTTCAGCAGAAAGTGATGATAGACATGAAACGCTTGACTTTTATGATATAGGTATTGCTGAGATTGTACTTTTGCCGACTTCACGACTTGTAAATCGTCTTTTAAAGGAATCGTCTTTTCGTTCAAAATATGGTATAAATGTTATAGGTATAAGACGTAAAGGTGAATATATTATGGATGGACTCCCTGATGTACGTCTACATGGTGGCGATGTATTGCTTGTACAGGGAACATGGGCAAATATAAGTCGCTTGAGCAGTGATGAGGAGGACTGGGTTGTATTAGGTCAGCCTCTTGAAGAAGCTGCAAAGGTTACGCTCGACTATAAAGCACCTCTTGCAGCCTGTATAATGTTGCTTATGATAGCTATGATGGTTTTTGATTTTATACCAGTAGCCCCTGTTACTGCTGTTATGATTGCTGGAGTACTTATGGTGCTTTCTGGCTGTTTTCGTAATGTTGAAGCTGCATATAAAACAATCAACTGGGAAAGTGTTGTGCTTATTGCAGCAATGATGCCAATGTCAGTCGCTCTAGAGAAGACAGGTGCTTCAGCAATGATATCTCATTCTCTTGTAAGTGGACTCGGTTCGTATGGACCATTTGTGTTGCTTGCCGGAATATATTTCACAACCTCTTTACTTACTATGTTTATAAGCAACACAGCTACTGCTGTACTTATGGCGCCAATTGCTCTAGCTTCTGCAACAGAGACAGGCCTTAGTCCATATCCATTCCTGTTTGCAGTTACATTAGGTGCAAGTATGTGTTTTGCTTCGCCATTTGCAACGCCCCCAAACGCATTGGTTATGCAGGCAGGACGATATACGTTTATGGATTATGTGAAAGTAGGACTACCATTACAGGTTATTATTGGTCTTGTAATGGTGTTTGTTCTGCCGCTATTGTTCCCTTTCTGATGAATCGGAAATTCCGTTGTACTTATAATTCATGTTTTTACAGGTGATATTTTACGACACATTTTGAGTATATTTATAATAGAAACAACAAGCATATAATCGCTTCTTACACAAAAGTAATTATATGCTTGTTGTTTCTATTTCTTGCCTTTAATGTTTCGGGATGAAACTTTTGTATATTGTTGCTTCCTTTTTTAATTTAAATAATGTTGTATTTATTCGCCTATTATTGTGGCAACAATATGTCTCGGTCCTCCGTGGTTTCTGTATTCGCATAGATATATACCTTGCCAAATGCCTAAATTAAGTTTGCCGTTGGTTATAGGTATGTTTAGACTTATACCTGATATTACAGATTTTGCATGTGCAGGCATGTCATCACATCCTTCTAAAGTATGCCGATAATAAGAACGATTTTCTGGCACGATATTATTGAAAATGCTTTCCATATCAGTGCGTACGTCTGGATCTGCATTTTCGTTTATGCAAAGTCCACAGCTTGTATGCTTCACAAACAAGTTAATTAGACCATTTTGTGGCAGTTGTGGAAGTTGGTTAATTATCTCATTACTTATAAGATGAAAGCCGCGGCAACGCGGCTTCAATATCAATTCAGTTTGTTTAATCATTTTAAATGTTTTGCTTATTCGATTTTGTTCCTATTATATTTAGTTATTTTAAATCGCATCAGAAATGTATATTGATATCAAATCCTGCTTGTATAGGAGTGCCTCGTTGGGCTAAATAAACGGTCTGACCTGATGCGCTACTGTCAAATGCAAATGTGTTGTAGTGGGTATCTGTCAAGTTTCTGCACCACAGTTTCAGACTCACGTCTGAGAAATTGACGTCAGTATGTGCACCCACCAATGCGTAAAATGGCTGACTATAAGTATTTGCCTCGTTCCAATAAATGCGTCCTTGTGCTGTTACATCAGCACCAATTACTACTGACTTGATGGCACTTCCGTTAATTTTTATTTTATAGTCAGCTCTGGCATTAGCTGTGTGCATAGGTATGAATGGTACACGTTTTCCATTATAGCTTATCTCAGTATTATCTGATGTTTCGTTATATTCTTTAAATGTAGCGCGAGTAAGTCCGTATCCAGCCGACCATGACAGATAATTATTGAATGCGCTGCCTCGCAGTGCTGCCTCAAATCCCCAACTTATGCTTTTACCGGCGTTCACCATCATTCGTCCAAATCCATATTCACCAGCCATAACAGACAATTGCTGGTTTCGTATTTGCATATAATATGCTGCCAGGTCAGCATGCATTTTGTTGTCAAAAAGGTTTATATGGGCACCAACTTCATAATTCCAACTTTCTTCAGGTTTGTAGGATATTGTGTTGCTTATCTCATCATAATCAGCCTGAGTATGGGGAATGTCATAGCTTCCGGTCATAGCTTTGTTGTTGTTTTCATTGAGCTCATGTTGCAATATGTCAGAGAACATCTGTATATTATATCCTCCGGCCCTATATCCTTTGCATATTGTTGCATATACATTGCTTCCTTTTGAGTCTATTGTATAGCTTAAGCCAACTTTCGGAAGTAGTTGGCTGTAGTTATCATGCGATGCATTGTTCAGTACAGATGTCAGAGTGTTTGTCATGCTTTGTCCCATAACATTTGCTGTTATTGCCATTGTAGCATAAGTGTCGTAATGAACTTTAACCCTGTTGTAGTCATATCTCAGTCCGAGTGTTGCTGTAAGTTTGTCTGTAATGTTTATATTCGATTCATGATAAACACCTATGTTGAACTGTGGCGTATTGAATGTAGCCGGAACTTTCATATTTGCATCTACACTAATGCCGCCGGCTTTTTCTATTGCAGCTGCGGCAGCCTTTTCTGCGGCAGTCTGTGGCATCCCTGCTGCAACCATCTTATCAGTCATCGACTTTAGTATAGCATTATACATTACAGTTTGTATGCCGTCAGATATGCGTCCGGTGAAGTCTTTGTCAAAGAACACAGGAGCATCAGTTCTGAGCCATTGATATGAACCGTACAGACCTGTGGCTCTTTTCCATTTGCCATGTGTATTGTTTCTTATTGTCAGTTCCTGTGTTATGGCATTCATTAATTGTCGTTGTTCCATATGCATCAGATCTGCAGCCAAATAGTCTTGGTCCATTTTCATGCAGTCGTCAAGAAACTGATAGCTTGTAGTCGAGTTTAGCGTGAATCTCTCGGCTTGGTATTTCAGGTTAAGGCCCGTGTTCAGCATATTTCTTGTATAATTGCTTTGTCTGTTTGCTGACGGAGCGTCAGGTCTGTTTGTTTCCAGATTGAGTTGTCCGTATGGAAATGCATTCTGTCTTACATATTGATAGTCGGCTGTTATGTCCGCAGTAAGCCTGTTTGTCAGTTTTGTTGTCAGCCTCATTTTTCCTCCTGCCTCATTATAGTTGTCTGCTCTTTCTCCTGTTGTGGTGTTTCTAAAGAAACCATTGCTGCCACTATAGAATCCTGCTATGCTGAAAGCTGTATTGTTGTTGATTTTACCAAAGTGTGCTGCTTCTATGTCGCGCTGAAAGTGTGTACCGATGCCGATATGTAAGTCAGTACCCTGGTATGTCATAGGGTCTTTTGAATATAGCCTTATCAGTCCGCCTTCGGTGTTCATACCATAAAGTGTGCCCTGTGGACCGCGTAATATATCTGCTCTGGCAATTTGGTAAGTATGTATGTTAAATGCAGTCTTATTTACAAGTGGTACGCCATCTAAATATATTCCGATAGCTGGATTGTTGACACGTGAGCCAATACCGCGGATATACATAGATGATGTGAGACGTGAGCCATAAGCTGGCATTACAAATGATGGTACATAGCATGCAAGACTACTCAAATCTGTTATTCCTATCGAATTGATTTCACTGCTGGTGAACATTGCAGAACTAAGCGGCTGTTGTCTAAGTAGCAGAGCTTCTTTTGGCTGGGATACGACTACAACTTCGTCAAGATTATAAACCTTTGACGTGTCGTTTGTTTCAGATAATTCAAGTGCTGATTCTGAATTTAGCTTTTCTATTATAATATTATTAAATGTTGCTGCTGAAGTTTGGGTAGCAGTTATGCATATTATAGCAGCAGCCACGCATATTGTTCTTTTTGCCATACAGTGAAATATCGTTATATATATTTTGCGGGTACAAAGTTACATATAACGTTTTTATCATGCAATCCTTATTTATGAGGATTTTTATGTCTGCCATTGTTTCTGCTTAGAATGCATTTAGCCTTTGTCTTTAGAGTCATTACAAGGTATATTAAGTTTGTTACATTATTGTTTTAAAGTCGATGTGTCTTTTTGTTGTGTATAAAACTGCTGCGACCTATGGTCTTATTGACAGCATTGGCAAACTGATGGCCAATGGGCAGTGGCTTGTCTAGTCCTTTAAGCCACATGTACTGGCGGTTGAAGCTAGCAGCAAGTCTTATAGGTATGATATAAGAGCGGTGGATTCTGACAAACAGTTCTTCAGGTAGCATCTGCATTAATGTCTTCATGTTTGTACGTGTGAGCACATTGCTACCGGATAGACGTATAATTTTTACATAGTTCCCCAATGCCTCTACGTAGAGAATGTCATGTAGTGGAATGCTGATATCTGCATATTCCTGTTTAACCACGATATGTTGCGGTGTACAGTCAGACATGCTCTTTATACGTCTTGCTGCTTTGTCAATAGCTTGGCAGAAGCGTTCATAGGCAAATGGCTTGTGAAGAAAGTCAACGGCATCTAGATTAAATCCCTCAAGTGCATATTGAGCGTGCGCAGTGGTGAATATGAAACATGTGCTTGGTTGTAAATCACGGGCAATGTCTAGCCCGCTTATATTGCTCATTTGTATATCGAGAAACACTAATTGAGGTTTTGTCCGCCTTATTTCGCTTATGCCGGTTTGTGGCTCACTATATGTGGTGAGACATATGCCACCTCTGCGTCTGCAGAATTGTTCGATGACGATTAGTGCCATGGGTTCGTCGTCTATAGCTATGCACGTTATATTATTCATTGTAGTTAGATTTTAAGTTTTGTGACATATTTGTTGTCTTGTTGTTTGGTCTCAAGCTCGTAGCGTCCTGGGTATAGGAGTTCGAGCCGCTTGCGGCAATTTGACAGCCCGATGCCTTTATGGGCACTGTTGCCTTGTCTGATTACAGAGTTTACGGTGTTGAAGTTTAAACATCCGTTTTTCAAGTTTATATTGATGTTTATATCGCAATTGGTGTCGGCCGATATATACTTTAATATGCCGGAAAATTTTACGAAGGCTGATTCTGTTTTGTCTGAGCCGGACAGTACGAGGGCATATAGAGTATTGAGCGTATTAAACAGAAAGTGTGGATTGATCTGGGCCCTATATAGTGCTAATTCAGCTTTGTTCATCTCGGCTGCAATCTCTTGTTTTGCCAACATTTGCTTGAATAACTCAAATGTAAGTTCTATGGCGAAAGAGAAGCCGGTTACCATGAGAAAGAAAAACCATATAGTCTGAGTGCGCATGTTAAGCCGGGCCGCTGCCTGTTGTGGGTTGCTGTGTCTGGTCGGCATCGGAAAATAAGTTAGTAGTAGCGTGATGGCAGCGAGCGTTACCATCAGTAAGGCTATGCGTATGTATTTTTTCTGCATGAAGAGCTTGGGTATACATGTACGGCGATAGACGAAATAGAGTGCATAAACATAGAATATAAGTGTCAGTAGGAAGGCTTTGTTATGTACAATCCATCTGTCAACTGGCAGTAACATAATTGTCAACGGCATAATGACCAAACAAAACAACAGGTCTATATATAGGGCTATGTGGTTGTTTTTCATTGTTATGTAAGTTTTTTGTCTGTATTAACGAAAATGGTATACTTTGTATGGGTGGGCACCTTGATTGTAAAATGGTGTCTCATGTGCAAAGATAATATATTTTGCCGAATGTCGGTTGTTGCTGTCATAGCGTTTGTCACCACAAATGCGGTGTTTGTCATCACATGATTCACGTTAAGGTGCATAATATATAAATTTGCATCATGTCGGCATTGTCAAGGCTGTTTTTGAGGGTGCATAAAATTGTTTGCTATGGCCTGGATAGTTTGGTGGCCAGCCACTTTATATTGGTTGGTCTTTATGGGTATTTCTGCGACTTTAGGTTTTATATATATTTAATTAAATACAAGAAAAGTAATTTTTATAAAGTATGAACATTAAGACATGTATTATGCTCGCCGTGTGTAGTTTGTTGTTGCTTAGTGCTTGCGACGATAAGAAGAGTACCGTGCCGGAAGAAAAGTACAAGACGCTCACAGTGGAGCGGTGCGACTTCACGTTGCAGTCGTCTTACACTGCCACGTTACAGGGGCGTCAGGCTGTGGAGGTGCGTCCTCAAGTAAGCGGTACTATCACCGACATACGTATAAACGAGGGCGACGCTGTAAAGCGCGGACAAGTGTTGTTTGTTATTGATCAGATTCCTTATAAGGCGGCGTTTAGTACGGCCAAAGCCAATCTTGCCAGTGCAGAGGCTAAGTTGAGTACAGCCGAACTTACGGCTGAGAGTAAGGAAGCTTTGTATAAGAATAATGTGGTGTCAGACTATGACCGCCGCACTGCTGTCAATTCGCTGCGCGAGGCACGTGCCGCTGTAGCTCAAGCCCGTGCCGAACTTACTCGTGCGGCCAACGATTTGTCATACACGGTGGTCAAGAGTCCTGTTGATGGTGTGGCTAGCATGATTCCATATCGTGTAGGTGCTCTTGTGAGTAGCACTATCGAGGAGCCACTTGTGACCGTGTCAGACGACTCCGAGGTTTATGCCTATTTCTCAATGTCAGAGAGCCAAATGCTCGACCTTATACAGGAGTATGGTTCTCTTGATGAGGCAAAGAAGAAGTTGCCATCGGTGAGGCTCGCCATGAGTAACGGCAAAAGTTATGGTGTGGAGGGACGCATCGACGCCATAGGCGGCACCATAGACCAAGGTACTGGAGCCGTAGGTTTGCGTGCAGTTTTTACTAATCCGCGCCATCTGCTGCGCAATGGCGGTAGTGCGTCTGTGATGGTTCCTACGGTGCACAAGAACTGTATAGTAATACCTCAGGCTGCTACATATGAACTTCAGGACCGCGTATTTGTATGGAAGGTGGTTAACGGTAAGACACAGTCGGCACCAGTGACCATATATAAATATAACGACGGACAGAATTACATAGTGCTTTCAGGACTGAAACCCGGTGATGTCATTATTGCTGAAGGTGCCGGATTGATGCGCGAAGGTACTGTAGTGGGTGGCAAAGATAAGGTCATAGACAAAAAATAAATAACGCTGCTTATGAAGATAACGACATTCATCGACCGGCCAATACTGGCCGGAGTAATATCCGTGCTGATATTTATCCTCGGAATAATAGGACTCACACAGCTTTCTATAGAACAGTTTCCTGATATTGCACCACCTACGGTCAGTGTGTCTGCGACATACAGTGGTGCCAATGCTGAAACCGTTCAGAAGAGTGTCGTGGTTCCGCTCGAGGAGGCACTCAATGGTGTTGAAAATATGACCTATATGACATCGACGTCGTCTAACAATGGTTCGGCTAAGATTAGCGTATACTTCCGTCAGGGTACTGATCCCGACATGGCTACAGTCAATGTTCAGAATCGCATAGCTACGGCTCAGGGATTGCTGCCTGCTGAGGTCACAAAAAGTGGAATAACAGTACGTAAACGACAGACGAGTAACATAAAGCAGTTGGCCGTATATAGTCCAGACGATTCGTTTGATGAGGCTTTTCTCACTAATTATATGAAGATTAACATCGAGCCGCGTCTTTCGCGTATTGCCGGTGTCGGTGAGGTCAACGTGTTCGGATATGAATATTCCATGCGAATATGGCTTAACCCAGGCAAGATGAAGCAGTACGGACTCGTGCCGTCTGACATTGCCGAGGTTCTTGACGAACAAAATGTTGAGGCAGCCACGGGCACTTTGGGGGCCGAGGCCAAAAACACATTTCAGTATGTACTGAAATATCGTGGGCGTTATGAGAACGAGGTTGACTATGAGAATCTTGTGATAAAGTCGCTCCCCGACGGCGAGGTGCTGCGCTTAAAAGATGTAGCTACAGTGGAACTGGGCACTAGGGCTTATGACTATATTAACGAGGTGAATGGTCATCCTGGTTGTAACATTATGATTGCTCAAACATCGGGTTCTAACGCAAATGAAATTATTGAGGAAATTGACCGTACGGTGGCCGAGATATCAAAGACGCTGCCTAAAGGTCTTAAGATAGCCGACCTTATGAGTACAAAAGACTTTCTTGATGCATCAGTTAAAAACGTGATAAAGACTCTTGTTGAAGCTATAGTTTTGGTTGTACTTGTGGTTTATGTGTTCTTGCAGAGTTTGCGCTCTACGCTCATTCCGACCCTTTCTATTATAGTATCACTCGTGGATACGTTCGCTTTTCTCTATGTAGCGGGCTTCAGTCTCAATATGCTCACGCTTTTTGCCCTTGTGCTTGTTATCGGTACTGTGGTTGATGATGCAATAGTGGTGGTGGAAGCCGTTCAGGCAAAGTTTGATGAAGGTTGTCGTTCGGCCTATGATGCCACTGTCGGGGCCATGGACGGCATCACGTCGGCTCTTGTTACCACCACGTTTGTTTTCATGGCAGTGTTTATTCCGGTTAGCTTTATTGGTGGTACTACAGGTACGTTTTACACTCAGTTCGGACTTACAATGGCTGCCGCCGTGGCTATTTCGTTGGTCAATGCCTTGACGCTGAGTCCAGCCTTGTGTTCATTGATAATGACGCCTCATGTCGATGCATCCTCTGGTGCACGGCTCAGTTTTTCATCGCGTTTTCATATGGCATTCGACGCGGCTTTCGGGCGGTTAGTGCGCAAATATAGATCGGGCGTAGCTTTCATGCTAGGTCACAGATGGTTGTCTGTAGTGCTGTTGGTAGTTGCCTGTGTCGGCTTGGCTGTGCTTATGGCCACCACCAAAACGGGTTTTGTTCCCAACGAAGACATGGGCACTGTGTTTGTTGACGTGCGCACGTCAACGGGCAACAGTGTCAGCCAAACGCGCAAAGTTATGGAGCAGGTTGACAGCTGCTTGCGTACCATACCACAGATAGAGCTGCAGTCTAATACTACGGGCATTTCTACGCTGAGCGGACAGGGTGCTTGCAACGGCATGTTCACTATACGTCTTAAGGATTGGAGCCAGCGCAAGCGTAAGGAGGACGCTTTAGATGCTGTGATAAATGAGATACAGCGTATTACGGCACCAATATCTGGCGCCGACATTATTGCTTTCACGCGGCCTATGATTCCTGGCTACGGCACAAGTAGTGGATTTGAGGTGTATGTACAGGATCAGAAAGGAGGTACCACTGAAGATTTGCTTAAATACACGCGGCTGTTTATCGATTCTCTGAGCCGTCGACCCGAGATAGGTCGCGCCACGACATCATTTGACACAAAGTTTCCACAGTATCTCGTAGAGGTAGATGCAGCACGGTGCAAGCGTAATGGTGTGTCTCCGGCCGATGTGCTTAGCACATTGTCTGGATACATTGGTGGAAATTACGCGTCTAACATGAATAGGTTTTCAAAGCTTTATCGTGTCATGGTGCAGGCTCCGCCCGAATTCCGTCTTGACACGCGCTCGCTTGACAACATGTTTGTGCGCAATTCTGACGGACAAATGTCGCCAATAAGCCAGTATCTGAGGCTCACTAGAGTCTATGGTTCGGAGGTTCTCACACGTTTTAATCTTTTTTCGGCTATACAGGTCAACGGTTCGGCAGCCTCTGGGTATAGTTCGGGACAGGCTATCGAGGCTATTCGGGAGGTGGCAGCCAAGACTCTGCCAACAGGATACGGTTACGAGTTTGGTGGCATGTCGCGTGAGGAGTCGGCTGCGGGTAACACAGCCATGCTGGTGTTTGCCGTGTGTGTGGTGTTTATCTATCTCATTCTCTGTGCGCTCTATGAGAGTCTCTTCGTACCGTTGGCTGTTATCCTTTCGGTGCCATTCGGTCTTGCTGGCAGTTTCTTGTTTGCCAAGATGTTCGGTCTCGAGAATAATATCTACCTGCAGACGGGGCTCATTATGCTAATTGGTCTACTTTCCAAAACAGCCATCCTGCTCACCGAGTATGCCTCTGAGCGACGCCGTGCTGGCATGCCTATAGTCCAGGCTGCTGTGTCAGCTGCGGGCGTTCGTCTCAGACCGATACTTATGACGTCGCTTACCATGATTTTCGGTATGCTGCCTATGATGTTTTCAACGGGAGTAGGTGCTAATGGCAATATATCCATTGGCGTTGGTACCGTTGGTGGAATGCTAGTTGGAACGATAGCTCTTTTATTTGTCGTACCACCGTTGTTTGTCGTTTTTCAGTTTATTCAAGAGAAGTTTATGCCACAACGGAGACATAGCTGATTTTCTCATCTCTGTTTTCGTTTTCTGTAGATGCTCGGACCGACTCTTTTGTTCTTTTAAGTTTTGAACTACCGATGCGACGCCGTGTTGTAGCTGCAGTGTTTTTCTTATTTCTGTGGCAGCGCATAGGCGTCGCTTAAAAATTTGATATATGCTCAATATAAATCCGTTACGTGTTAATGGCTCCGCATTGCGGGCACACGCCTTTATGTCTTAGTCCGGCTCCGCATTTGCCGCAAAAATAAATACATCTGGACCTATTGAAATAGGTCTTCACTGCAAAATATATGTATGCAGCCAAAAGAGGGTATCCAACATAATAGAGTGTCGCTATTGAGAAAATTATATAATTTGCGGCGCATACTCCAGCAAGGCCGCAAAGATATAGTGTTGCTTCTGCTGTAGGCAAAGTACGGCGTACACTATCTACTACGGCAAGCGACACTACAAGCATGGCCCATACGGTAGCTAAAAACACTGCAAGGGTAAATGGGACGTTAAGTGGATTGAGTGTCGGGTGGAAATAGAAATGCCGCCATACGTCAGGCTCAAAATTTTGTATGCTTGAATATAATGTCGCGGCAGCAGCGACAATAAGGGCCAGCAGGGTAGGGTAAAATGAGTCTATGTCGTTAAAATGCACTATTCGTGCTTTGCGGCGTAGAAGTGTCCGCATCAAATAAGCTACCGAAATTGTACTGATAATGATAAGAAAAATAAGAAGATGAGCGTCTGAGAAAGTCGATATAAACTGTGATATCGGATCGCTTGGTACAGCACGTTTCAGCAAGGCTGATTCATGTGTCCATCCGAATGTATTCTGGTCACGTGCCACTTGTATCCATACCGAGTCGATAGGATCTGCAGGTATTATCCTGATGTCTGCCACAACTATATGGTTATGTTTGTAAACTATCACTGAGTCGGTGAGCATATTGTTAAGTAATTCTTCAGGCTGTTGTCGAAGTAGCACAAGTGAGTCGGCTTTCACCACAAAATTGTAGTTTAGCGAATAGTGATGTGTACGTTCAAAAGCCATTGTGTCCGACTGTGATGCCGTTGTAACAGCCGATGTTGCCTTTCGTCCGACATTATGATAACATGATGACGTCATAATAGTTGCTGTTGTGATTAAGGCTACTATTATGCAGACTTTGAGGTCTTTTATTATGGCTAATGGCTTGTTCATGAACTATTACTGTTTGTTATTATTATTTGTCGGCAATAACATTCATTTGGCATCGCGAGCAGTCAAACTGTAGCCTAAAGCGTCTGCCGTCTGACATACGCAGATATAATGGCGTTTTGTATGTATCGTTTGTGCCAGTTTGTCGTGAACATTCTCCGAGTGCATGGCGCAGACAGTAGCGGCATTGCATCAACAAGGCATTATTAGGCATACTTATTTCTGGTGCAGGAGTTGTGTGCTTTTGTTGCATTTTATAGAACTCTGCAGATTGTCTGTTTGCAATGTTATATAGATATGTGTGCCTGTCTGGATAATTATTACTCCCTTGGCCCTTTGCTTGTGTCGCGTCATTTTTAGAATCATCACGTTGGTCTTGAACGGCCTTTCTGATTGCCTGTTCAAGTTTTTGAGTGATGTTGCGTCTCATGTGTGTAAGTAAACTTGATGGAATGAAACTTTTAAGTTGACCGTATGGCATGGATACATCGTTGCATTCAAAAGGAGTGTTGCCGAGTTTTGTCAGCTGACGTATTATGTTTTCTGTTTGAGTCTTTATGGCTACCTGGGTTCCACATTGCTCATCTATACAAACGTTAACGTTACCAGCATAGGCTTCAAGTTTTATTTTACCTTCTGCCGACTCGTATATTTGCATCGTAATATTTATTTTGCGTTCAGAACTCTTATTTGTCAGAATTTTCTCAAAGGCTTGATCGTTGTTGCGGTAAAGTGCTATACCGCGCTTAAGTCCAACTGGCATCTTTTGTGGAAAAATAACATTACCTTGCGCCCTATTTACCCTGAATCCCTGTAACTCATTCTGGTCATTGAAAAAGCAAAGACCATCACCATTTGTAAAGGCTGCAGTTCCGGCTACAATGATTGAGCCGTGATTTATATTTTTGATGTTACCGACAAATTCTCCAATAGCCTTAGGTGTTAATGGCGAAGACATATCATCCTTGCGCCCATCCAAAAAATAGTGAGTGAATCCGCGATTAAAAGTCTTGTTGAGGTTTGGTTCAAAAGTGTATGTACATTTCCCCAATGAAGCTCGTCTGTATCTGCCATTACTATGGGCTATTATTTCGTTTAATCGTTTACTATATGCAGCAGTTACGTTCTTTACATAAGTAATGTCTTTTAGTCTGC
This sequence comes from Prevotella sp. CAG:1185, assembly GCA_000436695.1. GTDB lineage: Bacteria > Bacteroidota > Bacteroidia > Bacteroidales > Bacteroidaceae > Prevotella. Next base: position 12,240 of record HF992531.1, on the reverse strand, counting down.
CTTCAATTTTTAATGATGTTGCTCCACTGTCAAGAAGAGTTTCCAGCCTGTCTATCTGGCAGAGATCTTTCAGTGACAACAGATGGCGTCCCTTTTGAATGACATTGCCATTTGCGTCTTCAAGATCAAACTTTAGACGACAGAATTGGGCACATTCGCCTCTATTGGCACTGCGTCCAAAACAATATTGTGAAGCATAGCATTGTCCGGAGTAACTTACGCACAATGCTCCATGAACAAAAACTTCTAATTCTACGTCAGGAACTTCGTGATGTATATGGCTGATTTCATTGGCTGAAAGTTCTCTTGCCAGCACTACGCGGCTGAAGCCCAATCCTGCAAGCCATTTAACTTTTTCAACTGTACGGTTATCTGTTTGCGTGCTTGCATGTAGAGGAATAGGTGGTAAGTCCATGTTCAGCAGTCCCATATCTTGCACTAGTATAGCATCGGCTCCTGCTTCATAGAGTTGTGTAATAAGTTCTTTTGTCGCATCAAGCTCGTTGTCAAAGATAATGGTGTTTACTGTTACGTAAACTTTTGCCATGTAAGTATGTGCGTAGTCGCATAGGGCTTTTATATCCTCTACAGAATTGCCTGCAGCAGCCCGTGCACCAAAGCGGCTTGCTCCGATGTATACTGCATCAGCTCCATAATCAATGGCAGCTATGCCGCATTCTAGATTTCTGGCCGGGGCCAGAAGTTCGATACTTTTACTCAATTTTATTTATGTCGTAAGGGGTTTCTTGATAAACGTAATAATTAATCCAATTGTTAAAGAGTAGATTGGCATGTGCTCTCCAGCGTACCAAAGGGCGGTTAGCAGGATTATTGTTGATGTAGTAGTTTACAGGCATGTCAACATCGTCCCGTTTGCCCATGTCCCGACGGAATTCCTTGTCGAGCGTATCGGGTGAGTATTCCAAATGTCCAGTTATGAAAAACTCACGTCCTCCACGCGCCATGACAATGCTAACTCCGCTTTCGTCTGATTCTGCAATGAGTTGCAGTTCCGGTTTTGCTTCTATGTCCTGTTTCCTTATCTCTGTATGTCTGCTCTGAGGCATATAGAAATAGTCGTCGAATCCTCTGAATATAGGCAACAGTGGTTGTAGAGTATGTTGCTTAAACACACCAAACATTTTTTTCGGCAGGGAATATTTTGGTATGCCGTAATGATAGTATAAACCGGCCTGTGCTGCCCAACATATATATAGCGTACTGGTTACATGGTTTTTGGCCCATGAAAATATTTTTGTTACTTCTTCCCAATAATTAACTTCCTCAAATGCGTAGTTCTCAACCGGTGCGCCGGTTATTATCATACCATCGAACTTCTTGTCTTTTATCACATCGAAGTCTTTATAGAAGGCCATCATGTGTTCTATTGGAGTATTCTTAGGCGTATGGCTCTTCAGTTTCATGAACGTTATGTCCATCTGTAGGGGGGTATTTGACAATAGACGTATGAGGTCGGTCTCTGTTGTAATTTTCAGAGGCATGAGGTTTAATATTACGATGTGCAGTGGGCGAATGTCCTGCGTATGTGCCCTTGAACTGTTCATGACAAAGATATTCTCTTTTTTCAGAATATCTATTGCTGGCAGTTTGTCTGGTATTCTTAATGGCATCTTTTAATCTCTCTTTCTCATTAACATGTGGCAAACTTACACAAAAAAAATGAGATAGCGCATTGTTGAAACGGAAAACTTTGTTCTGATATATTTTATTGGCAATAAAAAAGCCCCTTGGATTTCTCCTTGGGGCTTCTTTAGCTTTTTTAACGCGGATTTAAGTCCTCGTTTTATTCATTTTACCAAAGTTGCAGGCGCTGCTCTTTAGGTATATACATCTTGTCTGTAGGCTTGATGTTGAATGCTTCATACCATGCGTCAATGTGTGGCAGGGCGCCATTTACACGCCATTCGCCAAGTGAGTGAGGATCGCTCTTTGTGCGGTTGCGTATTTCTTCATCTGTGATGTTGGCTGCCCATACACCTGCATAGGCAAGGAAGAATCGCTGATCTGCTGTCAGACCGTCGATTTCTTTCAGCGGAGCATCTTTTGTAGCGTTCTTGTATGCATTGTATGCAACCTGCAGACCTCCGTGGTCGGCAAGATTTTCTCCAAGTGTGAGTTTGCCGTTAGCGTTAAGATCAGGCAGAACCTTTATGGCAGAGAAGAAATCGATGCATACCTGTGCACGCTTGTTAAAGTTTTCAGCATCACTGGCTGTCCACCAGTCAGTCATATTTCCATTTTTGTCATAATTACGTCCCTGGTCGTCGAATCCGTGAGTCATCTCGTGACCTATAACAACACCGATGGCACCATAGTTGAATGCATCGTCAGCTGTAGGATCAAAGAATGGAACTTGAAGAATACCTGCAGGGAAGCATATTTCATTTGTCGTAGGATTATAATATGCGTTTACAGTCTGAGGAGTCATGAACCACTCATCTTTATCTACAGGTTTACCTGCACGATAGTTGATATCCCATTCGTTCCAGAATTTGCGGCAATTCTGAACATTTTCATAATAAGACAGTTTCGGGTCAATAGTCAGACCTGACATATCTTTCCATTTGTTAGGATAGCCTATTTTTACATAGAATGCGTCAAGCTTGTCTAGAGCGGCTTTCTTTGTTGCGTCACTCATCCAGTCCTGAGCCTTGATTCTTTCAGCAAGAGATATCTGCAGGTTTTTTACAAGTTTTTCCATACGCTCTTTAGATGAAGCAGGGAAATAACGTTCAACGTACATCTTACCTAAAGCTTCACCCATTTGGCTTTCAACCTGACTTGTAGCACGTTTCCAGCGCGGATGGTCTTCTTTGCGGCCTGACATTGTCTTGCCGAAGAAATCAAAGTTTGCAGCTATGACATCATCGCTTAGATAGCTTGCAGCAGAAACTATGACATCCCATTCCATATATGCACGCATCTCGTCTGCCGTCATTTCAGACAGAATTTTGTCAGCTCCTTTTACGAATGCAGGCTGTCCAACAACAAGCTCCTTAAAGTAGTCGCTCTTTACACCTTCCGCATTCATGAGTTGTGTCAGACCAACATGTGGATAGTTGCTTTCGAAATCCTGAATGGTCATTTTGTTATAGTTGGCTGCAACGTCACGCAGTTCAGTGCTTGATTTAGACACCTTTGCAAGAGCCGTTTCAACCTTCATGATATTCTCCATCTTTTTCTTTGCTGCCGCATCAGAGAAGCCGAAGAGTTTGAACATACGTTCGATATGTTTCTTGTAAGCCTCTCTTATGGCTGTAGTAGCAGGGTCTGTATCGAGATAATATTCTTTTTGTCCAAGAACCAAACCGCCCTGATATACATTGAGAATATTCATTGTGGCATTTTTTTCGTCAGCTCCGAAACCTATACCCATTGGCACACCATAACCAAATGTTGCATATTTAAGCTGAATTTTGCGCAAGTCTGAAGTGTTTTTCGCTTTCTCAATTTCATTGATGAGCGGCATGACCGGCTTTACGCCTTCCTTGTTGCGGCGTACAGAGTCCATGGCCATCTTGTAGAAATCGCTGAGTTTACGCTCCGTGCTGCCTTCTGGATACTCTTTTTTTAGCAAGTCGTTCAAGATGGTGTTGATACGCTTGTTGTTGTCGAGGCCGAGTTGGTCGAAACTGCCGAAGCGTGAGTAAGCTGCCGGTAGTGGGTTGTTTTTCATCCATCCGCCACATGCGTAATGATAGAAATCATCCGCCGGTTTAACACTGGTGTCGAGATTTTTCATGTCGATTCCCGACTTCAGCTGTGTCTGTGCGCCCGCTGTCAGTGAGACTGAGGCAAAAAGCACTGCTGGGATAAGGTGTTTCATTTTCATAATTCTTTTTGTTTAAGTTGATGGTATGTTATTTTACATATATTTTTCAAGTTCTTCTGAGAGCTGTTCCCATCTTTCTACTTCATCATCAAGATTTTTTTTCGTTGAAGTGTAGTCGTTTATCAAGTCCATGTCACTGGCTCTTTCCGGAAGGCATAACAAATCGTTGAGCTCCTTGAGATGTTTCTCAAGTTTTTCAATTTTTGTTTCTGATTCTTTTACAGCCTTTTCTGCCTTGCGTATTTTTTTCTGCTGCTCTTTTCTTTCCTCATACGATTGTTTGGCCGACGTTTCTTCTTGTTGTGGCTCGTTGCAGCTATCAGATACATTACTGCCAGATGACTGTTGAACCGTCATATTGTGTGCATTATGTCCAAGAGAATCGAGCGATTCAATATTGTGGGCATGTAGAAAGTCATATATACCTCCAAGATGCTCTCTGACCTTTCCTCCTCCGAACTCATACACTTTTGTTACAAGACCATCGAGAAACTCACGGTCGTGGCTTACAATTATAGCAGTACCGTCAAATGCTTTTATCGCCTCTTTCAATACATCTTTTGACGGCATGTCAAGGTGATTGGTAGGCTCATCGAGTATCAGTAAGTTTACTGGTTCAAGCAGCAGCTTTATCATAGCCAGTCGGCTACGTTCGCCTCCACTTAAAACTTTAACCTTTTTCTCTGATGCTTCGCCTCCGAACATAAAGGCTCCGAGAATATCGTTTATTCTTAATCTTATGTCTCCCTTAGCTACATTGTCTATAGTTTGAAAAACAGTGAGATTCTCGTCAAGTAATTGGGCCTGGTTCTGAGCGAAATATCCTATTTGAACGTTGTGTCCTATTTTTAATGTTCCGGTGTAAGGGATCTCGTTCATTATACATTTTACGAGAGTTGACTTTCCTTCACCGTTCTTTCCTACAAAAGCGACCTTTTCGCCGCGCTTTATGGTGAATGTTACATGATCAAAAACGGTATGGGTGCCGTAATCCTTGCGTACTTCATCGCATATTACAGGATAATCACCACTGCGAAGACATGGAGGAAACTTTAGGTGCATGGCAGAATTGTCCACTTCGTCAATCTCTATCGGGACTATCTTTTCAAGTTGCTTTATGCGGCTTTGCACCTGTACGGCTTTAGTGGGCTTGTAACGGAATCGTTCTATAAAGTCCTTTATGTCAGCAATCTCTTTTTGCTGGTTTTCGTATGCACGGAGCTGCTGTTCGCGACGTTCTGCCCTCAATTTAACGTATTCGTCATATTTCACCTTGTAGTCAACTACTTTTCCGCAACTTATTTCTAGAGTGCGGTTGGTTACATTGTTAATGAAAGCCCTGTCGTGGCTTACAAGAACAACTGCTTTTGCACTTTGTGCCAGGAATTGTTCCAACCATTGGATACTTTCAATGTCCAGATGGTTGGTCGGCTCGTCCAGCAGCAGCACGTCAGGCTTTTGCAAAAGAATTTTTGCCAATTCTATACGCATACGCCAACCTCCGCTGAATTCGCTTGTAGGCCGTGACATGTCAGAACGTTCAAATCCAAGTCCTATCAGAGTACGTTCGATGTCGGCCTCATAACTTTCAGCTCCCATCATCATATACCTTTCGTGCTCTTGGGTGAATTTTTGTACAAGAGCCATGTATTCCTCGCTGTCATAGTCTGTGCGTTCTGCCAGTTCCTGGTTCATTTTGTCAAGCCTTGCCTTCATCTCTGTATTTCCGGCAAAAGCTTTGCGCGCCTCTTCGCGCACAGTTGTGTCGTCCTGAAGAATCATTACCTGAGGCAGATATCCTATAGTGGTTCCGCTTGGTACGGCCACAGTTCCTGCCGTTGGCTTCTGCATACCGCAGAGTATTTTCAGCATTGTAGATTTCCCTGCACCGTTTTTGCCAACAAGGGCTATACGGTCGCGGTCGTTAACCACGAAACTTACATTGCTGAATAGCGGCTTTACGCCAAATTCTACTTTTAGTCCTTCTACTGAAATCATTTCTTAATTCTTTACGCTTACTTTTTGTCAGCTATAGCTGAATATTTCTGCGTATTATTATTGCTTTAGTTGGCAAAATTAAGTAATTTTATTGTCACGACCAAACATTATTATAAAAAAGCATCGGTGAACACTTCTGTTTGATCATGCTTTAATGCCTTGTTGTCAGTTTTGTCTTATTGTTGTTCTTTCAGAATATTATTTATACAATCATAATGTCGCTCATTATCATATCGCTGATATAAATTCCTTTTTTAGTAAGTTTAAGCCTTCCTCCTTTTAATTCCAACAATCCTTCGTCAATATGTTTTGCAGCATTTTTTACAACTTGATTACTGTATTCACTGCCAAGCATGTTTTCTACTTTCTTTAAGTCTATGCCGTCAGATGTTCTTAATGCTGTTGTTATTATGTCGTTCATGATAGTGTCCTTATCGAGTGTCTCACGTTCCATAGGAATAATATTGCTGTTTATGCTTTTAATGTATTTTCTGACATCAGCCACATTCCATTGTCTTGATTTCATGTCAAATGAATGTGCGGCAGCCCCAAAACCAATATATGGCACTTGATGCCAGTAACTGCTGTTATGGCGTGAGCGAAAACCCGGTTTGGCAAAATTACTGATTTCATAATGTTCATATCCTGATGCTGTCAACTGACTGACAAGCTCGTTATACATAGCAATGCTCAAGTCATCGTCTATTTCTTCTATTTTGCCGTTTTTGAGCATATTCCATAGTGGTGTTCCTTCTTCATACATAAGACTGTATGCCGAGATATGTTCTACATTTAGTGACAAGGCTGTTGCTATGTCTTCTTTCCATTGTTCGATACTCTCGTTAGGAAATCCAAACATCAGGTCGATGCTTATATTATGTATGCCTGCTTTTCTTAGCAGCATTACAGCTTTGCTTACTTCGTCTGCATTATGACGTCTGTGTAGTAATGCCAGTCTTTTGTCTGAAAAGGTTTGTGCCCCCATGCTGACACGGTTTATCGGCAGCCTACTGATAATATTTGCAAATTCCGGCGTTACGTCGTCTGGATTACATTCCATTGTTATTTCGGCATTGGCATTCACACTATATACATTATTTATATATAGAAACAGTTTGTTCAGATTGTCTTCATCCAACATAGAGGGAGTTCCTCCGCCAAGATATATTGTGGAGATAGGTTCATTGAGGTAATTTTTCCTTAGTTTCATCTCTCTGCAAACGGCGTCAATATATTCGTTGCGCATATCTAGAAGTGTCGTTGAATAGAAACCGCAATAAATGCAGCGAGTCTTGCAGAATGGTATGTGAATGTAGATGCCAGCCATTATATTTTTAGCGTTTTCAGTTTCGTTTTCTTTATTTTAATGCAAAAATACTAATATGTTTTAATTTTTATGAGCTTTTTTGCGTTTTATTTTGTTTGTTTGCGCAAAAAATCGTAACTTAGAGGCCAACATAAGTTATTAACTTAAATCTATATTAATATGAGAGTTTATCAAACTAACGAGATTAAAAACATTGCCTTGCTTGGCAGTGCGGGATCAGGCAAGACTACTCTTGCCGAAGCTATGTTATATGAGAGCGGACTTATCAAGCGCCGCGGTACTGTAGAAGCAAAAAACACTGTAAGTGACTATTTCCCGGTTGAACAAGAATACGGCTACTCGGTATTTTCAACTGTTTTTAATGTAGAGTGGAACAACAAGAAACTTAATATCATAGATTGCCCTGGCTCTGACGACTTTGTCGGAGGTGCCATTACAGCCCTTAACGTTACTGACCAGGCTGTGATATTGATTAATGGTCAGTATGGTCCCGAAGTTGGCACACAGAATAACTTCAGATATACAGAAAAGCTGAAAAAGCCGGTTATATTCCTTATCAACCAGCTTGACAGTGATAAATGTGACTTTGATACGATAATAAGCAGCATGAAGGACATTTATGGTCCTAAATGCGTTCAGATACAATATCCTATAACAACAGGTCCAGGCTTTAATGCTCTTATTGATGTTCTTTTGATGAAGAAATACTCTTGGAAGCCTGAGGGCGGTGCTCCTATTATTGAGGAAATTCCTGCCGAAGAGATGGACAAGGCAATGGAACTTCATAAAGCATTGGTAGAGGCTGCTGCCGAGAACGATGAAACCTTGATGGAGAAATTCTTTGAGGAGGAGACCCTTACAGAGGATGAAATGCGTGAAGGTATTCGTAAGGGACTTGTAACCCGTTCTATATTCCCCGTGTTCTGTGTTTGTGCAGGTAAGAGCATGGGTGTTCATCGCCTTATGGAATTTTTGGGTAATGTTGTTCCTTTCGTGAGCGAAATGCCGAAGATCCATAATACACGCGGTGAGGAGGTTGCAGCTGAAACTTCAGGTCCGGAATCATTATATTTCTTTAAGACTGGTGTTGAACCTCATATTGGAGAGGTTTCTTACTTCAAGGTTATGAGTGGTTGCGTTAAGCCTGGAGACGATTTGAGTAATGCTGACCGTGGCTCTAAAGAACGTATCGCCAATATTTTTGTATGTGCAGGAGCCAACCGTCAGGCTGTCGACTGTCTTAATGCCGGTGATATAGGATGTACTGTTAAACTTAAGGATGTAAAGACAGGAAATACTCTTAACGGAAAAGACTGTGACAACAGGTTTGATTTCATTAAATATCCTAATTCTAAATATTCTCGTGCAATAAAGGCTGTCAATGAGGCTGATACAGAAAAACTGATGGCTGCCTTGTTGAAGATGAGACAGGAAGATCCTACATGGGTTGTTGAGCAGAGCAAAGAGTTGCGCCAGACTATTGTTCATGGTCAGGGTGAGTTCCATTTGCGTACGCTTAAATGGCGTCTTGAGAACAATGAGAAACTGCAGGTGAAGTTTATCGATGCAAAGATTCCATATCGCGAGACAATTACCAAAGCAGCACGTGCTGACTATCGCCATAAAAAACAGTCTGGAGGTGCCGGACAATTTGGTGAGGTTCATCTAATCGTAGAACCTTATGCTGAGGGTATGCCTGATCCGGTTTCTTACAAATTTAACGGACAGGAGTTCAAGATGAATATTAAGAGTAAAGAGGTTGTCGACCTTGAATGGGGCGGCAAATTGGTATTCATCAATTCTGTTGTCGGTGGAGCTATTGACACTCGTTTCATGCCTGCTATATTAAAGGGTATTATGGAACGTATGGAGCAGGGACCATTGACAGGAAGCTATGCCCGTGATGTACGTGTTGTTGTTTACGACGGAAAGATGCACCCGGTTGACAGTAATGAACTTTCATTCATGTTGGCTGCCCGTCATGCATTCTCTGAGGCATTTAAGAACGCTGGTCCGAAGATTCTGGAGCCTATTTATGACCTTGAGGTTTATGTTCCAGCAGACTTTATGGGTGATGTTATGAGTGATTTGCAGGGTCGCCGTGCTCTCATTATGGGTATGGACAGCGAGGCTGGTTATCAGAAGTTACAGGCAAAGATACCGTTGAAGGAACTTGCAAATTATTCTATCTCGTTAAGTTCCATCACTGGCGGACGTGCGTCGTTTACAACAAAGTTTGCAAGTTACGAACTTGTTCCTAATGATATTCAGCAGGCTCTTATTAAGGAGCACGAGGCAGAACTTGAAGATAAGGATGAATAAAAGTATATTGCAACAGCATAGTATGTGCAGTATGAATGCATATAGCTTTTATTATATTATTGCCGGTTGTGTGTGAATTAAGGCAGCCGGTGTTTGTATAAAAAGGCCGTTGCAGCTTAAAGGTTAAGCTGCAACGGCTTAAATTTTAGAATTGGCCAGGCGGCATTTTGATGTTGAAATTATTTATCATGTAAGTTGTATGTTTGTCTGCTCTCCTTTTCTTTAAATAAATGTGGTCTTGTATATCTGATAAAATTGATAATAATTAATTAACTTGTTGTTGTTTGGTTAATATAGATAAATTTTAGATTTTTAATTAACAAAACGATTTGGGCTTATTTGTTTTTACGATATATTTGCCGATATGAAAAAAGCAACTATTTGGACAGTGGCAATAGTAATGGGACTTTCTTTCCTTGTGCTACTCTTCATGCAGATAAAATACATTGAAGAAATGGTGCACATGAAGAAAGAACAGTTTGATGAGTCTGTAACAAAGGCCCTGTATCAGGCTGCCCGTAACCTTGAGCTAAATGAGACATTAAGATATCTTGAAAAAGATGTCAATGAGACCGAACGCCGCGCTTTTAAACAGGATTCTGTTGGAACCCGGTCTGGTGATGTTGACGGCACCGTTCAGCATTCGCATCAGTATTCGGTTGCAGATAGAAATGGTACGGTGTATTCGTCATTTGAGTTGAAGACTATTACGGTCAGACCATCTTCAATGCCTAAAGCTATGATTCTGCGTAATGACAAGAATTCTATATCTGAGGCAACAAAGTCAATGAGGGAAATTGTCAAGAACAGATACATATATCAGAAAGCTCTTCTCGATGAAGTTGTTTACAGTATTCTTTATACGGCTTCTGAAAAGCCGCTAAAAGAGCGTATAAACTTCAAGATGCTCGACCAAGATATAAAAACGGAGCTTATGAACAATGGTATAGATATCGCCTACCATTTCACGGTATCTACGCAAGACGGACGTGAAGTTTACAGATGTCCTGACTATACTGATGAAGGAGAGGATTATACTTACTCTCAGGCTTTGTTCAGAAATGATCCTTCTACAAAGGCCGGTGTGGTGAGAATACATTTCCCTGACATGAACAGTTATATTTTCAGCAGTGTAAGGTTCATGATTCCTTCAATAGCATTTACAGTAGTATTGCTTGTTACGTTTATCTTCACGATAGTTGTTATTTTCAGACAGAAACGTTACACCGAGATAAAGAATGATTTTATAAATAATATGACTCATGAGCTGAAAACTCCTATCAGCAGCATCTCTCTTGCAGCACAGATGCTCAATGATGAAACAGTGACAAAGAGTCCGGTCATGATGAAACATCTCGGAGGCGTTATTAATGATGAATCTAAACGTTTGCGTTTTCTTGTAGAGAAGGTTTTGCAGATGTCAATGTTTGACCGAAAGAAGGCAATATTCAAGAAGAAAGAGCTTAACCTAAATGATCTTGCCGAAAATGTTGCTAACACGTTCACTCTGCGCGTTGAACATACAGGCGGACATATTAAGACAATTTTGGATGCCACTGAACCGACAATATATGTTGATGAAATGCATTTTACAAACGTAATCTTCAATTTGTTGGACAATGCTGTTAAATACCGCGATCCGGATAGACCCGTAGAATTGTCTATAAAGACATGGAATGACAAAGAGCATCTGTATCTGTCGGTTAAAGATAACGGATTGGGTATTAAAAAAGAGAATCTTAAAAAGATTTTTGAAAAGTTCTATCGCGTTCACACCGGCAATGTGCATGATGTAAAAGGATTCGGACTTGGCTTGGCTTACGTAAAGAAAATTGTAGAGCTGCATAAGGGCGAAATTCACGCGGAGAGCGAAAAAGGCAAAGGAACGAAATTTATAATAACATTACCTATAATTAAAAAGTAGAAAGACTATGGATGAGAAATTGAAAATTCTTTTATGCGAAGATGATGAGAACTTGGGTATGCTTCTTCGCGAATATTTGCAGGCTAAGGGATACAGCGCAGAGTTATGTCCTGATGGTGATGCCGGATATAAAGCTTTTTTGAAGAATAAGTTTGATATATGTGTCCTTGATGTAATGATGCCTAAAAAGGACGGATTCACATTGGCTCAGGAAATAAGACAGGCTAATGCTGAAATTCCAATCATCTTCCTTACGGCAAAAACACTGAAAGAGGATATTCTTGAAGGCTTCAAGATTGGTGCCGATGACTATATCACAAAGCCGTTCTCAATGGAGGAACTGGTGTTCCGTATAGAGGCTATCCTGCGTCGTGTACGTGGTAAGAAAAATAAAGAAAATACTGTTTATCATATTGGACGTTTTACTTTCGATACTCAGAAACAGTTGCTTACCATCGATGACAAGCAGACGAAACTTACAACTAAGGAGAATGAGCTTCTTGCTCTTCTGTGCTCTCATGCTAACGAGATTCTGCAGCGCGACTTCGCACTGAAGACAATATGGATTGACGATAACTACTTCAACGCACGCTCTATGGACGTTTACATTACAAAGCTGCGTAAACATCTGAAGGACGACGACCAGATAGAAATCATCAACATTCACGGCAAGGGATACAAGCTCATCACTCCTGAGCAAGAATAAACATAAGCCTTGAACGATAATAATAAAACAATCCTCAGAACCGAATACACCGGCTCTGAGGATTGTTTTTGTTTTATATTAAATGAATGTCCGCATGTTCCCAAATTAGC
>HF992530.1 GCA_000436695.1 Prevotella sp. CAG:1185 | reverse complement strand
TAGAGTAGTTAAAGTAGTTAGAGTAGTTAAAGTAGTTAAAGTCATATGCCTTGTTGCTACATGTCGTTGTTATTAAGCCACAAAGCATATGACTTTAACTCCTAGCCAACTTGTTGGCGATAACTACTTTAACTCCTTTAACTCCTAATAATAAATATACCCCACAAGGTATTTGTCTTAACTCTTTAAATAAGAATATTCTAAAGCTCAACCTTGCCGTCTGACGGATACGTGAAGTTGATTTCGTGGAGCGTGTTGTGGCTGTTTATCACAAGAATATACTTGCCGGCCTTCAACGGCCCAACCTCGTAAGAGACGTCGAAGGGACAGATGCAGTTGCAGCTTGTGTCAGTCTCCTTTTCAACAACGCTTATGCGGTTGCCTGTAACGGTCAGCGTAACGTCTATTTTCTCCGAACAGCAGTTGTAAGACACGTTAGCATGGTTGATGTAGACATAGCCGTCGCTCTTGCTCTTATACTCGACATACTCTGTATCAAACGGACTGAATGTTGTTGCGGAGCCTGCCCGGGCAGGCTGTCCTTCGGTCTTACATCCCGTAGTGTAGACATTACGGACGTTTAACGTTGCAGTTCCTTCGTCGTCGCTGCTGCATGACGAAAGCATGAACGCCGCACACATAGCGGCAAAACATGAATAAATCAGATTTAGCTTCATAGATTAAGGCTTTTTAGTTGAGAAAACTCTTGTTGACATAACCTCAATACACCGCAAGGCGGGCTGACTTGAGGCGAAATACTCCGGTGCAATATGCAGTTTTTATAGACGCTGCCGCCGGCGAGAGAATGATACGGCAATTTCAAAAAAAATAACTCTTGTCAGGACTTTACTTAATGATGACGATGCCGCATAAAATCAAATGCGCCACGCACTTTGTTTTTTAAACAAGAGCGCATGGCGCATATACAAGACCTTATTTTATTCTGCTAAGAATACAAATTCAGTGGTAATGTCGTTGAAGTAGACGCTGTAATTACCGGCAGGAACGGTCATGTTGCCGCCGTTATAGTCGGCTTTGCCGTAATAGTTGTCGGCAATGTTGGCACCGTTGCCCCAGCTGTCGGTCCATTCGTGTCCGGCACGGAACTTAAGTCCGCCGTCAGACGGGATGCTCACCTTGGCATACCAGTTGTGAGGAGTAACCTGAGTGAGGTCTACGTCGCCGTTCCAGCTGTTGAAGTCGCCGATGAGCGAGATTGAGGTGTACTCCTTCGGAGCCTGGTCGCTGAGCTTGGTCCATGTATACTTCATGGTTGTCATGTCGATGGTGAAGGTGTAATACTCGGCTGAAGGAGCAGAGATAGACTGTGCGCCGGAGTTTACGATGTTGCCGGCAGGAGAGTTATCGCCGTCAACTGCACATCCGTAAGCCTTGTCCCAGTTGCCGAAGTCGGCACCTGCCCAGAACTTCAGGTCGTAAGCACCCTTCCATTTTGTAGTGTAGCTCATCACGGTGCTTGTCTGCGGATAGAAAAGACATGTCATGCCTGTAGCCGGGTCGTTGTTCCATCCCTGCAGGTCGCCCACCATGTAATACTCGCCGGCCATCTCTTCGATGGTGTAAGTATAGTCCATCATGTTGACGGTGAGCTTATAGAAGCCCTGCTTCTCTATCTTACCGGCCTTTGGAGCTGTGGTTACGAGCGAGCCTGTGAGACTCGGGTCGCCGTCAATGGCAACACCCACAACACCGTCTGTTCCCTCATGCCACAAGTCGCCAGAGTCGATGTTGCCCTGCGGAACAATCTTCCAGTAGCAGTCGGCCTTAGGTGTTGTGAACACTACAGAGAACACAGGATCCTCATATACATCGGCACCTGAATGTGAGAACTTGATAGCTGCATCGGCAGCCCATCCGCACATATCGCCAACAAGATAATAAGCGTCGGCAATGTAAGGAGCCTTAGGCGTAACTGAAATCTGAATCTTGCCGGCATCAACCAGGAACGACTGGCCGCCGATGACGATATCAGAATAAACCTGAGCGTCGAACACACGGGCTGCCGGACGACGTCCGTAGAACTCAACCACGGCGTCCTGAAGCGCAGTGCTGTCGAGCATGCCGTCGGCGGTTGCCTCAAGAGTTTTCTTTGTTGCAGAAGAGCCGTCAGCCGGCAACAGTTCTACACGTGTATGCTCTATCGTGGCACCCTCTGGCAGGGTTGCAGCCGAAAGCGTAAACGCCTTGACGCTTGTGCCGGGGTTAGCCAGGTCGATAGGGTCGGCAGCCGTTGCCGTATAGCCCGGCAACGTAACTGCTTCTTCCTGCGGATTGCTCTGCGGGTCGGCCCAGTCGTCATAATCGCCGTTACATGAAACGAACGTCATGGCTGAAAGCAACAGACCGCCCAAAAATAATATCTTTTTCATAATGATATTTCTGTTAAATGGTTTAGATTATTGGTTATTTTACTTCTCCTCTGTCGTAGTCGAAGTCTACATAGAGTTTCTGACCCTTCTCGCAGGTAACAGAATAGTCGCTGCCCACGTTCTTAGCCCAGTTGTCAGGAATGTCGCAGTCGCGCCAGTAGAGGTCGCCCTTATAGAGAGTAAACTCTGTGCGCCACCAGTCGAGACCCGGCACCTTGATGCTTGCGCGGAGCTCGCCGCCTGCAAGGAAGGCAGGAGATACCCACTGAGATGAAGCGTCGGCAGGAGCCGTAAGCTGGGTTTCCGGGAATTGTCCCCAATTGTCCCCCTGAGACATAACAGTACCGATGACGTAAGCCTCGCCGGGATAAACAGTGAGGGCAGACTTAATCTGGTTGTTCTCAACCGAAACGTTCATAAACAGAACATACCATCCGCCGTTGGCCACCTGTATGCCGCCGTCAGCACCCTGAGACAAGCCTGCGCCGGCCTGGTCGTCAAACGAGTTGGTCATTGCATAGCCCTTGTCCGGTGTGTCTGTGTCGCCCCACATGAATGTTGAGCCTGCAGCAAGATAAGCCATGCCGTAGAACTGGCCCTCGAATCCGTAGACAGCAGCAAGAGGCTTGGCCTCGGTACCCTTGCGGATAGACGAACCTGCAATGTAGACGGTCTTAGGCATTGTTGCAACATAAGATACAACAACCTTTGGCAGAGTTATCACGTTAGAGTTGCACCAGCCCTTGTCGCTGTTGGCGATGTGGGCACGCAGACGCACGTAAACAGGCATAACAATGCCGGATGGGTCGGCGCCGTTGTTCTTCTCCTGATACATTCTTACAATGGCATTGTTCATTTCGGTAGCATTTACGTTCATGTTAGCCTGATTGTATGTGGTCTCAAGAGTTGTGTAAGTGGCAGCCTCCACCTTGGCAGCATCGCCAGAAGCGAAGTCTGGGTCGATAGAAACCTGCACCTGATAGGTGGTTACAACAGGGAAGCCATAGTCAGGCTGCGATGTCGTAAGGTTGACATATGTAGAGTTAGCCAAGTCGTATACATTGTCGTTGGCATGAGCCGGCACGTTAAGCACAAACGATTCGGGCTGATTTAATATAGGGTTGCTCTCGTCGTCGGTCTCACATGAAGCCATGAAAGGCAGCACGCCCAACACCAGTGCCGGAACGAACAGTTTCTTTATTATATTTTTCATAATCATTTTCATTTTAAAACTTTATTGCAAACTGATTGCCATGTTATCAATAACCGGGGTTCTGTGTAAGGTTGCTGTTGTTGAGCACGTCGGTTGCCGGTATAGGATAAACATTATAGTGAGAGTCAACGGTTGTTCCGTTAGCGGCTCCGCCCTTCCAGTCCCATAGATATTTGCCTGTCGTGAAGCAGCCAAAGCGTACGAGGTCGCTGCGGCGACGGCCTTCGAGATAGAACTCGCGGCACCACTCGTCGAGGATGTCCATGTCAGATGTGATAGAGCTTATCTGCTTTGCGTTGGCACGCTTGCGCAGCTCGTTGATGTCAGAAACAGCCTTCTCGGGCTGGCCCTTGCGATAATAAGCCTCTGCACGTGTAAGATAAACCTCTGCATAACGGAACAGCGGAATGTCTATGTCGGGATATTCGGTGTCGTGTGTGGGCTGACCATCTGTACGGAAGTTGTTCCACTTAACGATAGAAAGTCCGTCGTTGAAGCTTGATATAGCATCTGTCTGCAGCTTGCGTACACCACCGCCACGGCCACCGTAGAACAAAGCGCGGTCGTCGCCGGCCTTAGCCACGATCTGAGCTGTTGACGAACCGTCCTGCTGGTCGAGAGCCTTGATTTCGGCCTCTGTAGCTCCGGCAGGAGCCGGCTCTGTGGAAATCGGACAGTCAGACAGTGTGGGGAAGAACTTCTTTACCATTGCTGCACGTGCGAAGATACAGCTCCAGCCGTTAGTTGTTCCCATGTCAGGCATTCCGGCAATACGTGTTGCGCTGACGAGCATGAATGAACCGCTGTAGCTGCGTGTCTTCTGTCCGTCCTGACGAATAGGCAGGATAATCTCCTTCATAGCCTGCGGGTTCTCGTCGTTGTCGGCCATGAACAGCTGTGCATATCCAGAATAGCCGTTCTTGGCTGTCTTTGAAAGTTCGTAGGCTCCGCTGCCAATAAGCAGGTCGCAATAGCTGATAGCCTTGTCATAATCCTTAATCTCGCCCTTGGTGTAGATCTCAGAGTTGAGGGCCAGACGTGCATGCAGCATATAGGCAGCACCACGGTCGGCACGGCCAAAGTTCTGCGAGTTGCAGTAAGCACCAACCTCGGCCATCTGCGGCTCAATCTCAGTCAGCTCCTGGTCGATCCATGTGTAAAGGTCCTTGCCGCTCTTCTCAACAGGAAGGTCGCTGATGTTGAAGTCGAGCTTGAAAGGTGACTTGCCGAACAGGTCGAGCATGTACCAATAATGGAGAGCGCGCAGGAAACGCACCTCGGCACGGTTGAGCTTGTTGGCCTCGTCGTCGGGCACCTGGCTCAGGTAGCTGTTGAACAATGTTATGTCGTAAGTAAGGCGTGTGTAAACCCACTGAGTACGGATACTGCTTGAGTTCCATGCAATGTTGGTAAGCTGCGGAATGTCAGTATCGGTCTGCCATGCCCATACACACTCGTCAGAAGGAAGCTCCATGCAGTTGAATGTTGTACGGTAGAAGCCCGACTCACCCTCGTCGTCGCTGAGGTCACCGTTTCCGGCAACGCCTTTCTGACCGGTAAGTCCGAGAGTGGCGTAGCATTTAGCCAACAAGCCCGTAGGATCGGCCGACGGTGAAGACTGCGGGTCGATTGAGCTTATGTTAAGGTCGTTGGCACAACCGGTCAATCCGGCTGCAAGCACAGCGACTGCTATAGTCTTTAAAAATATCTTTTTCATTGTTATGTCCTTTATTTATTACTTTTATATAAATGCACAACCATTAGAAATTAAGGTTAAGACCAATCTGAACGCTGAATGGACGCGGATAAGGATTTCTGTCGATACCGCCTGCAACTTCAGGATCGAGTCCTTTATACTTTGTAATGATGAACGGGTTCTGCACTGTAGCGAAGATACGTCCTGAGAAGTAGTCCTGTCCTGCATACTTGAGCAGAGCCGGGAACGAATAGCCGAGAGTGATGTTGGTACACTTCAGGAACGACGCGTTACGAACGAAATAGTCGCTGAGATAATACTCCGTGCCGTTTGTTCCGCTGAAGCCGAGGTCTACGGCTGCCTGTGTGGTGTTGGTGAACGCACTGTTAGAATAGAGTCCTGATGCGCTCACGGCTGCCTTATTAGACAGGAAGTCATAGTAAACATAGTTGCCGAGCGAAGCGCGGAATGCTGTGCTCAGGTCCCAGTTCTTGTATGTGAACTTCATTGTAAGGCCCATGAACACGTCGGCTGCCGGGCTCTTATAGAAGTAACGGTCGTCGTTGTTGATGATGCCGTTGCCGTCGCGGTCAACGTATACGCCCTCGAGCGGTTTGCCGTTCTCGTCGTAAACCTGCTGGTAAACCCAGAATGAGTTGGCCGGCTGGCCTACTGTGTGTGCCTGAACGTGAGTGCTGTTACCGCGTGAGATGGTTGAACCAGACTCAACATAATAGTCTTCGTCACCGCCGATAAGCTCTGTAATCTCGTTGTGGTTCCATGCAACGTTATACTGAACGTCCCATACAAAGTCCTTTGTAACGATTGGTTTTGCTCCAATGGTGAACTCAACACCATAGTTCTCGAGCGAACCGATGTTCTGAGGCATGCGCTGACCGAAGTTCATGAGCGTAGGCAGAGTAACATCCTGGATAAGGTCTGTTGTCTCACGATAGTAAGCATCGATGTTTGCAGTGATGCGGTTGTTCAGGAATGCGAAGTCAAGACCGGCGTTCCATGTTGTTGTAGTCTCCCATGTCAGGTCGGGGTTGTATTTGTCAGGACGCATTGTGTAATAATATGTGTCGCCGAAAGGATACTGAGCATAAGAGTTGCTTGTAACGTAAAGCGGAGCGTAGAGGAAGTCGTAACCGATGTCCTGCTGACCTGTCTGTCCCCATCCGAGACGGAGCTTGAACTCGTTCCACCACTTGATGTTCTTCATAAATTTCTCATCGTTGATTTTCCATGCAAGTGCTACAGAGGGGAAGTAGCCCCACTTGTGTCCGTCGGCAAAGCGTGAAGAGCCGTCGGCACGTATTGTGGCTGTAAGCATATAGCGGTCGAGCAATGTATAGTTAATACGTCCGAAGTAAGACACTAGCGAGTTGTGTGTAGCCCATTCGGTCTCGTTTCTCAGAGCCGGGTTGTTGGCTTCGCCTGTATACGGGTCTGTACCCTGTCCGATGTTATATCCGCTGCGATGATAGTGAGATTCCTCGGCACCGGCCATAACGTCGATATAGTGAGCGCCGAAGGTGTGTGTATACTGTGCATAGGCATTGGCCGTGATGCTGTATTTCCAATAGTATGTACGGCCGTCCCATCCATAATAGTTGTTGCTGTATCCGTAAGGAGAGTTCACGTCGCTCTGACGGCTTGCAGTATACTGGCCGCCGTAGCTTGCGTGCAGACGCAGGTCCTCAAATCCGTGAATCTTATAGTCAACCTCAAAGTTAGCTGTAAAGTCGTCTGAATGAGCATAGCATTCATTCTGATTAAGATATGCAACCGGGTTCTGGGGAGCGTTAGGGTTCTTGGTGTAAGTCCAAGAAGGATCGCTGAAGTTGGCTGAAACAATGTTCTGCCAATATCCGCCCAGGAACTTATAAGGCTCGCTGTCGTCCATTACGGGACGTGTCGGGTCCATAGAGAGAGCACCGCCGATGGCTGCGCCGCTGTCTACATAGCGGTCTTTCTCGGCCATATACTTGGCAGTGATGTTGAAGTTGAGGTGATCGTCAAAGAATGACGGAGCAAGATTAACAGAAGCGTTGAAACGGTTCATGAAAGAGTTCTTGATGATACCCTGGTCGCTCTGATAACCAATAGACACGCGGTAAGGCATATTCTTGAGTCCGCCTGTCATTGAGAGGTTGTGAGATGTGCTCACTGCTGTGCGGAATATCTCGTCCTGCCAGTCGGTATTGGCATTGCCGAGCAAAGAAACTCCGTTCTCACCGATAACCTTACCTATGAGCGCACGATACTCGTCGCCGCTGAGCACTTCATAACGTTTTTGTGTTGTAGAAACAGTCAGGTCGCCATTGTAAGAGAATTTAGGACCAGAGCCCTTCTTACCTTTCTTTGTCGTGATGATAATGACACCGTTAGACGCACGCGAACCATAGATGGCTGTTGCAGAAGCATCCTTAAGGATATTGAAAGTCTCAATATCGTTAGGGTTGATCATAGCCAGCACGTTACTCATACCGGTAGCCGTGTTGTTGTCGATTGTAAGACCGTCGATAACGAGCAGCGGGTCGTTGCTTGCGTTAAGAGACGAACCTCCGCGGATACGTATCTGTGATCCTGAACCCGGAGCACCACCGCTGGTGATAACGTCGACACCGGCAACCTTACCAACGAGCATGTCGGCAGCGTTGTTGGTGATACCTTTACTCATCTCATCGGGCTTCATTGCTGATACAGAACCGGTGAGGTCGCCCTTCTTTACAGTTCCGTAACCGATAACGACAACGTCTTCAAGCAACTGTGCGTCGTCCTGAAGAGTTATCTTCATATTCTGTGCGACAGGTTTCTCCACCGTCTTGTATCCGATGTAAGAAACCGACAGCATACTGCCCGGCTCGGCCTTGATACTGAAGTTTCCGTCAATGTCAGTAATCACACCGCCGTCCTGGCCTACAATGCGGACCGTAGCTCCGATGACCGGCTCTCCGGAAGCATCCGTAACTTGCCCGGTAATTGTACTTTGGGCAAATGCTCCCACTGATAGGAACAGACCAAACAAGATGGCCAGAATCCTAATAGAGGTTTTCATTTTTACCTGCTTCATCTTCTTGTGTTTTTAAAGTTAACATTAAATAAACTATTAATTTTATCGTTTAAATTCGTAGTAGTCTAAATATTACTTTAAGGCAAATTTTCTAAATGCAAAAATACGTTCAGAAGTAATAATTTTGTTTTTTTTTCATATAAAAAATACGTTTTCTGTTGTGCAAACGTTTACACAAATAAAAGGAACAATAATAATAATGTAAAAGCAAAAATAATAGTGTTTTACCGTACTTTTGCTTCGTAAAATAATTTTCAATGCCTGAAAAGAACACACCCATAACAATGAAAGACATTGCCAGAGAGTTTAATGTATCTGTGGCAACGGTTTCACGTGCACTGAAAGACAGTCCGAGAATCAGCGCTAAAAGGCGAGAAGAAATCAGACGCTATGCCGAAGAACACAACTTCAGCCCAAACATAATAGCCGAGTCGCTGCGCAACAGGAGAGTGATTAAAGTCATTGGGGTTATCGTACCCCAGTTTACTCATTTCTACTTTTCGTCAGTGTTAAGTGGCATTGAGGAGGAAGCCGACAAATATGGCTACCGCATACTCGTGGCACAAAGCCTGGAACAATATGACCGGGAGGTTGAAGTATGCCGCTCGTTCTACAAACACAAAGTGTGCGGCATTCTTGTATCGCAGGCAATAAACACATCGAAATATGACCACTTTGAGAATTTTATCAACAAGAACGTGCCAATCGTGTTCTTCGACCGCATCTGCACGGGCATAAACACATGCCGTGTGGTGGTTGACGACTACATGGGAGCATTCTCTGCCGTTGAGTATCTCATCAAGACGGGATGCCGCAACATTGCCTACTATGGTTCGAGCATGAACCTCGAAATATCAAAAAACAGATATAACGGATGGCACGACGCGCTGTTAAAGCACGGCATCAACCCCGACACCTGCGTGATAAGAAACTGCGACAACCGCGAACATGCCGAAATGATTACGCCTGAAGTGCTCAACATGGAAAACAGGCCCGACGCATTCTTCGCCGTTAACGACGACACTGCCATAGGCATTATGTACACTGCCAAGCACATGGGACTGCGCATACCCGAAGACATCTCGGTGTGCGGATTCACCAACGGACAGAGAGCCATAGCCTGCGACCCTATGCTGACTACCGTCGAACAGAACGGCAAGGAGGTGGGAAGGCAGGCCGCTGCCATACTGATAGGCAAGGCAGAAGGACTGATTCCGCTGGACAAGATAGAGAAAAGGGTGATAAGGACAAGACTGGTGGTAAGGGGTTCTACAAAATAAGAGCCACAATCACATGCCTTAATACATGAAAACGCCATAAGAAAAATAACGAAAGATAATAATATAAAATAAAAAAGCCTTAAACTATGAGTTCTAACTTAAAGAAAAAACCAGACCTGAGTTTCGCCAAACTCTGGAATCTGAGCTTCGGCTTCTTCGGCGTGCAGATTGCCTACGCACTGCAGAGCGCCAACATTAGCCGAATTTTCGCAACATTGGGGGCTGACCCTCACAATCTTAGCTATTTCTGGATTTTGCCTCCGCTGATGGGCATCATCGTGCAGCCGATAGTGGGCACGCTGAGCGACAAGACATGGTGCCGATTCGGCAGGCGCATACCTTATTTGTTTGTAGGCGCACTGGTGGCCGTACTTGTCATGTGCCTTCTGCCTAATGCCGGATCGCTCGGCATGGCTGTCAGCACGGCAATGGTGTTCGGACTTATATCGCTGATGTTTCTCGACACAAGCATCAACATGGCAATGCAGCCGTTTAAGATGCTCGTGGGCGACATGGTTAACGAGAAACAGAAAGCTCTGGCCTACTCTATACAGAGTTTTCTGTGCAACGCCGGATCGCTCGTGGGCTACGTGTTCCCGTTCCTCTTCACGTTCCTGGGCATAAGCAATGTGGCTGCCAAGGGCGTTGTACCCGACTCGGTGATTTATTCGTTCTACATCGGAGCCGCCATACTTATCCTCTGCGTTATCTACACATCGGTAAAGGTGAAGGAGATGCCTCCGAAGGAGTATGCCGAATATCACGGACTCGACAAGCCGCTTAACGAGGAGAAGGTGAACGTAATAAAACTGCTGCGCAACGCGCCTAAGGCTTTCTGGACCGTAGGTCTGGTGCAGTTTTTCAGCTGGGCAGCATTCCTTTATATGTGGAACTACACCAACGGCGCAATAGCCGAAACATGCTGGCATACCACCGACCCCACATCGGCAGGCTTTCAGGAGGCAGGCAACTGGGTGGGCATTCTCTTTGCAGTGCAGGCCATAGGCAGCGTTGTATGGGCAATGATGTTGCCGCGCTTTGCCAACCGCAAGATGGCTTATGCCCTGAGCCTTGTGCTAGGCGGCATAGGTTTCATGATGATTCCCTACGTCAGCGACCAGTATGTTCTCTTTATACCCTACCTTCTGATTGGATGCGCATGGGCTGCAATGCTCGCCATGCCGTTCACAATAGTAACTAATGCGCTCAACGGCAGTCACATGGGTGCCTATCTCGGTCTGTTCAACGGCACGATATGCATTCCGCAGATTATCGCGGCAGCACTCGGCGGAGTGGTTCTCACGCTTGTAGGCAGCGCACAGAGCAACATGATGCTTGTGGCCGGAGTGTTCCTCATCATAGGAGCCGGATGTGTAGGCATAATAAAGGAGACCATTGGAGAAAACGAATAGGATTATTCCGAAATGCCTGCCTATACGATATGAACAGCTTAACTAAGCGCCAGAACGTGCGCATGGCATAAGAATAAATTATATTCATACGTATTCGCAGGCTTAAATAAGGCATTTTTAAATATCACATATTTGGAATAAATCCATTGGAATAATATTAATATTTTACTGTTTTAACCGGAACAGAGAGGCTGAGGAAATGGACTCAATCATTTGCCGTTTCCCCTTTCTGTTCCGGATTTTTATATAAAATCAAATCGTTCAACATACCGCCTATGATATAAGCATACAATAATATTTATGCTTCGAGCCGTCCCATTGCGTTCTATTGTCGCCCTGCTGCCTGCTTATCCTTTAAGGCATACGGCCATCCGCCAAACATTATATAAATAGTTAATCTGAATTCTAATGCTAATTTGGATAAGTATGGTTCAAATATCCCATTTGCCGCAGTCACGGCATATTCACCTGTCAATATAATGTCACAAAACTGCCACGCCTTAACGGAAGTTTTTACGTACTGACTGCCTATGGCACTATACATGAAAGAGCCGTACACGGGCTGACATTGAAGGCCGGAGTATAAATGATACGACAAACTTAAGCCGGCTTAAACAGCATCGTCATGCATCTGACGGCCCTCGCCATATCCTTCGTCGTAGCCTTCCTCATAGCCTTCTTCGTAACATTCCTGAAGTTTGCCTGAATATTCTGAGGCACTTTCGCTATAGTGAGTCTCGTATTTCTCACCCACTTCACCGTCTTCCATTCCGTCGTTATATCCGTCTTCAAGTCCTTCGCGGCGTGCCGTTTCTTCAGGAGTTTCCTCTGCCTTAGGCATAACTTTTGGAGCAGGCGCAGGCACTGATACGTCAGATTTATAAGTATTTTCGCCCGTATCGCGCATTATTATCGACGACGGTTGCTGCTGATGCACATTATTATCGCATCTGTCAAGTAAAAAGACTGATGCCAAAACTACTACCACGGCTATCAGCGCTATGTTTTCGCCAGTGTATCCATACCATGGTTTGCGGCGCTTACCATCAAGCCCACGAGCCTCTTCGTCGGCATTCTTATTTTTCATAGAATTATATTTTAAGGTTTTGTCGACGGCAAAAATAGCGATTTTCGGCAACATAAACAATCGCTGGGGCATAAATCACTGTTAATTGCATATTCTTAACATATCAGCACTATGCCGCAAAATACAGTGGAACGCTATTTATATATGCAGACTTTAAACAGTAAATTTTAGTTAAATTCAAAAGTTTTGCATTAACATTTTTTGCCGACTTTTTTGTTTCTGAAGTTGATTTTCGGTTCGGAGGGCGAAAAAATGGCGAAAAACGTCCTATTCATTTAACCAGCTATATATCAGACATTTACGCAAACTCTTAATCAAATTGATATTATCAGAAATATAAAATATGGCCTTTTACAATGCAAAAAGCCATGTTTTGCGGTGTAAAAGGCCGTCTTTCATATAACATCCAAGCCCGTTTGATAGTGTAAAAAACAGACTTTCAATGCGCGAATAGTATATATTCATATAACAACATATATTATTCTCAAATATCAATGAGCATAAACGGTATAAAAAACGCATTATTTCTGATTTTTCAGAAGACATTTGCCGCACATTAAAATATTAAACATCATGCCACGATATTGCCGTATATGCAAACTAATGTTAATCAGTCAAAAAGCAAAACCAACCGTAACGCAGAGTTTCACCGGCATAACCACAACCGACAATGCGGCACTCACGGCCGCCATAACGGGCAACATGGCTTGAATGCAGGAACGAAGCATATCCGCAAAGGCAAAAAATAACGTGAAAGCGTGGCATTGTCTCAGTTTTTTTTAGTAAGTTTGCACAACTTTAAGAGCCGCCGCCAAACCGGCAGGCAGATAACTTATCTGATAACGTAAAAAGAAAGACAATATGCAGGAAACAAGACAAAACCGTATTGCAAGGCTTCTGCAAAAGGAACTGAGCCTGATATTCCAGTCGCAGACAAGGGCCATGAGGGGCACTATGGTGAGCGTTACACGCTGCCGCATCAGTCCCGATCTGAGTATATGCACGGCATATCTGAGCATATTTCCGCCCGAGAAGTCGGAGGAACTTATTAAGAACATCACCTCAAACGAGAAAACAATACGCTACGAACTGGGCACACGCGTGAGAAACCAGCTGAGGATTATTCCCGAACTGAGATTCTTCATCGACGACTCACTCGACTATATTGAGCACATTGACGAGCTGTTGAAGAAATGAATTTTCCGTTTTACATAGCCCGCAGGTATCTTTTCTCTAAAAAGAGTACTCATGTCATCAACATCATCAGCGGCATAAGCGTAATTGGTGTGGCCGTGGCCACGATGGCGCTTGTTGTCACACTGAGTGT
This sequence comes from Prevotella sp. CAG:1185, assembly GCA_000436695.1. Taxonomy (GTDB): domain Bacteria; phylum Bacteroidota; class Bacteroidia; order Bacteroidales; family Bacteroidaceae; genus Prevotella. The sequence goes on along the minus strand of HF992530.1, from coordinate 3,339 downwards.
GTTCAACGGATTTCACGACCTCGTGGCGTCGCTGCTTACGTCGTTCGACCCGCAGATTGAAGTTGTTCCGGCTAAAGGAAAGACGGCTCCTGCCGACGATCCAATACTGACAAAGATACGCAATCTGCCGCAGGTAGACGTGGCTACCGAGAGCGTTGAGGACCAGGCGCTGGCCATATATAAGGGAAGACAGGCCATGGTTAAGGTGAAAGGCGTTGAAGACAACTTCAGTGAACTGTCACATATCAACGATATTCTGTATGGCGACGGCGAGTTTTCGCTCCATGCCGCCAATCTTCAGTTTGGTGTTGTGGGCATACGCCTTGCAGAAGACATGGGCATGACGGCCGATTGGGACGGACAGCTTAAAATATATGCGCCGAAGCGCGAGGGACAGCTCGACATGATGAATCCGACAGAGGGATTTGTTGAAGACTCGCTGATTTCGCCCGGAGTGGTGTTTTCGGTTAAACAAGCGCGCTACGACCGTGACTACGTGCTTACTTCTATAGCATTCGCACGCAATCTGTTCGGCCAGCAGGGCATGCTCTCACAGCTTGAGATAAGGCTCAAGCCGGGCAGCGACCTCGACGCCGTGAAGGCTGAGATGCAGGAGATTGCAGGCGACAAATATCGCGTTCTCGACCGTATGGAGCAGCAGGCGGACACGTTCAAGATTATGAAGATTGAGAAATTCATTGCTTACATCTTCCTTACGTTTATTCTTGCCGTGGCTTGCTTCAACATCATCGGCTCGCTGTCAATGCTGATTATCGACAAGAAGAACGACGTGGTTACGTTGCGCAACATGGGCGCAAGCGACAAGCAGATAGTAAGGATATTCCTGTTTGAAGGCAGAATGATTTCTGCCATCGGTGCCGTATTGGGCATATTGATAGGATTGTTGCTGTGCTGGCTGCAACAGGTTTACGGACTCGTTTCGCTCGGCAGCAGCAGCGGCTCGTTCATAGTCGACGCTTATCCGGTGAGTGTTCATCCCGAAGACATCGTGCTTGTATTCATAACGGTACTTGCCGTAGGCTTCATTTCGGTGTGGTATCCGGTGAGATATTTTGCCAAACGACTGATTCAGTAAACGGCATTGATGCCGGTCTAAATAAAAAAAGGAAACATAAACGACGTTTTAAGTATTTTAGTCGTTCATGTTTCCTTTTTGTTTATTATGTCCATTCAGGTATTCCTACCGTTACTTTATATTTCTTTATGCCTTAATCTAAAAGACTTACGCTCCTCCACGCTCAGCCCAGTCGCTCCTGTCAAGGTTGCGGTAGCTTATGGCTTCGGCAAGATGCTGCGGCAACACATGCTCAGAGGCGTCTAAATCGGCTATGGTGCGCGCAACCTTCAGTATGCGGTTATATGCCCGTGCCGACAGGTTTAGCCTCTCCATGGCCATTCTCAGCATCTCTATTCCGGCCTCGTCAGGCTCTGCATACTGGTGAATCATGCGTTCGCTCATCTGCGCGTTGCAGTGTATTCCCTTGCATTCTCTGAACCGCTGCTCCTGTATGTGGCGCGCCTTGATTACCCTTTCGCGTATAGCGTCACTGCTTTCGCCCGGTGCCGCGCGCGATATGTCCTTAAAGGGCACTGGAGTTATCTCAATCTGGATGTCAATGCGGTCGAGGAGCGGACCGCTGATTTTGTTCATATAGCGTTGTATCTGACCGGGAGTGCACACACAGTGGTGCGTCGGGTCATTATAGTATCCGCACGGACAGGGATTCATCGAGGCCACAAACATAAACGAACAGGGAAATTCTACCGTGTATTTTGCCCTCGATATGGTTATTTTGCGGTCTTCAAGTGGCTGGCGCAGCATTTCAAGTGTCGACTTGTTAAACTCCGGCAGTTCGTCGGCAAACAACACACCGTTATGCGCAAGAGATATTTCTCCGGGCTGCGGATTAAGTCCTCCGCCAACAAGTGCCACCTGAGATATTGTGTGATGCGGCGCGCGGAACGGCCGTTGTGATATCAGCGACATGTTCTTGCCTAGCTTTCCTGCCACTGAATGTATCTGTGTTGTCTCAAGACTTTCTGCCAACGACAGCGGCGGAAGTATTGACGGAAGACGCTTTGCCATCATCGATTTGCCGCTTCCCGGCGGACCGATCATTATCATATTATGCCCTCCTGCTGCCGCAACTTCCATTGCGCGCTTTACACTCTCCTGCCCTCTCACGTCGGCAAAATCAAGGTCGAAATGGCTTTGGTGCTCATAAAACTCACGTCTTGTGTCAACAATAGTGGGCTGATAGTCGCCTTCTCCGTTCAGAAAGTTGATTACATCCATTATGCTTTCCATACCGTACACGTCGAGATTGTTCACCACAGCGGCCTCTCTGACATTCTGTTTCGGCACTATAAGGCCCTTGAATTTCTCCTTGCGTGCCCTTATTGATATCGGAAGTGCGCCTTTCACGGGCTGAATCATGCCGTCAAGTCCGAGTTCTCCTACTATCATATACTCTGACAGCATATCCGGCTTAATCTTTCCTATTGCCGCCAATATACCTATTGCCAACGGCAGGTCATAGCTGCTGCCCTCCTTTCGCAGGTCGGCAGGAGCCATATTCACGGTAATGTCGGCAACTGGAAACTTTATTCCGTTATTCTGAAGGGCTGCAACAATGCGGTCATGACTCTCTTTCACGGCTGTGTCGGCAAGGCCTGAGAGATGATAAAGCACACCTCGCGATACACTTACCTCAACGGTAACCGTGGTAACATCGAGTCCGTTAACTGCTGCACAATAAGTTTTTACAAGCATTTTATCACCAATTATCCAATTAATCTTGCGTTATTTACAAATTGAGTTAGCTGCGGAAACCGCGCTAACTCTACAAATATCTTAAACAAGCGGATGAACCGTAATCGTCAAAACATTGCCAATGGCAATCCTGATGCAGGGCTTTTCATAATATGTACCGGCGTTAACAACATCAGGCTTTAAACCAAATTAGTTGAAAACAACCGGCGGTTACTGACAATGAGACAGCTTTATGCCGCCTAATCGAGCAGGGCTTTGAGCTTGGTTTCTATCTCGTTAATATTCAATCCGCGCTCAACAATACGCCCTTGTGCATTATATATAATATTGTCTGACACACGTCCAAGTCCGAATGTTTCAAGGAGCGGACTCTCAAACATCATTTGGTCGCATATGGCAGCCGACGAGGTAGAGTCGTTTCGTAACGACAAGCGGCAAGTGTTGCGGCTTGCGTCAAGACTAATGCCCAACAATGCCAGTCTGTTTCCGTATTCTCCCTTCAGTCTCAGCAGTCTGTCACGCATGTTACGGCTCTCATAACTCCA
>HF992529.1 GCA_000436695.1 Prevotella sp. CAG:1185 | reverse complement strand
AAATAACAAAAATAATTATAAGGAGGATTTAACTATGTTACCAGTAATTAACAGAAACAATTGGATGCCTGAAGTTTTCAACGACTTTTTTGACACAGATTTCATGACAAGAGCCAACGCTACAGCACCGGCAATCAATGTTAAGGAAACTGATAAAGATTACACCGTTGAGGTAGCAGCACCAGGTATGACAAAGGATGACTTCAATGTCAACATCGATAAGGACGGTAACTTACACATTCACATGGAGGCTCACACCGAGAAGAAAGATGAAGACAAGAAGAGTCATTATCTGCGCCGCGAGTTTGCTTACAGCAAGTTTGAGCAGACTTTGCTCCTTCCTGAAGACGTTAAGAAAGAGGCCATCGAGGCTAAAGTCAATGATGGTGTGCTTACAGTAACGCTGCCTAAGATGGAGAAACCTGCTGCAGAGGCTGCACGTCAGATTGAGGTCAAATAACATCCCGTTTAGTGCCGCTTGCGGCAAGAAACAATAGATACATAGCCAGGGGAGCGCGGTTCGAAAGAGCCGCGCCCCCTTTTTTTGTGCCCGTATGTTCCGGGCTGCGCTTTTTCATACTTCTGCTTTTTGAAGATTGTATGGCATTTCCTTATTCTTTCGCGTTGCCGTTAATTGTCATTCTGATTACTGTTCGTAGCTATTCTGATTGCCGTTCATTGCCGTTTAATCATTACGTTTGCCGCGGTAGCCGTGCCGGAGGCGTTGTTTGGTGATGTAATATCCATGCAACAGTAAAATATTTTGTCAGCGGCGTGCAAGTAAAGTCAAAACAAACAACATTTATGAAAAAAGCACTATCTTTGCATCCGCTATGCACTTCACACTTCAAAGATACACACCACATTACCGTGCGCTCGTGTCGCTCGGCGTGCCCATCGTAGTTGGGCAGATAGGCAACGTTGTTCTCGGCTTTGCCGACACGCTCATGATAGGCCACCACAGCATGATGGAGCTGGCAGCCGCCAGCTTTGTAACCACCATGTTCACACTCATCGTCATCTTCGCCATGGGCTTCTCCTACGGCCTTACACCCATCGTCGGCGCAATGTTCGGGCGGGGAGAGAAGGAGGCTACGGGCGGAATACTGCGCAACAGCATTGCAGCCAACAGTCTCATGGCCGTCATACTGCTCATAGTGTCGGCCGTG
>HF992528.1:39970-53144 GCA_000436695.1 Prevotella sp. CAG:1185 | reverse complement strand
TGCTAATTTGGGAACATGCGGACATTCATTTATTTTATTATTAGCGAGAACGGTAAAGATGCAGGATACTGCGGAGTGCAGGTAAAGGAGGACAACTCGCTCTACCTCAGCAAGATGTATCTGTTAAAGGAGGCTAGAGGACACAGGCTGTTTGAACAGATGACAAACCACCTTGTGAAATTATGCCGCGACAAAGGCATAAATAGAATATGGCTGACCGTAAACAAACATAACGGAAGGGCAATAGCAGCGTATGACAAAAACGGATACAGAAACATAAAGAGCCAGACAACAGATATAGGCGAAGGATTTGTGATGGACGACTATGTGTTTGAGCTCAAGACAGATTGCTGAATTAAGACACAAATACGTGTGTTTCAATAAAATACACGACATAACACAAAACACGCTAACATATACGACGCCTGCACTCAACGGCAAAAAAGCTCTAAAGAAAACAAATTCTTTAGAGCCGAGATACGTTGTTTCAAAAAAAAATTGTAAGTTTGCATAAATAATTGGGCATATTACAGGCCACAAAAAGACTAAAGCCAAAAACAAGATACAAAAGCTTGACAAAGGCTCTACATGGTCTGAAGAGAAAACATTAGGCAAGTGTGAATACAAGAAAAACTGTAAACAACATACTGAAAATAGCATTTCCGCTATTATTCGGCGGGGCGATACTTTACTGGATGTACCGCGACTTCAACTTCAGAAGCATCAAGAATATACTTCTCTACGAGATGAACTGGGCTTGGATGCTGCTGTCGTTTCCGTTTGGTATACTTGCCCAAATGTTCCGCGGATGGAGATGGCGACAGACGCTTGAACCTGTAGGCGAAAGCCCGAGAAACTCCACGGCAGTCAATTCCATTTTTCTGTCTTATGCGGCAAGCCTGGTCATACCGCGCATCGGAGAGTTCACGCGATGCGGAGTGCTGAAAAGATACGACGGTGTCTCGTTTCCAAAGGCTTTAGGAACTGTAGTTACCGAAAGAGCTATCGACACGCTGCTCATGCTTATTGTCACCATGTTGACACTGCTCATGCAGATGAGAGTGTTCACCACGTTCTTCACAAAGACCGGCACAAGCATGGACACCATAATCAGCAGGTTTTCTACCACGGGCTACATCGTAACCCTTGCATGCGCAGTGGCTGCATTGTTTCTGATTCACATTCTTCTGAAGAAGATGTCAATATATAATAAGGTGAAGGACACCATGGGCGGAATATGGCAGGGAGTTGTTTCTCTGAAAAATGTAAAGAATGCTCCCCTATTCATATTTTACACCCTCGGTATATGGATAAGTTATTTTCTGCACTATTATCTCACGTTCTTCTGTTTCGACTTCACGTCGTCTTTGGGTCTTCAGTGTGCCCTCGTAACGTTTGTTGTCGGCAGCATAGCCGTGATAGTGCCAACCCCTAACGGTGCGGGTCCGTGGCATTTTGCAGTAAAAACAATGCTTATTCTTTACGGCGTGAGCGACATCAATGCCCTCTATTTCGTACTGATAGTGCACACTGTGCAGACCATGCTCGTCATTCTGCTCGGCATTTACGCATGGGCGGCACTTGCTTTCACGAAGAAAAAGGACACAGCCTTAACGGCTGAAACAATAGTTACAGCAAACAATTAACAATAAAAATAAGGACATACCGAAAGGCCGGAAACGGCATGGAGGGACTGACCTGGTAACAATTTAATCTATTTTGACTATGAGCGAAATTAAAAATCTCAAACCGGAGTGCATCTGGAGAAACTTTGATGCACTGACACAGGTTCCACGTCCGTCAGGACATCTGGAGAAAGTTCAGCAGTTCTTGCTCGACTTCGCAAAAAACACAGGCGTTGAAGCATTTAAAGACGAGGCCGGCAACATCGTTATGAGCAAACCTGCCACCCCAGGCATGGAAAACCGCAAGACAACCATACTGCAGGCACACATGGACATGGTTCCGCAGAAAGAGAAGACAAGCACTCATAACTTTGAGACTGACCCTATAGAAACTTATGTTGACGGCGAGTGGGTTAAGGCTAAAGGCACAACCCTCGGAGCCGACGACGGTCTTGGCGTTGCTGCCATCATGGCCGTAATGGAAGCCAAAGACTTGAAACACGGACCTATCGAGGCACTGATAACAGCCGATGAGGAAACAGGCATGTATGGTGCCAACGGACTGCCTGAAGGCGAGCTGGAAGGCAAAATTCTGCTTAACCTCGACACTGAGCAGGAAGGTGAGCTGATCATCGGAAGTGCCGGAGGCATTGACATAACAGCAACACTCGACTATAAAGAAAATGAAAGCGACAAGAGCGACGCTGCTGTCAAGATTACAATCAAGGGACTGAAAGGCGGACACTCAGGTCTTGAAATCGGCGAAGGCCGCGGCAATGCCAACAAGATGATGGTAAGAATAGTACGCGAGGCCATTGCTGAAGACGACGCTTGCCTGGCAAGCTGGCACGGCGGCAACATGCGCAACGCCATACCGCGTGAGGCTGAAGTTGTTCTCACTCTGCCGAAAGAGAATGTAGACGACCTGAAATCAATAGCAGCCGACTATAAAGAGACTTTCAACAACGAATATAAAGGTATCGAGAACGACATCGAGGTTTTGGTTGAAGACGTTGCACTGCCTGAAATGATTGTTCCTCAGGAGATTCAGGACAATCTGGTTGACGCCATCTACGCAGCTCACAACGGCGTATGGCGCTATATCCCGACAATGCCCGAAATAGTAGAGACATCTTCTAACCTCGCCATCGTCGACATCGAAGGCGGCAAGGCTGCAATAAAGATTCTTGCGCGCAGCTCAAGCGAGTCAATGAAAGAGGAATTGTCAACATCACTCGAAAGCTGCTTCAACATGGCAGGAATGAAGGTTGAGTTCAGCGGCGCTTACGGCGGATGGGACCCCAACACTGACAGTGAACTCATCAAGGTTATGCGCAATATATACAAAAATCTGTTCAACGAAGAGCCTACAGTGCAGGTTGTTCACGCAGGATTGGAGTGCAGCATTATCCTTTCTAAATATCCGGGCCTTGACATCTGCTCATTCGGTCCTACCCTGCTGTCGCCCCACACTCCGAGCGAGCGTGCTTACTGGCCGTCAGCAACCAAGTTCTGGGATCTGCTTGTAAAGACTCTCGAAGAGATTCCCGCAAAATAAATCAAGCTGAACAAATAATATTCTAATACATGCTGAAGGCGGAAGGCAAAGGACAGAATAAGTCCTTTGCCTTCCGCTTTTTTGTTGTCATGCAGCATTACGAATGCACAATTCGCCCCACACACCAACAGATAAAAATCTAAACCTCACAACAAATCTTAAACAAGCAACAAACAGATTTATGAAAAGCTTCAAAATACGTTGAAAACAAGAATATGACACAGACAAAGAGATCTGTATACTTACGGATAAATTTGTAAATAAAAATCACGGAAAGCCGTGAAAGGAAAGATACTAATACTTTATATTTTTGCGATATGCAATCGTTAATTTTAAAAATATAAAGCAATGAAAAACTTTTATCGACTATCACTATGGTGCATCATGGCATGCACAATATCAATGACATTATCATGCAGCAGTGACGAAGAACTGCCGGTAGGACCTGATCCCGACCCCACCGTTCCCGACAACGGTATTGTCAACTTGTCGGCTGACGGCGAGCAGACCGACGTAACCATACCTACGACACAGCCTTGGGAAGCGTCATCGTCAGCCGAATGGCTACAGTTGTCGCAGATGGGCGGCAAAGGCGGCGAGAATGTAAAGATTATAGCGGCGCGCAACATCACCCGTCAAGAACGCATCGGCTACATACGCCTGAGCAACACAGGCAGCACGCGCGCAGAAGCAGACTCTATGCAGATTGTGGTGAAACAGCCGGCAGCAGAGAGCGAGGCTACAGGAGTGGTGCTGACCTCTGCCTGCTATCGCGACGGCAAGGTGTATGTAAAGATATACAACGGACGCTCGTCTGAAAGCAGCATGCAGCAGTTGGGAATAGTCAGCGGCAGCAATTTCAGTTTCACAAACCCTGATGCCATCTATCCCGAAAAAGAACCTATCGTGTATATAAAGAAAGGTCAGGAGTATGAGGCTTGCCCTTATGTCATCTTGAATGAAAACGGCGAGGCAAAAGGCAAATTCTCGATAGCAGACGAAGCTTCCGTAAACACGCTGCGCGTGAAACAGAACATCGTCTACAAAGAACTTGGCAATCTTGGCAACAGCGGCTCAGCCACCACTCACTTCACCGACGGCACCATAATATACATGGGCGGAGGTATAGTTGAAAAGACCAACCTTGGATATGAACAGACCGTGACGACCAACGAACTGCGTTCATACGACACAGCAACAGGCACCGAAAAGACATACCCGGACATGCCTGTAAGCGGTCAGGGCGCATGCTGGAACGGAACACCCATAATCATTGGCGACAGAGGAATATACTATCTCGCTACGGGAAGATGGAACCTTGCCTCCACTCACAACGGAGAAGTAAAAGCTGTTGACATTAACGACAACATTATCCATGCCGTAACCGGCGGATATATCTGCACATACATACTTGACAGAGACAACAACGGCAACATAACTGCCACTGCAGACGGAAATACAGTCCACGGCATCACGTTCGGCGAAAACACACGCACCACATCAGACGGCAAAGGCAACACATGGCTACTGGACGACAGCCGGCACACGGCATACATGATAGACGGCAACAAACTGACACCGCAAGTCTGCGCTCCGGCCGATTCGCTTGCTTCCGACTTCAGTTTCATCGGCGTGGCAGACGGATACATATATGCCACAAGCAACGGCTCTATACTTCGCTACAAGACAGGCAGCAACAGCAGTCAGGCACTGAAGATGCTCGGCACATTCAGCTGGACAGGCGAAACAGAATGTGTAAACGGCGTGATGTATAACTTCGGCGGACTGACAAATTTCCGCGGCACATATACCGCATCTAAGCAGATAAACAGATTTTCACCATCCGACTACGCACCTATATCTGTCGCGATACTACCCGAATAGGCCAACATAAAACATACCTTTTACTAAAAAAGACCATCAAGGCTCTATATGCCCATAAAAAGGCTATAGAGCTTTTGCCATATTAACAACAACAGAAAAAGCCAGGAAAAAAACCGCGCAAAGGAGTGCTACATATTATCGTAACATAATTTAAACACAAAATTAAAAATCATTTCATTCATTTTTATTTTGATATTAGCCCAACTTGCAGTATCTTTGCACCGCAAAACAGAAATTTAAATTTATACATGGACGATTATTACGCGGAAAATATGAACTTGTAAACGCGGAGGCCTGCTCATCGATGCTGACCGCCGTGCAGTCATAACCGTTTCGGAGGATTAGCAAATGAGAACATATTGGAACACAACCAAAGGCCTTAGGCAGATTGGCGAGTGGGAGCCTAACTGCTGGATACAAGTAACATGCCCGACGGAAGAAGATCAGCGTCTTCTTGAAGATGAATTTAAAATTCCCGATTATTTTCTTTCAGACATCAGCGATAATGATGAGCGTGCCCGTTATGAATACGACGACGGATGGATGCTCATAATCCTGCGTATACCTTTTGTAAAAGAAATAAGATCAAGAACGCCCTACACCACCGTGCCGCTCGGTATAATACACAAGCGCGACGTAACAATCACCGTATGTTTTCACGAAACCAACATGATGATAGACTTTGTAAGCTATCAGCAAAAACGCGGCGAAGGATTCACTGATTATGTCGACATGATTTTCCGTCTTTTCCTTTCGTCTGCCGTATGGTATCTGAAACGTCTGAAACAGATTAACAACCTTATAGAGAAATCAAAGCGCAACCTCGACAAGGAAGTCAACAACGAGTCGCTCATAGGTCTGTCAAGACTACAGGACTCACTGACATATTTTATTACGTCAATACGTGGCAACGAAAACCTGCTGGCTAAACTGAAGTTCAAGTTGCAGGTGGACGAGCTCGACGCCGACCTCATCGAGGACGTAAACATCGAGATGAGTCAGGCGCGCGAAACCACAAACATTTATTCAGACATCCTCGAGTCGACAATGGACACATATTCGAGCATCATCAACAACAACATGAACACCGTTATGCGAACGCTCACATCTGTGTCTATTATCCTGATGTTCCCTACGCTCATCGCCAGTTTGCTCGGCATGAACCTCATCAACGGCATGGAACAATGGAAATATGGCTTTGTGATAGCAATAATCGTATCTATACTCATTTCAGGCATATCATGGTGGATTTTCCGCCACAAAAGGCTCATTTAATCTAATGATAAACGTTTTTTTCCAAATTTATTAGGTATTTACAAGATTTTTAAGTAAGTTTGCAAGCCTAAAGATTTACATGGAAAACCAATTCATGAACGAATAAAAAGTTATATGATGGACTCTCAAGAAAAGACTCTCAGCCAAGAGAACACGGAAAAACTGAATGTTGAATCAACAGAAAACAACATCCAGGAAAATTGCGCTGCAACTGAAAGCAACGCTGAAGTTACAACCGAAGATACTGAAACTGAAGAATTATCCTCAGACAACGCTGAAGCAGCTGAGCAGAAAAAAGTATACAAAACAAAAGGCGAAATAATTGAAAGGATGAAAGAAATCGCCCACAGCGACGAGCATCCGCAAAAAGGCGAAATAGACTACCTTAAAACTGTCTTCTACAAACTTCATTTTGCTGAAAGAGAAGCTGACATGAAAGCATATCTTGAAGGAGGTGGCGACCCTGCCAACTACAAGGTAATTCCAGATGAAGACGAAGAAGTATTTAAGGCAGAAATGAGCGTAATAAAAGAAAAACGCGCCAAACTTTTCCTTGAACAGGAAAAGGAGAAACAGGAAAACCTGAAGAAAAAGCTTGACATCATTGATAAAATCAAGGCTATGGTTACTTCGCCCGAAGAAGCCAACAAATCATATCAGGACTTCAAGAAGCTGCAGCAGGAGTGGAAAGAGATTAAACTCGTTCCGGCAGAAAAGGCCAATGAACTGTGGCGTAACTATCAGCTCTATGTTGAACAGTATTACGACTTGCTGAAACTTAACAGCGAGGCACGCGAATATGACTTTAAGAAAAATCTTGAAATAAAGACTAAGATTTGTGAGGCCGCAGAGAAACTCGGCAGCGAAGAAGATGTCATCAGCGCATTCCACCAGTTGCAGAAGCTGCATCAGGAATTCCGCGAGACAGGTCCTGTTGCCAAAGAACTTCGCGAAGAGATTTGGGCACGTTTCAAGGCTGCGTCTACTATAATCAACAAGCGCCATCAGCAGCACTTCGAGGAACTGCGCGCCAAAGAGGAAGACAACCTCACAAAGAAGACAGCACTTTGTGAAAAGATAGAAGAAATAGCCAAGGCTGAAATAAAGACGGCCGGAGAATGGGAGAAGAAGACAAAGGAAATAATAGCCATTCAGGCAGAATGGAAGACCATAGGCTTTGCTCCCCAGAAGATGAACGTCAAGATATTTGAACGTTTCCGCGCGGCTTGCGACGATTTCTTCAGCAAAAAAGCAGAGTATTTCAAGAACATGAAACAGCAGTTTGCTGAGAATGCCGACAAGAAGAGAGCTCTCATCGAACAGGCTAAGGCTCTGCAGGACAGCACTGAATGGAAATCAACCAGCGACAAGCTGATTGCACTACAGAAAGAATGGAAGACCATAGGCATGGTGCCCAAGAAGCTCGGCGACAAGCTGTGGAACGAATTCCTCACTGCATGCAATCATTTCTTTGAGGCACGCAACAATGCCAACGCAGGCACACGCAACGAAGAACGCGCTAACCTGGAAAAGAAACGCAGCATAATAGAACAGCTAAAAGCCATGGCTGAAAACGCTGAAGGCAACATTCAGGAAAAGGTACGTGAACTCATTGACGAATACAACGGCATAGGTCATGTTCCGTTTAAAGAGAAAGACAAGCTCTATAAGGAATATCACGACATTCTTGACAAACTATACAAAGAGCTTAACATATCTACGGCACGTCGCCGTCTGGACAAATTCAAGAACAATCTGAAAAACGTTGCAGAAAAGGGTTCAGACGCACTTGACAATGAACGCGCCAAACTCATGCGCCGCTATGAGGCCATCAAGCAGGAAGTTCAGACTTATGAGAACAACCTCGGTTTCCTCAATGCTTCAAGCAAAAAGGGCAACAGCCTCATCGACGAGATGAACAGAAAGGTTCAGAAACTGAAAGACGACATGAACCTTGTACGCGAGAAAATCAAGGCTATCGATGCCGAGAACAAGGACGAGGACTGATTTTTCCTAACGATTGTCAGAACAACTCTTATATACAAGTAAATTGAAAATTAAAATTATCTGCATATTCACGCTATTGCTTGATGTCACCGCCCTCAAGGCGCAGACACAAAAGCAATGGCGTGATTCTTTAAGTGCTGTTAACAGCCAGCTTGCTGCGCACCCAGATTCGATTCAGCTACAACTGCAGAAAGCAAACATCAACCTGCAACTGCTTGAATGGGAAAATGCGGCACAGATATGTAACGAAGTTCTGAAGAAAGACACACTGAATCTTTCTGCCCTTTATTACAGGGCCTATGCCAACAACAACATGCGCAGATATGAGCTGGCCAAGAACGACTATGAAGACTTTTTGAAGATTTCTCCACGCAACATGCAGGCACGCCTCGGACTGGCATATACCCTTATAAAGCTGAAACGCAATGTGCAGGCTCTCGACCAGATGAACAATCTTGTTGAAATGTTTCCTGACAGCAGCATTGTATATGCAGCAAGAGCAGAACTTGAAAAAGAAATGAAATCGTATGAAACGGCTTTATACGACTGGGACGAGGCTCTGAAACGTGAGCCCGGCAATACAGACTATATTATATCAAAGGCAGAAGTGCTTATATGTCTTGACAGAAAGAGAGAGGCAAAAAATCTTCTAGACTTCCTTGTAAGGAACGGCATTGCACGCGGGACGCTTAAAGAGCTGTACGCAAAATGCAAATAACAGACTTACTTCTGCAAAATGACATCAAATTTTTTTAAACTGCTCCGTTTTTCTATAGACCCTTCACAACCTGTGCCCGACGACATTAAGGCTGAAGAATGGCCTATGCTGTTCCGCATAGCAAAGGAACAAAACCTTCAAGGTGTCATATTTTACGGTATGAAACGGCTGCCAGAACATTGTCTGCCCGACAGACAGTTCAGAATGAAATGGTTTGCAATAAGCCGTCAGATTGCCACCCTTAACACAAAAGTAAACGTAAATGCCGTAAAGGTTTCAGAGATATTCAGGCAGAAAGGACTACGCACATGCATACTCAAAGGACAGGGAAACGCCCTGATCTACCCTGATCCGCTAATGCGCACACCTGGCGACATAGATATATGGGCTGAGGGCGGATACAAGAAGGTGATGAAGACTGTTGGAAAAATGGCTGAGGGCCATAAGCGGTGCTATCATCACACCGACTTTCCGCCATACGGAGGAACAGAGATTGAACTGCACTACCGGCCGCAGTTTATGAACAATCTGATAAGCAACGGCCGACTTCAGGAATATTTCAACAAGAATGCCGACACACAGTTTGCCAACATTGTGATGTTGCCTGACGGAGCCGGAAAGATTGCCGTACCGACAACAGCCTTCAACCGAATTTTTCAGATGGCGCACATATCCAACCATTTTTTTCATGAGGGCATCGGCTTGAAACAGCTGTTAGACTATTATTTTGTCTTGCGACAAGGCTTCACAGCTGAAGAACAAAAGGCCGACAGACTGACGCTTAAGCGCTGCGGACTATATAAAATGTCTACGGCAGTGATGTACGTAATGCAAAAAGTATTCTGTCTCGAAGATAAATATCTTATAGTTGAAGCAGACGAACGACTCGGCAAATTTCTTCTTAACGAGATTATGCTTGCAGGCAATTTCGGCTTTTATGACAAAAGACTCGACAAATACCGCGGCAGTCAAATTAAAAAGAATATCCAGCGTCTTGTGCGTGATGCCCGCTTCATGATGCTCTTTCCAGGTGAAAGCCTTTGGGAACCGGTGTTCAGACTCTACCATTTTTTCTGGAGAAAAACTGCAAGATATTAAAAATATCCATTAAAAGCATAAGATGCAGCAGCATTAAACAGGCAGAACTTTGCGCAACAAACCCTAAAAACATACAAACAGCAATGCAATATGTACCGTTTTACCTTACAAAAGGGCACATATTACAATGCAAAATGGTACCTCTTAGAAAGAGACAACCTGTCCGCTATATAAAAATCACATAACCAAGAAAAACTTTCAAAGAAACTCATCACTCATCACATCTGTATATAAACATCTGTAGTTCAGTATGTTACATTGTGATGAGTTAAAAAATCAACTCGTCACAACAAACATCACCCCACAGGCGTGATGAGTCGGGAAATAAAGTCATCACGCGCTATTACTCTGAAAATCAACAAAATACATACCAATGTGACGAGTGATGAGTCTTTAATAGAAACAAATTTAAATCTGTGTATGCCCAGGCAGAAAAATTTTCTGCGAGCAGAATTTATCAAATTCCTACAGATTCTATATATTATTCATTAACCGACTATGCCAAAACACATAAACGGCATAAAACAAAAAAGATGCAAACTTTTAGAAGTTTGCATCTCGTTGTTGGGATACCCGGACTCGAACCAGGAATGACAGGACCAGAATCTGTAGTGTTACCATTACACCATATCCCAATTTGTTGTTGCAATCATTTTGTTTCCTGATTGCGATTGCAAAGGTACGCATTTTTTTTTAACTGACAACATTTTTACCGACTTTTTTCTAAAAAAATTCAAAATAATGCGTTTTTTTACCCGATTTCCGATAAATCAGTGTACCTTTGCATAAAATAAAATACATTTTTGAGGGCAAAACAGAATAAAAATTCTTTTTCCTCGCATATTAAAAATTCAAAGCATCAATAACACCTTATTATTTAATGGAACAAGTAAAAAACCTAGTTGAAACAATAACTAAAGGTATTCAAGAGAAGAAAGGGTCAAACATTAACATAATAGACCTGAGCGGCATTGAAGGCACAATTTGTCATTATTTTATAATATGTCAAGGAAATTCGCCATCACAAGTTGAAGCCATCACAGACTCTGTTGAAGAATATGCACGAATACATGCAGGGGAAAAACCGGTACATGTAGTCGGACTTAACAACGCACAGTGGGTGGCAATGGACTACACCGACGTGATGGTACACATATTCCTGCCTGACGTGCGTGAATATTACAATTTAGAAAATCTCTGGGAAGACGCAAAACAGACAAAAATTCCTGATATCGACTAATAAAGCCACTGTCTGGAAAGAGCATATAATAACCATAATATATATATGTTGCAATTCTTATCAAAATAGTCTTGTAATCACGGTCAAAACGCCTCTAAGAGTTTGCCGCTAATTCGGATTATAACAGCAGGAACAGAAACTTCTGAATAAACCTGCTGCAGAATGCAAACGTCGGGGTTGCTCATAACAATAATAGTTTTATATGTTCACATCAGTGCCTGTGCATCCAAATTCTTTATGATCATTAAGAAAGGATAAGCATAAAATACGAAAAATATTTCACATATATAAGTGAATTAACTTAAACATATTAATTAACAGAAATAAAATGGAGCAAGATAAGAACAAAAAGATGCCCAAGTTCAGCATGAGCTGGATTTATCTGCTTGTAATCATCGGCCTCTTAAGTGTATACTTCATGGGGGGCGACTCTATAAGCGGAAGCGCAAGCAAGAAGGTGTCTTACGACGAGTTCAGGGCATACGTCTCTAAGGGATATGCCTCTGAGATTGTGCTCAACAAGGACGAAAGCACCTTGAAGATGTATGTAACGGCTGAACACATACGCGACGTGTTTAAGGCCGGAACTAAAGAAGTGGGGAAAGAGCCTTACGTAACCACCGAGTTTGGAAGCTCAGACAAGGTAGAGAGCTTTGTTGATGCAGAGCGCCAGGCAGGAAAGTTCAAAGGCAACCTCAACTATGAGAACAAAAAAGGCAGCGACCTGCTCACCATTTTGATCAACATCTCGCCTTTTATCTTCATAATACTATTCTGGATGTTCATCATGCGCCGCATGGGCGGTGGCGGAAGCAACTCCGGAGGCGTGTTTAACGTAGGCAAGAGCAAGGCGAAGATGTATGAAAAGGGCGCCGACATAAACATCACATTCAAGGATGTAGCCGGACAGGAAGGCGCAAAGCAGGAAGTTCAGGAGATTGTTGAGTTCCTGAAGAACCCTAAGAAATACACCGACCTTGGAGGTAAGATTCCAAAGGGCGCGCTGCTCGTAGGCCCTCCGGGAACAGGTAAGACTCTTTTGGCAAAAGCCGTAGCCGGCGAGGCCGGAGTGCCGTTCTTCTCTATGAGCGGTTCTGACTTCGTTGAGATGTTCGTAGGTGTTGGAGCAAGCCGTGTGCGCGACCTGTTCCGCCAGGCCAAAGAAAAATCGCCGTGTATCATATTTATCGACGAGATTGATGCCGTGGGACGTGCAAGAAGCAAGAATCCGGCAATGGGAGGCAACGACGAGCGCGAGAATACGCTTAACGCCCTTCTGACCGAGATGGACGGATTCGGCACCAACAGTGGTGTCATCATCCTTGCTGCCACTAACCGTGCCGACATGCTCGACTCTGCACTTCTGCGTGCCGGACGTTTCGACCGCCAGATTAACGTAGACCTGCCTGACCTCAACGAGCGCAAAGAGATATTCATGGTACACCTAAGACCTGTGAAGACCGACCCGACCGTAGACATCGACATGCTTGCACGTCAGACTCCGGGATTCTCGGGTGCCGACATAGCCAACGTGTGCAACGAAGCTGCGCTGATAGCTGCCCGCCACGACAAGAAGTTTGTAGGCAAACAGGACTTCCTCGATGCCGTAGACCGTATAATCGGCGGTCTGGAGAAGAAGACTAAGGTTATGACTCAGGGCGAACGCCGCACTATTGCACTCCACGAGGCCGGTCATGCCACAATATCATGGTTCCTCGAACATGCCAATCCGCTGGTAAAGGTGTCTATCGTTCCGCGTGGAAGAGCAC
>HF992528.1:0-39945 GCA_000436695.1 Prevotella sp. CAG:1185 | reverse complement strand
GAAGAGCACTCGGCGCAGCATGGTATATGCCTGAGGAAAGACAGATAACGACAAAGGAGGAGATGCTCGACGAGATGTGCGCCACACTGGGCGGACGTGCTGCCGAAGAGCTGTTCACAGGCCACATATCAACAGGAGCGATGAACGACCTTGAGCGCGTTACAAAGAGTGCTTACGGCATGATAGCTTACGCAGGTATGAGCGACAAGCTGCCCAATATCTGCTACTATAACAACAACGAGTATAACTTCCAGCGTCCTTACTCAGAGACAACTGCCAAGATAATGGACGACGAGGTGCTGAAGATGATCAACGAGCAATATGAGCGCGCAAAGAAGATTCTTACGGAGCATAAGGAAGGCCACAACAAACTGGCTGAGATGCTGCTTGAGCGTGAGGTGATATTTGCTGAAGACGTTGAGACAATATTCGGCAAGCGTCCGTGGGTTAGCCGCTCTGAAGAGATTATGGAAGAAGAGGAAAAAGACTCGAAGGATGAAAACGGCAACAAGCAGACAGCCGCAGACAACAAGCCACAGGCTGAAACTGACAACGCTGAAAGCAACGACGTAAACGCAGACAACAGCAATGCTGCTGCCGAAGCCGCTGCTACAGATAAGCATGATGTTGCCGACAGCGCTGCCAATGAAGGCAATACAGCAAAAGAGAATACTCAAGAAACAAAATAGATGAGATATGAGTGACAAGATGAAGAACCTTATTGTAAGAAGCATCACGGGCGTGTTCTTCGTGGCAGCCATCGTGGTATGCTTCATGAGACCCATCGCCATGGAGTTTCTGTTCGCTCTCGTAACGGGACTGACGATATGGGAATATTGCGGACTGGTGAACAACATCAAGGGAGTACAGGTAAACCGCTTTATCAGTACGGTTGCCGGCGTTTACTTTTTCCTTGCCGTGGGAGGCTTCTGCAGCGGAATGATTCAGAGCGGAGCCGTGTTCATACCCTATCTGCTTACAATAGTTTATCTCTTCATCAGCGAGCTGTATATGAAGACAGAAAATGCGATTAACGACTGGGCGCACACCATGCTCGGACAGATGTATATCGCCCTGCCCTTCGCAACAATCAACGTGCTCGCGTTTAATGCCACTCCCGACGGCAACGTTGCCTACAACTACATGATACCGCTCTGCGTGTTCATATTCCTTTGGGCAAACGACACGGGCGCCTACTGCAGCGGTTCGCTCTTCGGCAAGCACAAGCTGTTTCCGCGCGTATCTCCGGGCAAGAGCTGGGAAGGCTCTATTGGCGGCGCCATCATCGTTCTGCTCGTGGCATGGCTGATAGGATATCTCGATGCACAGAACGGCAACAAATCCGGACTTACCATACTGCAGTGGATGGGTCTTGGCCTTGTTGTAGTTGTGTTCGGCACATGGGGCGACCTTGTTGAGTCGCTCTTCAAGCGCACCCTTGGCGTCAAGGACAGCGGAAACATTCTGCCCGGTCACGGCGGAATGCTCGACCGTTTCGACTCTTCGCTCATGGCCATGCCTGCTGCCGTTATATATCTTTACTCACTGACGCTGTTCTGATTAGCTGACAAATCAGTTGCAATATAAACATAAACCGGCGTCGTGCTTTCATCTGACATGGAAGAATGACGCCGGTTTTTAATTTGAAAAACACATATTAATACTCACAACTGCATGACATAAAATGCAGAATGCTACAGACTCTCCATACAAAACATCTGTAAGAAAAGTCACATCTACAAACAACCAAAACATAACAAGCCATGAAAAACAAAGTAAACATAGAAAAGACATTTACAGTTATAACCATTTTGTGCGCAGTAATAATCATCGGAGCAATAGGTCTATGTCTTTATACGGCAATCGGACATTCTGAAGATGCTGTTTATTATACCATAGTAATCGCCATACTGGCATTTACGATTCTCTATGTCTACCTCATTTCGCCAAAGGCGGTAGAGCTTAACGACACTTCGCTCATAATGCACAAAGTTGTAGGAAAAATAAAAATACCACTCGAAGACATCAAGGAAATAAGACCATACAATCAAAGCGGACTGCGCCTGTTCGGCAGTGGCGGTCTGTTCGGAAGCATAGGTCTGTTCACCAACAATGACATAGGCAGACACTACGAATATGTAGGCGACTTCTCCGAGGCATTTCTCGTAGTATTAAATTCCGGCAAGAAATATGTTTTCAGCTGCGAAAACAGCGACAAAGTTATAGAACAGGTACGCAACAATATCCGAAACTGAAAAGATGTGAATGAAATTTATCCGCAAACAAAAATATTGGACAGCATTATAAAGACGGCATTTATATAAGATTCGTTATCATCCCATATAGACTTTTACAGATTTCACACAAATAAGCTCTTTATTTACGCCCATAATACATACAGTCCTTTCCGCATGCCTCATAAAAGCATTTGGAAAGGACTGTATGTTTACCCAAAATCAGCCATTAGACCGCACATCGCTTTATCCATTTTGTGCATTCATGCTTTCAGACCGAATCCTAATAAACAGATTCGGGTTTATTGAATTCCGTGATGCAGCCGCATTAGCCGGTTGTCATCAACGCCATCAGAGAGAGTCTTTTGTTACGGTACTGGCATTACGGTCAATAACGGTCCATTATATCAGAATCGGCTCTTTATGTCGCTGTTGCTATAGGTCTTTCTCTTGCTGCGTATCTCCTTGCCGAAACTATACGAGAATCCCAAGGTTACTGACAAAGGCGAATAGTCGTTGTTGAAATACATTCTCATTCCGTCGTTAGAAATACTTACGCCCTTAACATTTCCTGCAAACAAGTTGCTGACTCCCAGCTTCATATTAAGGCGTCCTTTAAAACACGAATAGGCCAAACCGCAACTCATTGAGAATCTTCCATCAACGGTATGAACCACATTTTTGTCTTTCCCCGAATAAGTGGCGGTAACATATCCTGTAAAATTACGGTGCCTGTCGAAAATAAACCTTAAGTTGCCCATGGCAAAAGCCTTGAGGACATGCTCACTGCTCAAGCTGTAACGGCTGTCGGCTGTGGTTTCGCTATAAAACAACTCACCAAAGACATAAGCCCTCAGCCACGACAGCTTTGTGAAATAGAGGCTAAGGTCCACTCCGCAGCCTTCCTTGTCGTAAGCATTCTGCCATTGCGTGTTCGAAGAGCCGTCGGCAGCATTCATCTGCGTAACCTGTCCTATACAGTCAAACTCCTTTGCGGCCCTGAGTTCTAGACCGAGTTCAAGTCCGCTGCAAAGCACTATGTTGTTGGAAAGTCTTACTCCATACCAGTAGTTTGGCTTTATTGTAGGGTTGCCCTGGGCTGTTGAGTTGGCACTCAGATAAGCCGTAAACGGGTTTAGCACCTGTATGCCCGGGCGTCTTATTCCGCTAAAAGCGCTGATGCCAAAAGTAGAGCCGTTGCCCGACTTATACATCACATTCACACTTGGAAAAAGTCTGCCGTAATTGTCTGTTGCCAATGTTCCATTGGCGTTTTCCGACTTTGTATGTGTCAGTTCATATCTTCCGCCAAGCACCATATCGAAGTGTCCCAACGACTTGTTGAGCGACAGATATCCGGCATAGATGTCTTCCGAATATGTAAAGTCGTCGTTTTGCACAGGAAGCGTAGAATAACCATATAGCGAGGAGTTTCTCGTCTCTGTGAGAGACGTCTTTATTCCTGCATAAAGCTTGATGCTCCACGGCAACAGAGTTGAGTAGTCGAGCGCAAAGCTCAGTCCTTTAAGGTGTGCGCCCACCTGATTGCTAAGATAGTCAACGCTGTCCGTCTGCACGCTGTTTTCATAATAGTAAGAATTGAAACTGTAGTCACGGTCGTTATCAAACTTAAAAGGGTCCATTATAAAAGATATCTTGTTGGTGCTGCTCCAGTTTCTGTCGATATAAAAGTTAAGGTTCATGTTTCGCCCGTCACGCAGTTCAAGCGACGGCGAGCGGCTCTCCTCTGTCATTACCCCGGCCATGTCGTATGTTTTCTCAAAGGTCGTGCTTGGATAATTCCTGTATGTATCAATATAATAAGCCTCAATGCCTACCGTTGAAAGCGAATCGATCATAAAGTCCAACGAGCCGGAAATGTTATAGTTGTTGTTTCGCCAGCCCATGTCAGTATGGCTCTTTCGCGTCATGTCTGTGAAATATTTCACATTGCTTTCAGTATATGCAACGCTGCCGTAATTCCAACTTGCATTGAGCGATGCCGTAACGCGCTTTCTCTGATAGTTAAGGTTCATGCGGGCTGCGTTGCTCCACTTGTCGGCATATGTTACATTGTCGCCTACTTCGCCGCCAATATAGTCGGCGCCTCTTTCTGTTATTATGTTTATGATGCCATAGTCGCTTCCTGCATCATACTTTGCGCTGGGCGATGTTATCACCTCTATCTTTGCCACATTTGACGCCCTGTGCGACTTTAATATATTTATCAGCTCACCGCCAGGTATGGTTTTCACGCGTCCGTTGAACATCACCTTTACGCCGTCACGTCCGGGTATTCTGATGTCGTTGTCCGTAACCAATATACCGGGCACGTTGCTCAGCAGGTCTAGCAGGTCGGTCTTGCCCTTGCGCAGTCTTATTGCATCCACTATATATTTGTCGGCTTCGCGCTTTACCAAATTCTCGTTCACCACTACTTCTTTAAGGTTAATAGTATCACACACAATGGTATCCGACTATGCCATTAAAGGCATTGTATTGACAAAAGCCAATAATTGGCAAAGCAGGAATAGGGTCACACTATTTTTTTTCATAAGTTCAAACAGCTTAACTTTATCGTCTATGTTTGAAAAATTAGCTAATTTAATAAAACGCACAAAAGTTTTTTGTTCGTAAAATGTTCGCAATTCATTCTATACTAAAGTGACTGTATAAATTCGTCCCACATCTTTGGCTCAGCATCCTTGCCGAAAGCCTTCTTATACAAACGTTTACGCGCTGATGACACCGAATTGCGTTCTTTGTTAGTCAGTATTGATATATCAGCCGGCCTGAGTCCTATTTTCAGCAACAGACACAGACGATATTCATATTCGCTTATCTTGCATAATTCTGTCAAACGATCCTTAAAACCTGCATAATGTCTGTTGACTTCGGCATCTAGCATCAGCCAATAGTCTTTAGGTATTTTTTTATCACACCTCTCGCAGGTGTTATCGTTCAATACAGCCCTTATCTTTCTACATATGTCAGAATTAGCGAGTTTGCTTTGTGACAACTCTCTGTTTGCAATCTGCATATTGGCTATTCTGTTCTGATTCTCAAGCTGTTCCCTACTGGCCTTCAGCTCGGCTGCAAGACTTTCGTTACAGTCTACGACTCTGGCAAGACGGACATTCAGACTTTCTATCTTACGCTTGTTTTCATCAACAAAAGCACTGCTTTGCTCATACTTTTCTTTCAGATACTTTGTCTCATTCTCATATTTTATCCGCTCAGACATACGCTTTTTCTTTAGATGAGATATAAAAGCATAAAAGGCAAAAATCAACGAAATGCACATAAAAACAAATATATAAACAATATACCTATTTTCAGCCAATTCGTATTTTAACCTGATATTTTCTTTCTCCTTTTCTGTATAATTATAAACTGCATCAATTCTTGCAACATCTTTTGTCTTTATAATATTTTGGACAGAATCTGAATATGTTTCATATTTGTCAAAGAAATATACCGCCCTAATCAAATCATTTTTTCGTAAATAATAGTGTCCAAGCCATTTTGAAGCCCCATATTTGGCATAAACATTATCTAAATCATAAACCTTTTCATACAGATCCACAGCTTCATCTGTTCTGCCGACCTTATCATATATCTTCGCAACAATAACCAAAACGGCCCTAGCATTTATCCTGTTAACACGGCTCAACGCACGGTTAGCATACATCAACGCCTTACCATATTCACTTTGCTTATAATAATGCTTCGCTATTTGAGCAAGGATATCGGTTTCAAGCAAACTGTCATTTGCTTCCTTAGACAAGTTCAAGGCCTGTTCAAAACATTCTGCTGCTTGACTTTCATTTTTAACACGCTGATAACAATACGCCATACCGCACAATGAATATGCCTGACTTTTTTTGTTCTCTATTTTTTTATTATACAAATAAGAATGTCTGAACGCCTTCAATCCTTTATAATACAATCCTTGATAAAGAAAGATATATCCCATCTGCGAATAAGCCTTATATCTCAACGGACTAGCCGTGTCAGCCAATTCTATCGTTTTCTGAAAATATGGTAAGGCACGCGTGTCATCGTTCATGTCGTTATACACACGTCCAGCATAATAATATGCCATAGGCAGGAGCCGTTTGTCGCCCTCATTCTCATAATAATCAAGGAGACGAAGCATCAGCGTGTCGGTTGTATGGGATATATACAGCTTATCTTCAGTCTTAATGCGCAGCAAATCATAATAGTTTCGGTCTGCCTTGTCGGCAGCATTTATCTTCGGAGCTATGCTGTCGAGCATTACCAAGGCTCGGCGCGGGGATATATCGGCCACACTGTCTATTGCAGACAACACTTCATTGTGAGGCGAACGTTCGGCAACACAGCCGGCCGTTATAAGCACGCATAGCACTATTATTATGCAGTTAAATATCTTCATGAATTTTACTTAAGATTATATCATTCATAATTTAACTATACAAAATGTACATAAAAATATTCATACTATACTTCAAAACAACATATAGTACTGATAAAAAATCAAAATGGTTTTGGAATAATATTATATTTTTATCACTCCAAAACCACTAAAAGAGTTAACCGAAATTACATATTACCTTCCATCCTTTTATAAATAACATATGTACCATCGGCAAAAAATAAGCCAAAACTTCCATCATTGAATTCAACATAATCATATCCATCAAAATGGGTAATGGTCGTCACTACGATTTCTTGAGCTGATGCTTTTTGAGGAGAAGCTGCTCCTAAACCAATAGCCAAAGCTAAAATCAAAAATAATTTCTTCATTTTCTTTTGTTTTTATTAATTACTATTTAAAGTCCGGACTATTTCTTTTTTATAAACTAAATTCAACCCTCACCATACATTCACGCGGCCTCAACCTTGTAATGGTGTACATCTGCTGAGTATCGGTTATCTGGCGGCGTTCATATTCATCCTTTCCCAAAATATTGCTGCATGTCAGGCTCACTTCGTAACGTTTGGTGCGATAAGATACCGACAAGTCGGCAAAATAAGTGAACGAAACAGCCTTGTCGTTGCCGTGGTATATCTCGTTGCTTAACTCTATATTAAAGCGGCCGGGCATGAAATAGCACTTCAGACTGTGACTGAATGAACTTAGCGACGACGGCAACGAGGCGCCCGAACGGCACTCCTGTCTGACATAGCTGAACTGACTCTGCTCTTCGACAGAGAACCAGCTGCAAGGCTGGAGCGAGACTGTTGCCGTGGCTCCGGCCATCTGCGTCTGAAACGGCGTAAGCACATTCTGCAAAAGCATGTTATAATCACTCCACTGCCATCGCCCCGACAGCGTAGTAACCAGATGAGCCATGTTCCAACTCTCGCTTACACGGCAGTTTAATCCGTGCATGACGCTGTTTGATGTAAGGTCAGTGGCCCGCGACTCATACACATTGCCGTCCACATTCATTGAGTAAAGCCGCTGATTGCGCATATTGGTAAAGACATACCCGACAGTGGCAAACAGGCCTTTTATAACATTCTTATATTCTATATTGGCGCTTGCCGTGTGCATCATGGTGTTGCTGAGCTTGCCCTGTCCTTCTGTCATCGAGATATAGTCGGTAAACACCGGTATGTCGAGCATTGACAAAAAGCCTTCGGGCTTCCACGAGCAGTTATACGTTGCCGTTATGCCGAAATCGGAAACTGGCATAGCCCTGAAAAACAGATTAGGCTCAAATGTAATGTTGTCTTTATGCTGTACGCCATACGTCCGGCTTGTCCAGTAAACAGGCGCCGATGCAACAAAATTAATAATGGCGGTCTTATACGACAGCGACGGTTTCAGGAAAGTGCGCCATTCGGTGTACTTCCTTACGGCATCCACGTCCTGCCGGCTTACGCCTATATGCTGCGCCTTCATGTCTGTGCCTATATTATAATTAAGATAAAACGCACCAACCTTTTGTCCGAAATAAGCGTCACATCCGGCAAGGACGCTGCGCTGACGAAGGCGCTGCATGGTTGAGTCGGCAAGCAGCAGACTGCCCGGAAGCCAGTTGAGCGAAAGATAAGCGTTGACAGAAAGCGAGTGGCGACGGGTGATGTTGCGCACAAACGACAGTTTGTCAGTAATGTAGCCCTGACGCGGCTTAACCATCTCTCTTGTCTCAACACCGTTCAATACCGACAAACCGCTGCTGCGGTCGAAGTCAACATATCCCCTGACATCGTTTGTAAGATATTGTATTTCGGTGTTCTGCCTGTAAAGCACCTCCGCCGACAAGGCGTCGCGACGGCTCTCAGCCGATACGTCCTGCACAATGGCCACACCGCCTGCCGCCGTATATACAGTGGTGGATGTCTGCCGCTGTTCAGTCATGTCGGTCATGCCGTCGAGCTGTATCCTCACATCATTGCCGCCATGCGTCTTCAGCAGCCAGTTGGTTGCAAACAGGTGAGTATGGTTAAATCTGCTGCGCGAGGCGTCAATGGCCGGTGCCGGCAGCGATATGTTGCCTAGCATACCATCGTCCACGGGTGCCGAGTCGTCGAGATATGCCGACATAGGCGTTACTTCCTGTCCGATGTTCTTACCGGTATTGTTGTTCTTATACATGCTTATGCTCTGCACCTTGCGCGAAAACAGCATTGAGACGATGCGATTGTCATAAAGCCAGTCGGGGCTGTCGGTCAACGCTGCCCCTGTTGACAGGTCGAAGGTGTGACTCCACACATTTTTTGCGCTGTCGGTCAGCACGATGTTGAGTGCTGCCTGATCGCTGAACTTCGTATCCTTCAGCGCACGTATGGGCTGATGCCGTTCAAGCACCTGCACCTTTTTCACCTTTCCTGCATCAATGTTATCTGACGCCTGCGCATACTTACCGCCAAGCAAATCCATGCCTTCAATATAGAATTTGTTTATCTTCGTGCCCTGATATTCTATCGAGCCGTCATCATTTACGGTAAGTCCGGGCATTTTTCTTATAACGTCGGCTATGGTGCGGTCTTGCTTGCCGCGAAAGGCGCTCACAAGATAGTTGAGCGTGTCGCCCTCCTGCCTGATGCGCTGCGACTTAACAACCACCTCCTTAAGTTCTGTGGCATGCTCGCTGAGCACTATTGCCTTGTCGCTGCTGTAATGCCTAAGAGCAATAGACAGTTTAGAGTAACCAATCTTGCGCACCTCCATCGTGTCGCACTGCCGGCCTTTACTGTCTACGGCAAACATGCCTTGCTTGTCGGTGAATCCATAAGCCACTACCGACTTGCCCTTTTTAATATACACAGAAGCCTTGTCGACAGGACTGTTGTCTGAGTTGACAACACGTCCTGATACCACCTGTCCGTAAGCCGTTGCAGCCAAAAGCCACGCAAACAGAACAAGCGCCATGCGTATGGTTCTGCCGTTACTCACAGTCATAGTCTTCTATAAGTATCGGCGTAACCTTTCTTTGCTTTGTCCTGCCCTTACTGACAGACGGAGCAAGACCCGTCAGCCTAGTCATCAGCCCTACAGGATCGGTAATCTCCATTTCTGTAATCTTTTGCAGCTCTTTCGGTTCAACAGATTTATATTTTGTCTTTTCCATCGTAATGCTTTCTCCCCTGCCCTTTCTTAAAGCCGTGCATACAAACGAGAAACAGCCGTTGTCTGTTTCAGCCTTCATTATCAGTCCCGGCAGTCCGCACAGTTTCCATGGGCCGTCGCTCACGGCGATGTCAGGCGCATACCACACCGTCCATGTCTGTCCGCGAAACTTTGCCCTTGCCTTGTTGCAGTGGTACTCGGCTATTATCGAGTCGCCGTCGGCCAGTTGCCAGTCAAACGCAGGCATATCCTCTTCAGACTTAAGGGCAAAATCATGCAAACTAAGTGTATAAGTAAGCTTGCCGTCAGCAGGATAATTCTTCATCACCATATATTTCTGCCCAAGCGTTCCGCTGCCTCTCATTCGTGCGCTTGCGGCCAAAGCCTGTTGCAGTTGTCCACCCGTGGCCTGCACCACGCTGTCAAGCACATGCTGCTGTCGTATGTTTGCCGAAGAATAAAACTTGCTCCACTTATTGCCAATAAGCAGTTCCATCTCGTCTTTCATTGCAGGTCTTTCAACACAAGTCTTAAATTTAGCGTCATAATTGATACGCATCACAGCCGTATCCGACTGAGCTACCAACGGCATATGACTGCACAAGACAAGAAACAATAAAGATAAAATTTTTATATTACTCATAAATAAATCTACCTTACTTAAATAATAAATCCAAATAAACATATATCACCATATTGTATCTCAACCTTATATGCATCACCATAACAAACATAACCAATAAAAGCATTCCACCCCGTTGATGATAAATCAACATATTCATCCATTTTCACTTGTCCATAAGAATTTGTTATCTTTATATTCACATTTTTAATAATGTTCTGAGAAATGATGGACAAAAATCCGTTATCCGTATCATAATATACGGACGGTATTATATTTATTGAACGCTCACCTATCCCAATTTCTACATTGTCATCATAATGTTTATAATAAAGATTTATACTATATTGTTCTGCGTAACTTACATTACAGCATAACAAAAAAAACATTAAATGTATAAAAAATTTTTCATAATGATGAATTAAAATATTTATTGCAAAATAAGCAAAAAAGGATGTTAAAACCAAATAAAAATATTCGCAAAAGTATTCGCAAATTATAAATAACTAAAAATAACATACAACGTTACACCAAATTTCCAAATAAATTTTAGTGCACAGATACCCTATGCTGTAGACCAGACCAGCTCAATAGTTTACTGAAGAAATGGCAACGCACGCACCCTATCGTTCATGTCATCATACACACGACTGACATAATAATAGGCTGGAACCGCTTGTCGCCCTCATTCTCATAATAATCAAGGAGACGGAGCATCAACGTGTCAGTCGTATGAACAATATACAGTTTGCCTTCTGTATTCATGCGCAGCAAATCGTAATAGTTTCGGTCTGGCTTATCGGTAGCGTTTGTCCTCGCCCTATGCTGTCGAGCATTGCCAAGGCCCGGCGCGGTGAAACATCGGCCATACTGTCTATTGCCGACAATGCCTTGCTGTGAGACGAACGCTCAACGTCACAGCCGTCTGATATAAGCACACATATCGCAAGTATAAGGTATTTAAGCCTATAAATCCGTTTCATTTCGGTTGATGTTTTTCAGCATTATGATATGCAAAATTAGTAAAAAATTTCTATACAATGAACCTTCATGATAAATTTTAGCCGAAAAACTGTAAGTAAAACAGCATTTATCAATAAACATCTTTCAAATTAGATGTTTATCACGACGTAAGCTATAAGCAAAACAAAGGCATTTGGTTATAAATCAAAAGTGGCCGAGTTACGGATCAAAACTCGGCCACTTTTGAGTCGTAAACCGGCCACTTTTTATGCAGAAACAGCCGTGTTATTTTAAGCAAATAACTGAATTATTTTTTATGAAAAATGCCACATCACAGACAAAGGCCTAAAAGGGCATTGCCTGGATATGCAGCAGACACTATTCTTCGCTCTCTTTCTTCAGCAGCCGCACCATAATTTCTGCCGCGTTGTCGGGGGCTATTCTGTCGCCGAGTCTCCTGCGCACTTCGGCATATCCATAGAGCATGCTGTTGCGACAGGTTCCGTCGGGCAGCAGACGCGACAGTTCAGCGGCAATGTTATCCACAGAAAATGTGTCGGCAACAAGCTCCCTGACCACCTCACGGTCGGCAATAAGATTGACAAGCGAAATATATCTAACCTTCAACAAATGCTTACGTAGAAAGGCGATGACCTTTGGTATCGGCGTTTCGTAGCACACCACCTGCGGAACATTGAACAGAGCCGTCTCAAGAGTGGCTGTTCCGCTGGTGACAACAGCCGCACGCGAATGAGCGAGCAGTTCGTAAGTCTGTCCGTAGACTATCTTTACGGGCTGTCCGGATATGAACCGGGCATAATAGTCAGCACTTATCGACGGCGCTCCCGCAACAACAAGCTGATACTTGTCGGCAAAGCGTGAGGCTGCCTCTATCATGGCCGGCAGATTGTCCTTTATCTCCTGTTTGCGGCTTCCTGCCAGCAAAGCTATGACAGGACGGCGTGAGTCGAGCGCGTTTTTAGAGCAAAACTCGCCGTAAGAATCGGTGTAGGTCTTCAAGAATCCGCTCACCTCGTCGGCTGTAGGATTGCCCACATAATGTATCTTGTAGCCGTGCTTGCCCTCAAAGAAAGGCACCTCGAAAGGCAGAATGGAGAACAGTTCGCTGACATCGCGCTTTATGTTCTTTATGCGGTACTCCTTCCATGCCCAAATCTTTGGCGAGATGTAATAATACACGGGTATTGAAGTCTTGGCATGCAGAAACTTGGCTATGTCGAGATTAAAACCCGGATAATCAACCAATATCACCACATCAGGATGCCACTCGGTTATGTCGCGCTTACAGAAAGCCATGTTTCTGAATATGGTTCTAAGATGCAGCAGGACAGGCACAAAACCCATGTAAGCCAAGTCGCGATAGTGGCGCACACGCGTGCCTCCGGCAGCCGACATAAGGTCGCCTCCGAAGAAACGAAACTCAGCCTCGCCGTCGACTCTTCTGAGCGACTGCATAAGACGCGACGCATGAAGGTCGCCACTTGCCTCACCGGCAATAAGATAATATTTCATCTGTAAACAAAATGTGATATTTTTAACTCATAGCATGGCGCACGGCAGGCGCAAAAAACCTGTAAAGCGGCACTCCCGGCACATCAGCAAAACTCGTCGGCACAATCCTTCAGACGCTCAAGCATGGCATAGTCGGTAACGTCGATTGTGGTGGGCGTTATAGCCACATAACCATGATTGAGAGCCCAGTTGTCGGTGTCGGTTGCCTCAGGCTCGTCATTGGTATATTCGCCCACAAGCCAATAATAGTCGTAACCCCTGGGATGATGGGCGCGAACAACCTCGTTTCCCCATGTGCCCTTAGCCATTCGGCACACCTTTACGCCCTTAAATTCGGCAGCCTTAGGGAAGTTTACGTTAAGACACGTTCCCTTGGGCAGACCTTCGGCCAGAACCTTGGCTGTAATCTTTCTGACAATGCTGCGCAGAGGCTCAAAGTCAGCGTCGTCTCTATAGTCACAAAGAGAGAACGCAACAGAAGGGATATACTTCATGCAGCCCTCGCGCGTAACGCCCATTGTGCCCGAATAATGAGAATTGACAGAGCCGTTGTCGCCGTGGTTGATGCCGCCGATGACCATATCGGGGCGGCGTGTGCATAGCTGGCTCAGCGCCAGTTTGACACAGTCGACAGGCGTTCCGTTGCACGACCACACCTCAACGCCCTCGCGCTTACGGCGCAGCTTGAGCCTTAAAGGGGTGGTTGCAGAGAATGCCGTGGCAAATCCCGAACGCGCCGACTCGGGTGCGCAGACAAGTATTTCGCCCATGTCTGAGAGCATGTCTATCAGCGAGTTAAGTCCTTTTGCATGGTAGCCGTCGTCGTTGGAAATAAGTATTAATGGTTTCATAATTTTCATAAAAATCATTTTCTTTCGGCTACAAAAGTACGAAAAAAGGTTTAAAACAACTATTTCTCACATAAAATATGTATTTTTGCAAAATAATTTTATAATGTGTCATTCAGAAACAAACGAATCGGGACATTAAATTTAGGATACCAATATAATACACATGGGAAAAATTATCGCATTAGCAAACCAAAAAGGAGGCGTGGGCAAGACTACCACGACAATAAACTTGGCTGCATCCCTCGCCACCCTGGAAAAAAAGGTTCTGGTAATCGATGCCGACCCACAGGCCAACGCTTCGAGCGGACTTGGGGTCAACACGAAAGACGTGGACTGCTCTCTATATGAATGTATTATAGACCATGCAGACGTTCACGACGCCGTCTACACCACTGACATAGACGGACTTGACATCATCCCTAGCCATATCGACCTTGTCGGTGCTGAGATAGAGATGCTGAACTTAGAGCACAGGGAGCAGGTGATAAAAAACCTGCTGAAGCCGATAAGGGGCGACTACAACTATATTCTGATTGACTGCTCGCCGTCGCTCGGCCTGATAACAGTCAACGCACTGACCGCAGCCGACTCGGTGATAATACCTGTTCAATGCGAATACTTTGCCCTTGAGGGAATAAGCAAGTTGCTGAACACGATAAAGATAATAAAAAGCAAACTGAACCCAAAACTGGAGATTGAGGGATTCCTGCTGACGATGTATGACAGCCGCCTGCGCCTTGCCAACCAGATTTACGACGAGGTGAAGCGCCACTTCCAGGAACTGGTGTTCAAGACTGTGATACAGCGCAACGTAAAACTGAGCGAATCGCCGAGCCACGGACTGCCCGTAATACTTTACGATGCCGACTCGACAGGAAGCAAGAACCACCTTGCACTGGCAAAAGAGATAATAAACAGGAACGAGTAAGAAGATTATGGCTATAAAAAAGAGATACAGTAATCCGCTCGGACGCGGACTCGACGCTCTGATATCAACTGAGGCTGTGCGCCCGCAGGGCAGTTCAACCATCAGCGAGGTGTCGATAGAGCAGATAGAAGCCAACCCCAACCAGCCACGACGCGAATTTGACGAGGAGGCGCTCAACGAGCTTGCCAACAGTATTCGCGAAATAGGCATAATACAGCCTATCACGCTGAGACAGGTTGACGATAACAGATTTCAGATAATCGCCGGCGAACGACGCTGGAGAGCCTCTCAGATTGCCGGTCTGAAAGCAATTCCGGCATACATACGCACGATAAAGGACGAAAATGTGATGGAAATGGCCCTCGTTGAGAACATTCAGCGCGAGGACCTTAACGCCATAGAAATAGCTCTGGCATACGAGCATCTGATAACAAACACCGGCATGACACAGGAAAAGGTGTCAGAGAGAGTGGGCAAAAGCCGCACGGCCATATCTAACTATCTCCGACTGCTGAAGCTGCCCGCACAGGTGCAGATGGCACTGCAGAACAAAGAGATAGACATGGGACACGCACGTGCCCTGCTGGCCATAGACAGCCCGTCGCTCCAGGTTAAGCTGTTCAAGGAGATACAGAAGAACGGCTACTCGGTGCGCAAGGTAGAGGAAATGGTGCAGAAACTGAAAAACGGCGAGAACATTGTAAGCGGCAAAAAGAAGATTGCCTCTAACCAACAGATGCCGCCTGAATATTCAGTGCTGCGCGAACATCTGTCCGACTTCTTCAAGACAAAGGTACAGATGACATGGTCGGCCAGCGGCAAAGGAAGAATAAGCATACCCTTTGCCAACGAGGAAGACCTTGAGCGTATAATGAGCATGTTAGACAAACTGAAAGAACAGTAAAATAAGGCTGTGGATACAAGCAGACACCTAATATATCGCCTATCAAAAGTGGCAGCTGCCATCTGCATGCTTGCCGTGGTCATGCCGTGCAATGCGCTCGATATGAGCGGCAACGGCAGTATTATGCCAAACGACACCACCATAACAGCCGCAAACGACAAGCAGATAAGCGACACGATAAACAAGGTGGTTTCGGCCGCCGACTCTGTCAGCATGAAAATGCTGTCGGCAAATGATTCTGTCAAAAACAAAAAGCCAAAGCGCGACTGGAGCACATGGCGCCCGAACGCCAAAAGGGCTATGTGGCTTGCCATTGTGATACCGGGAGCAGGACAGATATATAACCGGAAATACTGGAAACTGCCTATCGTATACGGCGGATTTCTGGGCTGTCTTTACGCTATAAGATGGAACAACCAGATGTATCACGACTACTCACAGGCATACATGGACATCATGGACAACGATCCTAACTCACAGAGTTACAACCAGTTTCTGCATCTGGGCAACACCATCACCGAAGAGAACAAGGAACAATATCAGAATCTTTTCAAGAAGCGCAAGGACTTTTACCGAAGATACCGCGACCTGAGCATATTCTGCCTCATAGGAGTTTACGCTCTGTCGGTAATCGATGCGTATGTAGACGCATCGCTGTCAGAATTTGACATTTCCAAAGATCTGAGCATGAAGGTTGAACCGACTATCATCAACAACAAGTCGTCACTGAATCCGCTCAAATCATCGTCATTGGGACTTCAGTGCGCAATCAAATTCTGATAAAACATTTTTATTGTAAGATTTTGTATATAAAATATTTTATGAAAAAAGGAGTTTTTATTATCATTGCCGCAATGCTTTTCGGAGAAAACTGCGTGATGCAGGCTCAAAACGAAAAGGATGAGATAACTGTAACAGACAATGACGGAAAAGAAGAAATTATTGACTTGCCGGAGGGTATGAACTATGAAGTTGACAGCCTTCTGAACCTATACTATTCAAAGACTTATCTAAAACCTGACGACGACTGTAACTACCGCGACGAGAACAGGGAATATCCCAAGGAGGTTTACATCGACCGTCTGAAAAGGCTGCCCAACGTGATGGAGATGCCTTATAACGACATTGTACAGAAATTCATCGACAGATATACAGGCAAGCTGCGCCACTCGGTAAGCTACATGCTGGGCGCATCTAACTTCTATATTCCCATCTTTGAGGAAGCATTAGAGGCATATGGACTGCCGCTGGAACTTAAATACCTGCCCGTAATCGAGTCGGCACTCAACCCAAAAGCCACTTCGCGCGTGGGTGCTGCCGGATTGTGGCAGTTTATGGTTACAACCGGAAAGCAATACGGACTTGAGATCAACTCGCTCATCGACGAGCGCCGCGACCCTATAAAGTCGTCGTATGCAGCAGCCCGCTACCTTAAAGACCTGTATAACATATTCGGCGACTGGAGCCTGGTGATAGCAGCATACAACTGCGGACCTGAAAACATTAACAAGGCCATACACCGCGCCGACGGACAGGCTGACTACTGGAAGATTTATCCTTATCTGCCACGCGAGACAAGAGGATATGTGCCGGCCTTCATTGCCGCCAACTACGTGATGAACTATTACTGCGAGCACAACATCTGCCCGATGCGCACCACACTTCCGGCAAAGACCGACACCGTGGTGGTTACAAAAGACGTGCATCTAAAACAGATAGCCGACGTGTGCGGTATAGACATCGACGAGCTGCGCACGCTCAACCCGCAATACCGACGCGACATAGTTAACGGCAACAACAAGCCGTCTGTGATACGTCTGCCGGCTAACGCCACAAACACGTTTATCGCTAACGAAGACTCGATATACAATTATCAGACAGACGCATTGCTGACAAGACGGTCGCTGGTTGAAGTGGAAAGCAGCCAATATACCACAAGTACCAACAGCACGCGCAAGACCTACAACAAGAGCAAAAGCAGAAAGAAAAAATCAACAAAACGCTCAAAAACAAGAAAAAAGAGCGTAACCGTAAGAAAAGGCGACACACTGTCGGAAATTGCAGAGAAACATAACACCACAGTGAAAAAGCTGCGCCAGCTTAACGGAATTAAAGGAAACAATATTCGTGCAGGCAAGAAAATCAGAGTGAAATAACATGCCATAAACCTGTACACCTTATTAATAATATCTGGAGAAACGATTATGGACGAGCGGAACAACATTGATAAAGAGAGAGAGATTGCCGAGGACAAGATGGTGGACGACGCGTTTCAACATCTGCTGAACGACTATCTCTCTACACGACACAGAAAAAAAGTTGACATAATAACTAAAGCATTCAACTTTGCCAGACAGGCACACAAAGGTGTAAGGCGCTTGTCTGGCGAACCTTATATAATGCACCCTATAGCCGTTGCACAAATCGCATGCAGCGAGATGGGACTCGGCTCAACAAGTATAAGCGCAGCACTGCTGCACGATGTGGTTGAGGACACTGACTACACAGTAGAGGACATTGAGAATATCTTCGGACCGAAGATTGCTCAAATCGTTGACGGACTGACAAAGATATCTGGAGGAATATTCGGCGACCAGGCTTCGGCACAGGCAGAAAACTTCAAGAAGCTCCTTCTGACCATGAGCGACGACATACGCGTAATACTTATTAAGATATGCGACCGCCTGCACAACATGCGAACACTGGAAAGCCAGCCTGCCAACAAGCAATATAAAATAGCAGGTGAGACTTTATATATATATGCTCCGCTTGCCAACCGACTCGGCCTCAACAAGATAAAGACGGAACTAGAGAATCTGAGTTTCAAATTTGAACATCCGGAAGAATACAAGGCTATTGAATATAAACTGGCCGACACTCAGGCATCGCGCGACAGTCTGTTTGCCGACTTTACCGACCCTATACGCAAGGCTCTCGACAAGATGGGACTCGAATACGAGATTAAGGCAAGAGTTAAAAGCCCCTACTCCATCTGGAACAAGATGCAGAACAAGCATGTTACCTTTGACCAGATTTATGACATCCTGGCCGTAAGGATTATCTTCAAGCCGAAGAAACGCGAAGAGGAGGTGAACGAATGTTTCAACATATATGTTGCTATAAGCCAGATATATAAGTCGCACCCCGACCGCCTGCGCGACTGGGTTAACCATCCGAAGGCAAACGGATATCAGGCCCTGCACGTAACGCTGATGAGTAAACAGGGACGATGGATAGAGGTGCAGATACGTTCTGACCGCATGAACGAAATAGCAGAACAGGGATTTGCCGCTCACTGGAAATATAAGGAAGGCGAAGAGATAACCGAGGACGACGGCGAGCTGAACAACTGGCTGCGAACAATAAAGGAGATTCTTGACGACCCGCAGCCTGATGCAATGGACTTTCTTGACGCAATTAAGCTTAACCTGTTTGCTTCAGAGATATTTGTATTCACTCCAAAAGGCGAGATAAAGACAATGCCTGCCGGATGTACAGCTCTCGACTTTGCATTCCAAATACATACTTTCCTCGGAAGCCACTGTATAGGAGCAAAAGTAAACCACAAACTTGTGCCGCTGAGCCACAAGCTGCAGAGCGGCGACCAGGTGGAAATACTTACGTCAAACTCGCAGCACGTACAGCCTTCATGGATTAACTTTGCCTCAACGGCAAAGGCTAAAGCCAAGATTCAGGCTATACTGCGACGCGAAGCACGCGAGATACAGAAACAGGGCGAGGAGATGTTGTCTGACTTCCTTAGCAAACACTCTATTGAAATGAACTCTTCGGTAATCGACAAGCTGTGCGATTTTCATGAGGTGCAGAAGCCGGATGATTTTTTCAGGGCTATCGGTAAGAAGACTATCATACTCAGCGATAAGGATATCGACGAGATTAACGGCAAGAAGAAACCTAACACTACAAGCAACTGGCGTAAGTTTGTGCCGTTTCTCGGTAAGGAGAAGAAGAAAACTACGGAAGAGAAGAAGCCTAACTATTTTATCGTAAAAGAGGGATTCAACCGCAAGAAACCTATCTATATCACAGAAGACAACATCAATCAGTTTATCTTCCCTGACTGCTGCCACCCGATACCAGGCGACGACGTACTCGGATTTATCGACGGCAAGAACCGCATTGAGATACACAAGCGCTCTTGCCCCGTTGCGGCAAAGCTGAAGTCAGGCTACGGAAACCGTATTCTTGACGCGAAATGGGACATGCACAAAAAACTGCTCTTTGACGCTGTCATTGAGGTAAACGGTATCGACCGTATAGGAATGCTTAACGAAGTAACCCAGGTTATATCTGAAGAACTCAACGTAAATATCCATAAAATAACTCTTTCGTGCGACGAAGGAATATTCGAAGGTTCGATTGAACTCAGAATACACGACCGAGACGATGTGAAGACAATTATGGACAAACTGAAGAAGATTGAAGGCCTGCAGGAAATAAAACAAATACTATAATATATAATAAGGTGTAAATATGCCATGCCTGCATGTGAGGACAAGCTAAAAACAACAGAAACACATACGGGCATGGTACTTTAAACCCAATAAAAGTACAAACTATGAAGAAACTAATCTTGTCTGCCGTCATGGCTATATGTGCCATTGCGGCCAACGCAGCCAATCCTTATGACAACCCCGACACACTTGTTGTGTCAAGAGACGGAACGGGACAGTTCAGAACCATCAACGAAGCTGTTGAAGTGTGCCGCGCATTCATGGAGTATCACAAGGTTATTTATGTTAAGAATGGTGTCTACAAAGAGAAAGTCATCATTCCGTCATGGCTTACCAACATCGAAGTATGTGGAGAGAGTGCCGAGAAAACCATAATAACCTATGACGACCACGCCAACATACGTCTCGCTGAGACCAACAAGCCGATGGGAACGTTCCGCACATACACAGTGAAGGTAGAAGGCAACTACATCACATTCAAAAATATAACAATAGAAAACAACGCGGCAAAATTAGGCCAGGCAGTTGCACTGCACACTGAGGGCGACCACCTGTTGTTCATAAACTGCCGCCTGCTCGGCAATCAGGACACTGTTTACACAGGTGTGGCAGATACAAGAATTTACTTCAAAAACTGCTATATTGAGGGAACAACCGACTTTATCTTCGGCCCTTCGACAGCATGGTTTGAAGGCTGTACGATACACAGCAAACAGAACTCGTTTATAACAGCAGCCTCAACTCCGGCCAATGTAGCCTACGGATATGTGTTCAATCACTGCAAACTGACTGCTGCAGAAGGAGTAACAAAGGTGTATCTCGGCCGTCCGTGGCGTCCATATGCCTATACGGTGTTCATGAACTGCGAACTCGGCAGCCATATACTGCCTGTAGGTTGGAACAACTGGAGCAACAAAGACAACGAAAAGACAGCCCGCTACATGGAATATAACAACAGCGGCGCTGGAGCTGCCACCAAAGAAAGGGCACCGTGGAGCAAACAGCTGACAAAGAAAGAAGCGGCAAAGATTACTCTTGAGAATGTATTCAGAACAGACAACAGCTGGATACCGGAAATATAAGAATAAAGACAAACAAATAAAACAGTGAAACAGTAACAAATAATATAAATTGAGACAAAACAAAGCCGGCCGCGCAACAAAATATTGTTGCCGGCCTTTTTTTATAATCTATATCCACCTTAAACCAAAATCAGTCATTATACCGCACATAGTTTTATATATTTTGTGCATTCATACATTCAGCTGTCTTTAAGTTTATCATCGCCTTACCATCCGCTTATTATTGACACGACCATATATGCCTGCGAAAAGACAAACATCGAAATGCCTTATGGGCATATATCTTATTATATTTAGCACTCATTATAAAATTAAAACCCAAACGAAAAACAATAAAGAAGCACGACATAACAAGAAATTACAAAACAGGAATAATAATTCAGCAAAGAAATTAACAGGTAGATAAAACACAAGCAAACAGGACAAAAAGTTATTTATTAATAGCAAAAATCTAAAGACTGCAAGCAATAATTATAAGCCATTAAATCAAATAACTAAGTTAATTAACAATATAAAATATTTGGTTATTCTTTAAAAATAATTGTTTTTATTTGCAATTAAAACAAAATTATCGTATATTTGCAAATAACAAATCTACTTTACCGAGCCGTTACTACAAAAAACTACTTAAAATAAAGCAGACACGCTTGGAAAGAACTGTTTGGAACCTTAAACGTGGAAACACTAACTACTAACAATTAAAATAAAACGTTTATGCATTTACTAACAAAAAGAATCCTATTGGCATCAATGTTGCCTGTAATATGCCTTTCTGCATTTTCACAGAAGGTCATTACCGGTACAGTGAAGGACGCCGGAGGCGAACCTTTGATTGGTGTCACTGTCATGGTTGACGGTAAGGCGAGCGGAATAACCGATTTGGACGGAAATTTCAGAATCCCTAATGCTAATGAAAACACAGAGCTTAAGATTTCCTACATCGGCTACAAAGACCAAACGATTAAGGTAGGCAATCAGTCACGCCTTAACATTGTTATGCAAGAAGATAACCAGGCTCTCGATGAAGTTGTGGTTGTCGGTTACGGTACGATGAAGAAAAGCGACCTCACCGGTTCTATCTCATCTGTAAATACAGAACAGCTTAACGCAAAAGGTGCTCCATCAGTACTTGAAAACCTGCAAGGTTCAGTACCAGGCGTAAGCATCACACAGACAAGCGGACGAACAGGAGGCGGTTTTGACATTGAAATACGTGGTAAGTCATCAACCAACGACAACCTTAAGCCTCTTTACATTGTCGACGGTGTTACAACAGACGACATCGACTGGCTTAACCCGCAGGATATTGAGCGCATTGACGTGCTTAAGGATGCTTCATCTACAGCCATCTATGGTTCAAGAGCAACTGCCGGAGTTGTAATCGTTACTACAAAGAGCGGTACTACTGTTGACAAGAAGATGAGCAAGCCAACAATTTCTTACGACGGATATTATGGTATAACTCATACAGCACGAATGCCGGACTTCCAAAATGCACAGGAATTCTATAACTATCGTTTCAGCAAGTTCCTCGTTTACGGTGGTGGTCTAGCTACAGCAAATAGCGGACAGCCAGTCTACGTTCCAGATCTGTACAATCAGATGGCATTGGCAAACGTTGAAACGGGCGAATACCGAATGAAGTCATTATTAAGAAGCGGACAGACTGTTGATTGGCCTGACCTTGTAACGGGCAACGGACACCAGCAAAACCACTATGTGTCAA
Organism: Prevotella sp. CAG:1185; assembly: GCA_000436695.1. Classification (GTDB taxonomy): domain Bacteria; phylum Bacteroidota; class Bacteroidia; order Bacteroidales; family Bacteroidaceae; genus Prevotella. The sequence continues at coordinate 17,063 of HF992528.1, read as the reverse complement.
TCAGTGGTTCGACCGACCGCTTAAGCTATCACATGGGTATCGGATATTCTAATGAAGATGGTATCTATGAAGGTGACGAACAGGACAAATTCAACTTCAAGGGAAGTCTTGAAGGACAGATTAATAAATATGTAAGTGCAGGTTTCAGTTTCAACCTCGCACGCATAAGCCATGACTATGCCAGCGACCAGGCAGTACAGTATGCATACAGAATGAATCCATTCATGCAGCCGTACAACGCAAACGGAGAAATCAACCTGTATCCGGGCAACTATGAGGCTATGGGATCAACATCGGGATATCAGTTTACAGACCAACCTAACCCGCTGCTCTACATGGACATAGAAAGCAGAAATAAGCAGACATGGCGCGCACTTGGTAACGTATTCATATCTATAAACCCGATAAAGGGCCTGACACTTAAATCTACCTTCTCGCCCAACTTCACATACTATCGTGACGGATACTTCCAAGGATTGCTGCCAGACGCATCTGCAGATCAGATGAATCTTGCAACAAAGGAAACACAGCGTGCTTTCGACTGGACATGGGACAACATGGTTACATACGACACATTCCTGGGCAAAGAGAAAGAGCACCATCTTAATTTAATGGGATTGTTCTCATTGATGCAGACTGAGAGCGAGACACAAAATCTGTCTTCAAGTGGTGTACTTGACGGTACTTTATGGTGGAATCTCGGAAGCGGAACATATAATGCGGCCGACTGCTACAACGCTTACAGCGAGAGCAGCATGATGTCTTACGCACTGCGCGCAAACTATACATACAAAGACCGCTACATGCTGACTGCGACAGTACGTTGGGATGGTTCTTCCAGATTCCAGAAAGGTTATCGTTGGGGAAGTTTCCCGTCAGCAGCATTTGCATGGCGTCTGTCTGAAGAGCCGTTCATGGCAAAGACACGTAAATGGTTGTCTAACGCAAAACTGCGTCTCTCTTATGGTGTTACAGGAAACAACAGCGGTATCGGAAACTATGATACATACGTAACCGTTACAGGTCCTGTGTATTATCCCTTCGGAAGCACATGGGTTCAGGGATTCCATCCAAGCGGCATTATTGATGCAGCTCTGCAGTGGGAAAAATCTCATGAGTTCAACGTAGGTCTTGACTTCGGCTTCTTCAACGAGCGCATCCGCGGTTCTGTTGACTGGTACACAAAGACATCAAAAGACCTTCTGTTCAAAGTGCCTCTTCCATTGGAAGCCGGTGGCGTTGATATGACAACAAACGTTGGTTCAGTACGCAACCAAGGTATTGAAATTTCTCTTACAACAGAGAATATCCAGACTAAAGACTGGCGCTGGACAACAACATTTACATTCGCACACAACAAGAATACTGTACGAGAGATTAATGGTGTAGGCGGTAACCTTACAACTGGTGAAGAAACAGGCAACCTCTTTATAGGACAGCCTTACAATAACTTCTACGGATATGAGTGGAGCGGAATTGTAAGCGACAGAAACATGACTGTTCCAAACACAGAGATTGCACGTCTTAAGGGCTTCACACCTGGTTCAACAGTAAGAGAATGTGACTATTATAACGCATGCTACGGATGGGTTGAGGGTAATCCTATAATCGTTGACCGCAACGGTGATGGTAACTTCACAGACGATGATAAGAAGATTTACAACACAGACCCGAAATGGACAGGCAGTTTCACAACCAATCTTTCATATAAGAATTGGGATTTGTCTGCAACATTATATGCAAAACAGGGATATTATGCAATATCAGAATTCTACGGCGAATACCTCGGATTCAACGATCGTGGCCGTATGAAGCTCAATGTTGACTATTACATTCCTGCAGGAACACTTTTAGACTGCGACGGAATCAATCCTGACGGTACATACATCAATCCTGTTTATCAGGAGAACACTCATTACGGAAGCTATCCTTTCCCGACACAGGCCGGAGCAAACAGCGGTATGGGTACAGCTTACTGGCTTGACGGAACAAACAAATATGCTGATGCTTCTTACGTTAAGATTAAGAACATAACTCTTGGCTACACATTCCCGAAGAAATGGACCAAGAAGTTCGGTTGCTCTCATCTGCGCCTGTACTGCACAGTTACTAACCCGTTTGTATTCACAAAGTTCAAGGGCTTCGATCCTGAGTGGGCTGACGCTTCACTCGATCAGGACGGACCGAGCACAATCACTTGGCAGTTTGGAGCTAACATTAAGTTTTAATCAACATTTAAGCATACAACAATGAAAAAGATATTATATATTGCGTTTGCCACGTCAATGCTTGCAGGAACAGCAGCATTAACAAGCTGCTCCGACTTTCTTGACGCTGACAACAAGACAAACATATCTGCAATAGATTTCTTTCCCACTGCAGAAGGAATGACAGGATTGAGAAACTATACTTATTCCCTGTTAAATCCTATTATAACCGAAACTGACATTTACGAATGGGGAACAGACTTATATGTACCTACACGTGGTGGCGACGGAGGTGAGTTCAACCGCTACGACCTTACTCCGCAGAGTTCATCGGTATCAAGTTTTTACACAAACCTCTATGCTCTAATAAACAGTGCCAACTGCATGCTATACTATGCAGGCGAAGAAGATGGAAGAGCAATAGCCGAAGCTAAATTCTTCCGCAACTATGCTTACTATCTGCTTACTCAGCATTTTGGTTCGGTACCATACATCACTGAATATATTCAGGGTGCAGAAAGAAATTATCCAAAGACTCCACTCTCAGAGCTTTATCCGAAAATCATTGAAGAGCTTGAGTCAATAATGAATGACAGCAATCTACCGGCAGAAAGTTCAGGAGCAAATCTTGGATACATCAGCCAAAGAGCTGTTAAAGCACTTCTTGCAAAAGTTTGCCTTGCAGCAGGCTGGGATTTGGGTACAACTCTTACAAATGCAGAACAAGGAACATATAGTGTAAACGACACTCAGTATTTCACAAAAGCAGCTCAATATGCAGAAGCAGCTATAAACAATCAGGCTCTGACAATGTCGTTCGAAGAAAAATGGTCTCCGGCAAACGAGACTAACAATCCTGAGATTATTTTCTCTGCTCAATACGAAAGAGCAGGCAATCCGGGAATCTTGAGTGATGACGGCCACGGACTGCAGAACACATTCGGAAGCTATTATGGTGTCTGCACAACAAACGGCATGAAATATTGCAACTCAGGCAAAGCAGTATCTGCCAAAGGTATTTATCTTTGGGAACCAGGCGATGAGCGCTTTGACGGCACCTTCATGAACACTATCTATAATTTTGACGGAACATGGGGTACAAGCGGTTACTACGCTTATTACAATAACAGCGGAAACAGAGACAAGATGAACATCGCCTATCGTTATCTGCCTTATTACGTAACAACAGAAGAAGCTGAAGCTGAATTTACTGCAAACAAGTCAAGATACTCAAGCACTGGCTATGTAAATAGTGTATTTGCTTATATTCTTGGTGACCCTGTTACACAGTACACATTCAACAGCGACGGAACATTCAAGAAGACCACTCTGTCATATACTGCAAGTTTAGCAGCAATAAACGGAACAACTGTATGTAAAAAATGGGACGACCCCAACACCGTACAGGAAAACACCAATACGACCAACGGTTACCGTGATGTTGTATTATTCCACCTTAGCGACATGTATCTTACAGCAGCCGAGGCTTACCTAATGGCAGGCCAGACAGACAAGGCTCTGAGCTACGTGAACGCAGTACGCACCCGCGCCAACGCAGGCACATTATCTTCGTTTGCAGCATATCAGCCGGCTTACAGCATTCCTGCATCATTCGGTTCAATAACCGACCTCGATGTAATTCTTGACGAAAAAGGACGTGAAGAGTTTGGTGAAAACGAAAGATGGATGGACTTACGCCGTACACGCCAGTTAGTTAGATACAACATTGCATTCAACGACTATGTAACCTCTGCAAGCAACATGAGCAATGCTCAAGGCGAAATCAAATGGTATCGTCCTATTCCTGCACAGGAAATGGCAAACAACACGGCTCTGACTGAGGACGACCAGAACCCAGGTTATTAAAATTTTGATAATTAAAATAATTTGAAAATGAAAAAGATATTATATTCTTTGTTTGCAGTACTTGCACTGAGCTGCTCATTTATTTCGTGCAGTGACGATGATGACGACGCAACAATACACAGCGTCACACCCGAAAAGGCAGCCGCAGGTGTATATTCTGGAACTTTCACGAGAGTTCAAGATGGCACGACAGATACCCTTTATACACAGGGTACCGTTACCATCACTGCCACAGACTCTGCATATTGTGCAGACGTAACATATGATTGCACAGGAGATTTCACATTCAATGCTACCTCTGTAGCTAACATCTCTTATGCCGGAAACGGATTCGTATTCACCAACAATAGTACATCAAACGGATTAGGAGCATCTTTCATTGGACGCATAAGCAGCGAGGGCACACTGTCATCGTACTTTAAAGTTCAGCAAAAATCAGGACGCAAAACCTACACATACTATTATAATTTCAGCGGTGTAAAGCAATAATCATCTTAGCCGGTTTCATTCTTCTCGTAAGGATGGAACCGACTACAACAGAAAATCGATAGTTCAAATAAACTATTTAACTAATTATAAACAATTAAAAAATTAAGAACCATGAAGAAAATGTTACTTAGCGCAGCTTTACTAATAGCTGCATTCTCAGCAAACGCACAAGAAATTGTTACCATCGACGGTACAACACTCGGTCTTAATGCAGACGCAGCAACAGAAGTTGCAGCCGGAACCGAAATCGGAAGAACTGCAAGCGGAAGCGTTGTTGCCACAACGTTATATACAGACAAATTTAAATGCGTTGGAATGAAGAAAGGTACAGTGTCTATTAACGGCACACAAGTATCATTACCAGACGGAGCAGCCATTCAGGGCTCAACTAACGTTTCAGGCTCTGCCGCAAGCGAAGGTACATACCCAACAACAGGCTGTGCTTACAGATTTACAGTAAGTCAGGATGGTTACCTATATCTGATCATCTCTGCATCAGGAAACAAGAACTATGTTGTATTTGAGGAAGAGACAAGCCGCATGCCTTACATTTTCTCAATGGAGAATTCAAATGGCGGAGATCCTAACAACGCTCTTTACTACTTCGACCTGAGCAAGATGGACGGAGCAACTTACTATGACGAAGAAATTGGTGACTATTATGTATCACCTGACTTTGCAATTCAGCAGCCTTCACAGATTATCACCGGCGAGAGTGTTTCAACAACAGGTAACGGTGTTATAAAGTTTAAGGTTTACGCAGATTGTAAATATGATGCAATGGCTACAGGTTCTAAGATGACCATCGGTGCATTCGCATTTGATACAACTGGTGATGCAGACGTTATTACAGACACTAACACTCTGCTTACTAAGGGTCAGATTCCTGACGGAACAACAGGTATCACTGAAGTCAATACAGAAAAGGCAACAGACGCCAACGCTCCTGCATACAACCTTGCCGGACAGCGCGTCAACAGAAATGCCAAAGGTATTGTTATCGTAAATGGTAAGAAATACATTAACAACAAATAAGCAGCCAGACTTAAATTCAAAGTTAATAATTTGATTTTATGTGAAAAAGGATGTCGGGAATCTGTGAAGTTTCCCGGCATCTGCTTTTTATATACATACATGACACAAATACACATGACATAACAAGATGCCATGTAGAATAAAAATTAAGAAGAAATACAATAATTAATATATGCCGATGCAGCCAAGATTAAAAAAACTACATTTTAAAATAAACTCATCACTCGTCACATTAGGCTGCAAACCTTTTTAAATCAAAGTGTTAGAGTGTGACAAGTTAAATTATAAAGACATCACGGCATTACACAAAAACAAAAAACTCAGCTACAAGCCGGCATCCGCCTTATCATAAAAACTACTCAAGATAATCGAGCTGTTTTTTAAGCGATTTCAGTTCGTCACGCACTTTTATCAGACTTTCCATCACACGGGCATTGTTGTCAACCGCCTGCTTATTTTCACGCAGCATCTTGCGGGCTGCAGAAAGTTTGAAGCCCCTAACCTTAACAAGATTATAAACAGCCTTGACATTCTCTATGTCAGCCTCAGTATACTGGCGCACATTGTTGCCGGTAGTCTTAGGGCGTATCATAGGAATCTCCTTTTCCCAAAACCTCAGCATGCTCTCAGGTACGTTGAGCATGGCTGCCACCTCCTTTATGGAGTAATAGAGTTTAAGATTTTTTTCTGTGTTCAATGCCATAATTGATGAAATTAAGATAAGCCATGTCTGATGTTGCAAATTTATCATTTTTTTTTCATTTCTATGCCGATAACATAAAAAATAATACATTTACAAATGCGTTTCACCAAGCCATAAATCACATCTTTAGACATAACAAGTCACATAGACGCAACAGAATTGTAGGTTTTACACAATAAATTATGATTTATGGGATTTATTTTATAATTTTGCTCCCAAATAGGCATATAGCCTTTGTTTTAAGGAAAAAGAAAAAGAACAAAAACAAAATACGAAAAAGAAATGATGACAGCTAACGAAATCCGTGAATCGTTCAAAAAGTTTTTTGAATCGAAAGGACATCAGATTGTTCCGTCGGCACCTATGGTGATTAAAGACGACCCGACACTGATGTTTACTAACGCAGGAATGAACCAATGGAAGGACATCATACTGGGAACACGCGACCCCGAACCAAGACGCAGGGCCGACTCACAGAAGTGTCTCCGCGTGAGCGGAAAGCACAACGACCTTGAGGAAGTTGGTCACGACACATACCACCACACAATGTTCGAGATGCTGGGCAACTGGAGCTTTGGCGACTACTTTAAGGAAGGCGCCATCGACTATGCCTGGGAATATCTTGTTGATGTGCTTCATCTCGATCCGGCCGACCTCTACGTAACAGTGTTTGAAGGCTCTCCCGAGGAGAACCTCAGCCGCGACGACGAGGCTGCTGCATTCTGGGCAAAACATGTTCCGGCAGACCACATAATCAACGGAAACAAGCACGACAACTTCTGGGAAATGGGCGACACAGGTCCATGCGGACCTTGCTCAGAGATTCACCTCGACTCTCGTACTCCAGAAGAAAAAGCCAAGACACCGGGCCGAGAACTCGTAAACAAAGACGACCCACAGGTTATTGAGATATGGAACCTGGTGTTCATGCAGTTTAACCGCAAAGCCGACGGCTCTCTCGAAAAACTGTCAATGAACGTGATAGATACCGGTATGGGCTTTGAGCGTCTGGTACGCGCCCTGCAAGGCAAGCACTCAAACTACGACACAGACATCTTCCAGCCAATCATCAAGGAGATTTCACGCCTGTCAGGTCTGGAATATGGCAAAGAGGAGAAGATTGACGTTGCTATGCGCGTTGTTGCCGACCATCTGCGTGCCGTAGCATTCTCAATAGCAGACGGACAGCTGCCTGGCAACGCCAAGGCCGGCTACGTTATCCGCCGCATATTGCGCCGCGCCGTAAGATATGCCTACACATTCCTCAACCAGAAAGAGGCATTTATGTATAAGCTCATGCCTGTGCTGATACACGAGATGGGCGAGGCTTATCCGGAACTTACAGCACAGCGCGAACTTATAACCAAGGTTATTAAGGAAGAGGAAGACTCATTCCTCCGCACACTGTCTAACGGTATTAACATGCTGTCGGACGCAATGGAAGAGGTTAAAGCCGAAGGCAAGACCGTTCTCGACGGCACAAAGGCCTTCCGCTTGTTCGATACTTACGGATTCCCGCTCGACCTGACAGAACTTATCTGCCGTGAAAACGGACTCACCGTAGACGAGAAACAGTTTGACGAAGAAATGCAGAAACAGAAAGAAAGAGCACGCAACGCAGCAGCCGTTGAGAACAGCGACTGGACAGAGCTGCGCCAAGGCGAGCAGAACTTCGTCGGATATGACTATACTGAATACGAATGCCACATTCTGCGCTACCGCAAGGTTACACAGAAAAAGAATACATTCTATGAGCTCGTGCTCGACAACACACCATTCTACGGCGAGATGGGTGGCCAGGTAGGCGACTGCGGAGTGCTGGTAAGCGAGAACGAGACAGTGAACGTGATAGACACCAAACGCGAGAACGGACAGTCGATACACATCGTTAAAGAACTGCCTAAGAATCCTGAGGCTGACTTCATGGCATGTGTAGACACCGACAAGCGTGACGCAAGCGCTGCCAACCATACAGCAACCCACCTGCTCGACTATGCTCTGAAGCAGGTTCTCGGCGACCATGTTGAGCAGAAGGGCTCATACGTATCAAGCGACACGCTGCGTTTCGACTTCTCTCACTTCCAGAAGATGACCGACGAGGAGATACGCAAAGTCGAGATGATTGTCAACGACATGATACGTCAGGACATTCCGCTTGACGAGCACCGCGACATGCCGCTCGAAGAAGCCAAGAAGATGGGTGCCATAGCACTGTTCGGTGAGAAATACGGCGACAAGGTACGCGTGGTTAAGTTTGGCCCGAGCGTTGAGTTCTGCGGCGGTATCCACGCCCACTCTACAGGCCGCATCGGCATGATTAAGATTATATCTGAAAGCAGCGTTGCTGCCGGAATACGCCGTATTGAGGTAAAGACAGGCAAAGAGTGCGAGATGATGATGTACGAACTCGAAGACGGCATGAAAGCCATCAAGTCACTGTTCAACAATGCTAAAGACCTGCTCGGCGTCATCGAGAAATATATCGAGGAGCACGACTCTATGAAGAAGAGCCTTGAACAGTTCCAGGCAGAGAGAGTTGAGAGAGTAAAAGAGAAACTCATATCTCAGGCCCGCGTCGTAAACGGCGTAAAGGTTATAGCCACAACAATAATGATGAAGCAGGACGCTGCCAAAGACCTCGTGTTCAAGATACGTGCAGCCGAGCCGGAGCACATGCTCTGCGTTGTAGGCAGCACATTTGACGAGCGCCCCACCCTCAGCGTTATGATAAGCGAAGACCTCGTTAAGGATCGTAGCCTCAACGCAGGCAAGATGGTACGCGAGGCAGCCAAACTGATAAAGGGCGGCGGCGGCGGACAGCCTCACTTCGCAACAGCAGGAGGAAAGGACGTTGACGGACTTTCAGCCGCTGTAGACAAAGTTATCGAACTGGCAAATCTGTAATAGAAACAATCTTAAAACATAAATTCTCAGATGCCGTGGCAGCAAAAACAGCTGCCGCGGCATTTTATTTTTACCGAATAATCACAAAAAATCACCTGATAATCACCCCTGAGTAAGTCGTATTCCACTACTAGAAAAACGCCTGTTGCATAATAAATTTCTTTAAAGTAACTTTGTACGTGTAAAACAAGCCTGCCAAGACGAACGATACATCAGTCAGGCAGATACTTGAACAAAGAAACCGCACTATTACACTCACAATTAGAAATTAAAAAATGCAAGAGAACAAAAAGACAAACGCTGAGAAAACGACAATAGGCCAGCTGATAAAAGCCAAGCTGAAGGAAAAGAAACAATCTGTGGTGTGGTTTGCCGGTCAGCTGGGATGCAGCCGTACTAATATATACAAGATTTTCGGAAAAAAGTCGATAGACACCGACGATCTTATGAAGATTTCAAAAATACTGAACTTTGACTTCTTTAAAATTTATAGTGACAAGCTCAAAAACGTATAAAAAGACTTCTTAAACTTTCAGATAGATAAACCGACACAATGTGAACGCTTCTGCTTGATGCAGAGGCGTTTATATTTTTATAGTATCATCATCGCTCCGGCGTAAGCTACAGACATTCACAGACCCGCAGACAAACTTATAAAAACACTTAACACTCAACTTAATCAGCACATAATTCAGCGCCAAGTCTTATCCAAAGGCTTCATCCTGACGATAAGCTCTGCAAAAACATCTTTGCCTACTATGCGCCCGCGCGGCGTCCGCACAACCGGAAACGTACTGAAGTAATCGTCGTCAGACATATACCACTCATACCTGACAATGCCTTGCGCACGGCTCATAGCGCGGTCTATAGCCGGCACATATCGCGGACTAACCACAGAGAGCAGGCAGCGCCCGTCGGTCATAGTAACGGCCAGAACAACCCTCATACGCTTACGAGCCTTGCCGGCAGACCTCTGTACGGCATCCATCTTTGTCGAAACGCTTATGTTCCAGCCGTCGGCATTTATGGTGCGCATCATCCTGCGGAACACCTCGCCGTGCGGCGACGTGTCCTTTATTCGCCTCGACGTTATGCACAGATGTATCATCTCGTGCAGCAGAACGTTCTTAAAATGGTGCTCGTCGGCATCATAATAGTTGCTCAGGCGTATTGTATAGTCGGTGTACGACTTGGAAAACATCTTACGCCTAACCTTGCACGACATACATCCGAGCTGCGTGCGCGAGCGCCCAACGGCAAATGCGGGCACGGGCAGACTGCCGCCAAAATAGCGCACATTAAAGTCGGCAAACCATTCTTTAAGAAGTTCTACATTTACTTGCATGGATGCAAAGTTAACACATCGGCCACACAAGAGCAAGCACAGCGGCAACTTTTTGCATAAGCCACGAACACACTACATGCAGTTTATTTCATAAATATATCAATATTTCACATTGTGTCAACAAACAGTTTTACCAATAATATATCATATCCAATAGATACAGAAAATATCACCATGCAACAAATCTTCGTCATTATCTTACACTCTGACTTCAGTTGACGCTCTCATACTGCGATATTCTGAAAATAAAATCATCCGGCCGTAAAAACCTGCCAAAATCGTGTGCAAACATAAGATGCGACGCATCAGAACATTATAGATAATCTACAGCGTTGTGTGCAACGATTTTGACTGAAAAACAGGCAAAAACCACTACTTTTTGGCACCAAAAACGGCCTGTTAAAGATGAAAAAACAGTGTATTAACGCACAAAAAGTGGCATATTAATCAGACGAAAACATACCTTTAGCGATGTTTTGTAAATATAGTTTACCGAAGGAACCGTATTTTAGCCTTACCAATTTCTATTTTGCATGAAAATCCTGACATAAACACGATGACAAAATGAAAGGCAATTAAGCGTTGCAGGTTTCAAAAATAAAAACAATACAAGACGCATGACATATAACCGTAAAACCATAGGGACGTACCCGAGGTACGTCCGAATAATAAAGACACATAATTTATAACGAGAGGAAATACGGACAAACCCGGTGTATGTACATATAGGACATAAAAAATCCGGCACGAACGCCATTGCGTCCGTGCCGGATTTTATTTTAAAGGTCTATAAATAAACCTACCACTATTCAGCGTTGTCTGATATAGCCTGCATTATCTGTGCCTCAATTTCCTCACACAGTTCAGGATTGTCTTTCAGCAGCGTCTTCGTTGCGTCGCGTCCCTGAGCCAGTTTGCTTCCTTGATAAGAGAACCAAGAACCGCTCTTCTGTATTATGCCGTACTCAACGCCAAGGTCAACAAGCTCGCCGACCTTAGATATGCCTTCGCCGAATGTAATCTCAAACTCTGCCTTGCGGAACGGAGGAGCCACCTTGTTCTTAACCACCTTAACGCGAACCTGATTGCCGATAACCTTGTCGCCGTCTTTTATGCTCGTAACGCGGCGTATGTCGAGGCGCACGCTGGCATAGAATTTCAGCGCGTTACCGCCGGTTGTTGTCTCGGGGTTGCCGAACATAACGCCAATCTTCTCGCGCAGCTGGTTGATGAAGATGCACGTTGTGTTGGTCTTGCTTATTGTAGACGTAAGCTTTCTGAGCGCCTGACTCATCAGTCGTGCCTGCAGACCAACCCTGTTGTCGCCCATGTCGCCCTCAATCTCGGCTTTCGGAGTGAGCGCAGCCACTGAGTCGACCACCAGAATGTCTATCGCTGAAGAGCGTATAAGCTGGTCGGCTATCTCGAGAGCCTGCTCACCGTTGTCAGGCTGAGATATCAGCAAGTTGTCGACATCAACTCCGAGCTTGGCAGCATAAAAGCGGTCGAAAGCATGCTCAGCGTCGATAAACGCTGCAATGCCGCCCGCCTTCTGAGCCTCAGCAATGGCGTGAATGGCTAGAGTAGTCTTACCGCTGCTCTCAGGACCATAAATCTCTATTATTCGTCCGCGGGGATATCCGCCTACACCGAGAGCGGCGTTAAGGCCGATGCTTCCGGTGGGAATGACCTCAACCTGCTCAACATTCTCGTCGCCGAGCTTCATTATCGAGCCTTTGCCGAAGTCTTTTTCTATTTTGGCCATGGCAGCCTGCAAGGCTTTCAGTTTGCCTTCCTGTATGCCCATGCCCTCTGTATCTTTTTCTTTTGCCATATAAAAGCGTTTTTTAGTAATTGAGAATGGAGAATTGAAAATGGAAAATTATGATTTGCATTGTTGCAATGCATTTAATCTCCAATGTCTGTCAAACAGTTATGAACATCAAATTCTCCTACCCGATTATGAATTATAAATTTCAAAACTCACCATCCCAATTATAAATTATGAATTGTGAATTATGAATTAAACTACAGTTCCAGGTCACCGTCGAACACTTCGTGCCAGGGCAGTCCCTGCTTGTTGAGCTGCTCCATGAACGGATCCGGATCAAACTCCTCTACGTTCCATACGCCCGGCTTGCGCCACAGGCCTTTGAAGAACATCATGGCGCCAATCATGGCAGGCACACCTGTTGTGTAGCTTACGCCCTGCATGCCTGTCTCCTTGTAAGCCTCCTGATGCGAGCAGTTGTTATAAACATAATATGTGCGCTCCTTGCCGTCTTTCAGACCGCGGATACGGCAGCCTATGCTTGTCTCGCCGTCGTAGTTCTCGCCGAGATCCTGCGGATTAGGCAGCACAGCCTTGAGGAACTGCAGCGGAACAATCTTAACCTTGGCAGTCTTGCCTGAGCCGTCGGCCAGCGGAGCCTCATATTCAATCTCGTCGATGCGAGACATACCGATGTTCTGAATAACGTCGAGATATGTAAGATACTGTTGTCCGAAGGTCATCCAGAAACGTGCCTGCTTGATTGTAGGATAGTTCTTAACGAGGCTCTCCAGCTCCTCATGGTGCATCAGATAGCTCTCGCGCGGACCGATGTTAGGATAAGTGAGCGCCTTGTGAACCTCGAGCGGCTCAGTCTCAAGCCACTTGCCGTCCTTATAGTAAAGTCCCTTCTGAGTAATCTCACGGATGTTAATCTCAGGGTTGAAGTTTGTCGCGAAAGCCTTGTGGTGGTTTCCGGCGTTGCAGTCAACGATGTCAAGATACTGAATCTCGTCGAAGTGATGCTTTGCGGCATAAGCTGTGTAGATGCCGCTAACGCCCGGGTCGAAGCCGCAGCCAAGGATGGCGGTAAGTCCGGCCTTCTCAAAGCGGTCTTTGTATGCCCACTGCCAGCTGTACTCAAAGTGAGCCTCGTCCTTAGGCTCATAGTTTGCGGTGTCAAGATAGTTGCATCCGCAAGCCAGACAGGCATCCATTATAGTAAGATCCTGATAAGGCAGGGCAAGGTTGATAACCAGCTCGGGCTTATAGTCGTTGAACAAAGCCTTAAGCTGCTCAACGTCGTCGGCGTCAACCTGCGCCGTCTTTATATCCATGTTAATTCCGGCCTTGTGGATGGCGTCGACTATATGGTCGCACTTCTCCTTACGGCGACTTGCAATCATGAACTCGGTAAACACGTCAGCGTTCTTTGCTATCTTGAACGCTGCAACGGTAGCTACGCCACCGGCTCCAATCATTAATACTTTTCCCATTTTAAAAATTTATTTTGTTTGTTTTTTGATATTAGGCTTGGTTGTTGGGGAGTTGGGGGTTATGGGGGTGATGAGAGAAATGGGAGTTATGGGAGTTATTGGACAGATGTGATCAGGCAGACACATTTTCCGCCCTGGTCACTTCACTCTTGTTTTGTCTCATCTTGTCTCATTCCATTGTCCCTGCCATTCCCTATTTTATCTCATCGGCTCTTATTCCCAGTGCGCTCATCAGCGAGTAGCCGAGTATCTCCTGACGGAAGTTGCCTCCCTGCATGGGCTGCATGGCAAACACGGTTACGTGCTTTTCCTCGTCGACGTTTCTCAGTGCATGGCGCACATTGTCGTATATTCGCTCTGCGTCGGGCACCACCATTATGCGCTTAACGTCCTTATGAGAGCTGACTATCTCAAGAGTCTCTATGAAGAAGTCATCCTTGCTGACAAGGTCTTCAACAGGATATGCGCTGATAAGGAACTCTCCCAGATTGTCCTTAAACGCCTTTCCGTCAAGTTCATCGGTATAAACAGACGGCTTGAAATTGTCTAACTTGTCCTTGTTCTTGCCGTGTATCAGAATCACTTGCGTCTGGGCATCACCCTCACGCAGTCCTCCGTCAAGAGCTATGCAGTCAATCCAGCGCGCCATGTCGGCCTGCGGGATGCGTCGCTCTATCATTCGCTCAAAATTAACTATGAGGTCGAACGCCACCTTATCTATATAGTCGGCGTCAACCACCATAACATTCTCGCACCATTTTGCGGTGCCTGCCAAATTGTTATTCATGTATGCAAACTTACACAAAAATAATGAGAATACACACCGTTAAGCAAAAAAACTGACTTTTTGTACAGCCTTGTAACAAGTCTTTAATTTTACACAGACAGAAAATGCCCTTATCGGCAGGGCTTCAAAGGGCATTTATTCAGTCTGTCAGACCGTCATTCTTCAGGCTCAACCCTCATTATGCGGCGCTGCATGCCTGTACGCTGTCCCGAAGTTATCAGCGGCACGCGCTCCACAACCACTACCGACGTGTCTAATCCGAGAGCCTTTGGCTCGCCTATGCCTATGCGTCGGATTATTGAGTAAAGACTCATCAGCATGTTCTGACGGCTGTTTGACGAACTTTCGGGATAATATATACGGTGAATTATGATAAAGCGGAAGTCGCCGGCTATGCCCTTGCTGCGCAGCGAAGGATATGTGCTGGTGAGGTCGAGCTCGCCTGACGCCACAAGGTCTTCTATTATCTGGCGCAGATACAGGCTTACGCGCGGCTCTATCCTGAAGCCTATGCGCAGACTGATGCTGAAGAGCGTGTCGTGAACAAGGGCGCGGCACGTGTATTCCAGCGTGTCGGGCGCGTCGACAAAATCTATGTGCAGCAGCCAGTAGTGGTCGGCACGCTTGGGCTGCTTGTTTATTATAGAGTAAAGCAACTTGTCGTCAACGCCGCCCTCTGTGGGAGCATGGTTTACGTAAACGAGGTTAGAAGCATATTTTGGTATGCTCTTGTCTGCCTTTATCGCCGATATAATGTCGTAATAGTCGCTAAGTTTCTTTATGCGCAGATAGCGGCTGCGAATCTTGCGCGCACTGTTCCAAACAAACATTATGAAACAGAGCAGTCCGCCTATGAGCAGGGTGAACCATCCTCCTGCAACAAACTTTGACATGTTTGCGGCAAGAAACAGTCCTTCGATGACACAATAAAATCCTACAAACGCTATAACAACAATGCGCGGCGCCGACATCTTGCGCAGATAGAAACCCAGCAGCAAGGTGGTCATCAGCATGGTTATGGTTATGGCAAGTCCGTAGGCTGCCTCCATGCGCGATGAGTCGCGGAAGAGAAGCACGGTGAAAACCACTGCAACAAACATAAATCCGTTGACGGCTGGAATATACAACTGTCCCTTGACATTGGTAGGATGCTTTATCCTCATGCGGGGCCAGAAATTAAGGTTCATCGCCTCGCTCAATATAGAGAACGAACCGCTGATGAGCGCCTGGCTCGCCACTATGGCCGCACCTGTTGCCATAACCACGGCAAAGAGCAACATGCCATCGGGCATTATGGCATAAAACGGATTGTCGCTGCCTGCGGCACGCTCAGGATAAGTCAATACCCACGCTCCCTGACCGAGATAATTAAGGATAAGCATTATCTTTACGAAAGTCCAGCTTATGGCTATGTTATGCTTGCCGCAATGACCAAGGTCTGAATAGAGAGCTTCGGCTCCAGTGGTACAAAGGAACACGGCACCAAGGATAAGAAACCACACCGGCGACTCGACAAGCAGACGCACAGCATAATAAGGACTGAAAGCCTTGAGCACTTGCGGACAGCCGGCAAGCCAAATGGCTCCGACAACGCCAAGAAGCAGAAACCACACCAGCATGAACACACCGAAAGAACGGCCTACATGCTCGGTGCCGAAACGCTGTACGAAGAACACCACTGTGATAACGGCTATAGTTACCGGAATGACAGGCAGGTCGGGACTTATGCCGCGCAGTCCTTCAATAGCAGTGGTGACGGTGATGGCCGGCGTAATCACTCCGTCGGCAAGCAACGTGCTCGCTCCTATCACGGCTATGGCATAAATCCACCGGCGCTTATGCCTGCGCAACAGCGCGTAAAGCGCCAGTATTCCTCCCTCGCCGTGGTTGTCAGCCCGCAGCGCAATGAGCACATATTTTATAGTGGTCTGCAGTGTCAGTGTCCATATTATACACGACAATGCACCTAAAACATAGTTCTCCGTGAGTGCCGCTCCCGTGTGAGTTATCGCTTTCATCACATAGAGAGGCGACGTGCCGATGTCTCCAAAAACGATGCCGAGAGTCATCAGCATCCCCGCCAATCCAGCCTTTTTCATAGCCGAATTGGCATTACCCTTAGACAATTTTGCCATAATAAACTAATTTCCATAAATTAAATTATACAGGGCTGCAAAATTATAACTTATATATGAAAGACAAGCAGATTTTTGATTTATTTGCAAAAAACCTAAACAATACAAATCAGCAATAACACCCAAATGAACATTTAATGCCCCAACCGGGCATCATGACCAGACCGGATTTTTATTTTATATTAAAAGGGATTATCGCTCACTTTTTTCACCGGCAAGACGGACCATGCCATGAAGGACATACGGCAAAACTGCAACAAAAAAGACAACAAGACGGCAGAAAGCATTAATTTTATATGAATGTCCGCAAGTTGCCAATCAATAA
>HF992527.1 GCA_000436695.1 Prevotella sp. CAG:1185 | reverse complement strand
CAGTTGATAGAGCACTAGCCTTCCAAGCTGGGGGTCGCGGGTTTGAGTCCCGTTTTCCGCTCTCGCTGCTGTAATAGCTCAGTGGTAGAGCACTTCCTTGGTAAGGAAGAGGTCCCGAGTTCAAATCTCGGTTACAGCTCTACGACTTTCTTTATTTGAAAAAGCAAAACAATAACAATACACGATTATTCATTAACAATAAATAAAAAAGTAAAGCTATGGCTAAAGAGACATTCGTCCGTACCAAACCCCATGTAAACATTGGTACAATTGGTCACGTAGACCACGGTAAGACTACTCTGACTGCTGCTATCACAAAGGTGCTTGCTGAAAGAGGACTTACAAAGAGTGATGAAGTAAAGTCATTCGACCAGATTGATAACGCTCCTGAGGAAAAAGAGCGTGGTATTACTATCAATACAGCACACGTTGAGTATGAGACAGCTAACCGTCACTATGCACACGTAGACTGCCCGGGACACGCTGACTATGTAAAGAACATGGTAACTGGTGCCGCTCAGATGGATGGTGCTATCATCGTAGTTGCTGCAACTGATGGTCCTATGCCTCAGACACGTGAGCATGTGCTTCTCGCTCGTCAGGTAAACGTACCTCGTCTGGTTGTATTCCTGAACAAGTGTGATATGGTTGAGGATGAGGAAATGCTTGAGCTCGTTGAGATGGAAATGCGTGAGCTTCTTGATCAGTACGAGTATGATGGCGAAAATACTCCTATCATCCGCGGTTCTGCCCTCGGCGCTCTGAACGGAGTTAAGAAATGGGAAGACAAGGTTATGGAGCTGATGGATGCTGTTGATACATGGATTCCGCTGCCTCCACGTGATCTTGACAAACCGTTCCTGATGCCTGTTGAGGACGTGTTCTCAATCACAGGTCGTGGTACAGTTGCTACAGGTCGTATCGAGACTGGCCGTGTTAAGGTTGGTGACGAAGTTGAGCTCCTCGGTCTTGGTGAAGACAAGAAGTCAGTTGTAACTGGTGTTGAGATGTTCCGTAAGATTCTTGACGAAGGTGAAGCTGGTGATAACGTAGGTCTGCTTCTCCGTGGTATCGACAAGAACGAGATCAAACGTGGTATGGTTCTTTGCCACCCGGGACAGATTAAACCTTACAAGAAGTTCAAGGCTCAGATCTATGTATTGAAGAAAGAGGAAGGTGGACGTCACACTCCATTCGGAAACAAGTATCGCCCTCAGTTCTATCTCCGTACAATGGACTGCACAGGTGAGATTTCTCTGCCGGAAGGCGTTGAAATGGTAATGCCTGGTGATAACGTAACAATCACAGTAGATCTGATCTACGCTGTTGCATTGAACGTTGGTCTGCGCTTCGCTATCCGTGAGGGTGGTCGTACAGTAGGTGCTGGTCAGATTACAGAGATCATCGAGTAATACTATTACCGATATATCTACAAAATACAGTTAGGTTCTCGCCGTCTCGACGGGAACCTATTTTACGGGAATAGCTCAGTTGGTAGAGCACTGGTCTCCAAAACCAGGTGTCGGGAGTTCGAGCCTCTCTTCCCGTGCCAAAATAAAGATAATATGTTTAAAAAAATAGCAAATAGTTGCAAGGCTAGTTACGACGAACTTGTGCATAAAACATCATGGCCGACACGTGCCGAACTTACTCACAGTGCAATGGTTGTATTATCTGCTTCCTTGATCATTGCAGTTGTGGTGTTCATTATGGATTCCGTGTTCCGGTTTGTTATGAGTACGATCTATCCTAATTAATCGTAAAAAGGAAAATGGCTGAATCAGGTAAAAAGTGGTATGTATTGCGTGCTGTCAGCGGTAAGGAGGCTAAGGTAAAAGAATATATCGACGCCGAACTTAAGCACAACACGCTGCTTTCGACTTATGTTTCTCAGGTTCTTATACCGATGGAGAAACATGCGTCTTTGCGTAATGGCAAGCGTGTGGTTAAAGAGAAGATTTCTCTTCCGGGCTATGTGCTTGTTGAGGCAGAACTGAAGGGCGACGTGGCCCATACGCTGCGTTTCATACCTAACGTGCTGGGTTTCTTGGGCGGATTGGATAATCCGACTCCGGTAAAACAGTCTGATATCAACCGTATCCTTGGCACGTCTGAGGAGTCTGAGCTGACAGAGGAAGTAAACATCCCGTTCAGCGTAGACGAGACAGTGAAGGTTACAGACGGACCATTCAGCGGTTTCAGTGGTGTCATCGAAGAGGTGAATACTGAAAAGCACAAACTCAAGGTTATGGTAAAAATCTTTGGACGTAAAACTCCTTTGGAACTCGGTTTTATGCAAGTCGCAAAAGAATAAGCGTGTTGTTACGGACACGTGTGTTCTTTTATAAAATCTCAAATTTTTAATTAACAAAAGAAATGGCTAAAGAAGTTGCTGGATTAATCAAATTACAGATTAAAGGTGGCGCTGCGAATCCTTCACCACCAGTTGGACCGGCCCTCGGTTCAAAGGGTATTAACATCATGGGATTCTGCAAGGAATTCAACGCCAGAACTCAGGATAAGGCTGGAAAAGTGCTTCCGGTTGTTATCACTTACTACACCGATAAGTCATACAGCTTCGAAATTAAGACATCTCCTGCTGCTGTTCAGTTGCTGGAGGCAGCCAAGGTTAAAGGAGGTTCTGCTGAGCCTAACCGTAGAAAAGTGGCTTCTGTGACATGGGATCAGATCCGTGCCATCGCAGAGGACAAATTGGCTGATCTTAACTGCTTTACCGTAGAGTCTGCGATGAAGCTTATAGCTGGTACGGCTAGAAGTATGGGCATCTCAGTTAAAGGGGACTTCCCTGGTAAATAATTTATAACTTCAAGAAAATGAGTAAACTGACAAAAAATCAAAAATCAGTAGCTGATAAGGTTGAAGCAGGGAAAGCATACTCTTTGAAAGAGGCTGCAGAGTTGGTTAAGGACATTACTACAACCAAGTTTGACGCTTCTCTTGATAT
>HF992526.1 GCA_000436695.1 Prevotella sp. CAG:1185 | reverse complement strand
ATAGTCGTACAGTGTGTGAGCCATTCCTTTACGCAGGGCATGTTGTATTCGGAAGTGATGACTGCCGTATGCTCGTTTATCTGCGTAAACCTCGTACTTTCATAGTCCTCCACCCATCCTTTGAGGGTGTCAGTTCCCCATGCGTCCGCATCGGAAAACATATTGTCCAATACCTTGATTGGGTCACTGAACGTAACTATCAGCGTATCATAGCCTGCTGTCATAGCCTGTCCTCCTTCGCTTTAATCCATTCGTCACGTAACCGCCTGCACTCGTCCAGCGTGGGCTTCACGCAGGAGAACAACTCTCCGTCTGTATGGCGGTAGTCGTATTGCACGAAAGTGCGCCTTTTCCTGCCGATACTCATTTGGAAACTCTCGTATTTCTCCGTTCCTGCCGTTTGACAGGTGCTTACTCCGTTAATGGTCATTCTCGTTGTCATAGCCTTATCAATTAAAATTCAACAATCAGTAGTCTGTTCTCCAAACATTGGTCGGGGTCGGATGCTTTTTTTTGCGTCACCCATAAATGGTGTGCGCCATACCCAAAGGCGAAAAGGACATTGAAAAGTTCCTTTCGGGCGAACACCTCCATTACACCCCTTATATCCTGCTCGTTCTTTGTCAGTACAAGCGTGTTCAACAGTTCGATGAACATTTCGGGCAGCTCCTCGTGCCATCCGAAAACCATATTTTCTATTTTCACTTCCATATCTATAATTATTAGGTTGTCATACAATCATGCCGCTTCCATCCGCTGCCGTATCTGTTCGACATTGTCCTCCACCAATTTGATGATACGGTCGTGGTATTTGGTGTTGGAGTTGCATACGCCTCTGCATTGTACCACCTTCATCTGTGACAATGACACTTCTACCGTTTCAATCCGCTTCCCGTTGATGGTGGCGGAAAGTATAAGGGAATCCTTCTTTGTATGGTATCCTCCCACGCAATGGTGCATCGCCCTGCCCTCCAAAATCATATCTCTTACACTTTCAATCACTTTGACGCAGATTACACCGTCTGAAAAGGACAATCCGAAAAATCTCCCTTTGTTAAGCAGGTAGCGCTGTTCTTTTGAAAGGAATTTTGGAGTGTTACCGTTCATTTCCTTTTCCAATTCCCTTTCAACCACCTTTCTGCACGCTTTGTCATGCTCATGGGATAAGTTTTGAGGGCATACATATTTCATGTTCCTGACATCCTTTCCCAAATACTTCAGCGCATCAATGTAGTCACACCATGTCACGGCGTCATGTACCTTATATCCATTTCTATTGCAAATACGGATAGACTGCCAATAATCTTCCACATTCTCTTTGGGATGCTCCATGAAATGCCGCAAAAGTTTGGTCTGCCCTGTCTTTAGCAGGGTTTCCATTCTGTTGTCTGTCAATAGCGCATGGAAGAAATTCAGAGGTGACTGACCGTAAAAGGACTTTTGGAATCCCCTTTTTCTCAATTCATGGGTAACGGACATGAACGGACAGACCGTCCCCGAATGGACAAGATTGAAGATGTGGTTTTCTTTCCTCAATTCCAACGGAGTACAGAAAAGCCACAAATCATAATATAAAGTACCCATCGTTTGCCGTAGCCTTGTGAAAGTTACATGCTCCCCGTTGGGGGCAATCCATCTTTGCATGACTTCTGCCCACTCATATTCTGCGGGTTTGCCGACTCTCAACGAGCATTTTACCATGACAGACCTTACGACTTGGTAATCTTTACAGGCTGTTATCACCGTGAAATATCCACAATCATTGAAAATCCTTTTCCTGCCCTCGTGTATCGTCAGCCTTGTGCCGCAGTGCGGACATTTCTCATGCTTGCGCTTCGTGTCCGACTTCCATTGGTGACCGCATTTGGTGCAGGTTACAATCTTCTTGGCGGATTTATGCCCGACATGATTGATGCTATGCTCCAATCCCCATTGTATCTGCTTGCTTGTAAGGGGTTGCAGGCTCTTGCTCGCTTCTACGATATTGCGTTGGAATTTATTCTTAGGTTTCATAATCAAAAGTCAAATAATGAAGGTTGTACTTGGGCTTCTTTTTTCGTTGCCTGCTTGTTCCGGCTCTGCAACTTGCGCAGTTCCTCGGCTTGGTATTGGCGGATGGCTTGCTGCCGTGCTTCCGCCTTTTCCTCATCAGTCAGTTCCATGTCGTGGCATACCATCACTTGGCATTGCAGGGGCTTGCCGACTTCGATGTCGTCCTCGTCAAAATAGTGTACCGCTTGGGATATGACCTCACCCCCTGTCATGCCGATGGCGTTGCCTCCGTCACATTGGCTTTTCGCCCAATGCAATAGATAGGTTACACACTCGTCAATGTTCTTGTTCGGTTTGCTGTAACTTGCCGCAAACAGCTTGTCCTCGGCTGCACGTTGTTCCAAATAGGCTTGGATTGTACGTTTGAAATGGTCTGTTGTCTTGTTCATATCGTCAGATTTTAGATGTTGTCATTCGTGTAAAGTATGTCGCAGTCCTCCACTTCGGCTGGAAGTCCGAAAAGGGGATAACGTGAGAAATAGGGCTGTGCGTTGCCTTCTTCGTCCGTAAGGGGTGAGACAACCTGCACGTTCCACTTGCTCTGCCACTCGTCAATCATGCGGATTTCCTCGTCCGTCAGTCCCGTCATGTCACCGTTGATGATGTACCCCAAACTCCATGTGGGTATCTTTTCCGTTGTCTTGTTCATAAGGTTCTCTTTTGATGGGTTGTCAAATGGTTTCTTTCAAAATCTCTCTCCAATAGATTGGCTCTACCTCGCTTAAAAGGAAGTCAATGAAGTCCCTTCTTGCATCCTTGCACAACTCCTTGTACAGTTCTCGGAAAGTGCTGAAATTGCCGTTAATGTACGTTTCCACCATATACTCAAAGATGTTGTCCACCTCGTAAAACCTGCATTGCTGCGCTGCCGTCTTGCTGTTTCTTTTCGCCATATCCTTATGAATTAAAGGGTTAACAACCAAATGAATGTCCAAATAATTGTCACTATTGAAAGTAGTGCGGTGAGGATGCCGAACATGAAGTTCAACACGCCCAATAGGATTTCCCCTGCGATGCCTACCGCCAAACCTCCTGCGCAAAGGGTAATGCCCCATGCCGCTCTCGCTACTGCGGACAATACTTTCCGCAAAGCCTTTCCGATGTCGTTCAATGTCATTCTCATATCTTCCAATTTTTAAGTTGTTCTTACTTGTCTTACTCGGATGGGGAGGTCGAGTCCTTTTTCTTTTCGCCTCTCCGTATGTCCGATGTTTCCTTGTGACGTCTTCCGACCGCGCATCGGTCGTTTTCGTTTCGGGGGCCATGCAAAGGTTAGGGAGTAGGTTCAGCAAATTTTTTCGGCAGAATACTACCTGAGCCTGCGAAGTGTGGAGATTGTGGCTAAAAAATTTGTGTTCCTAATCCCGTCTTTACCTTTGCCCCTGCAACGAAAATGACCCACTGATGCCGTCTGGAATGGCGGCATGGGAATATCGGCATACTTGCTGGAGAGGCGGGAAGGAAAAGGGGAAGCATAGAGGATGGCGCAATGCGCCACGGGGAAGTTCAAAGGGCGGCGCAACGGACAAGGGGAAAGCCCCGCTTTCCTGCCGCCGTGACAGAAGTCCTGCAACCGTCATTGTCATGCGTGCATGGCTTGCGGTTGCAAGTTTTCTGCCGACGGCACATGTCTTCAAACGGTCTTGTCTGCCATGCCCGGTTTGGCAAAAGCATGGCAAGACGGTTTGAGGACAGGGAAGACATGACAGCCGGAAATAGTCGCAGGTGCAGATTCACGCTTGCCGTGCCCTGCATCCGGCGGCATTTCGGCTGCCAAAAGAAGACGAGAAAAAGAAAATGGATAAAACGGACTTGTCCGTTCTGCACAAGCATATAAAAGAAGTGCCCACGACGATGGCGGTGTCACTTGTGACATTGTGGTCGTCGTGGGCTTTTCTTTGCTTGTGCCATTTCTGAAATGGGCTTACGCACATCAAGCCGGAAGCCGTTTTCAGAACGAGGTAACGGCAATATCCCTAAAAAATAGGTAATGATTTGGTGCTATGGGATAAAAAATGTATCTTTGCAAATACGAAAGAGCTGTTTGAATCTATGAGGTAAACCGCAGCAAGTCAGAGCGTTCTGAATGTCGCTAAATCGTTACCTAAAATCTCACACTCTTCAATTCTATTCTGTGTATCAATCAGATACAGCTTTTTTAATTATCCTATGCAAAGATAATGCAAACCGAGAGCAGAATCATCAAGCTTGCTTGTATGTTATGCCGAGATGCCGCTTATCTTATTGCAAAGATAATGCAAATTGGCATAACTACAAAATAAAAATTTGCCAACTGAGTCATAAATTTTCGTCCATACACTTTGTTAAGTGTTATTTTTCAGTCAAAATGCCTTGTCCCGTCACATTCCTAACACCGTTATTTCATGTCTTTTCATCAATCTTTTTTTGTTAAAATATATGTGCTCCAATGACTGATTTCGTCTGAAAAATTTACATATCAAACAGAAGTCCCGAAAAACCGTAAGCATTTACATGTATTTATATTTCACATTAAATATTTTCATCTTGATATTTATCTATCCATTAACCAAAAATCTTACATTTCATTTCAAACTGTTAATGGCCGAGTTACGCCTCGTAACTCGGCCACTTTTGCATCAAAAGTCATAGGGTTTTTATGCGTAAGTCATAGGGTTATTTCGGGGGATAAGCAAGGCATAATAAAACTAAGTAAAACAATTTATTATTGTAATGTTTGAAAAGTTTTGTCCTGAAACGATATTATGGCATTTTTGATTCAAAAAATTTTTTGAACGATGTGGCTTTTACAAAATATTTTTATATCTTTGTTCTTCGTGTGCGCCACTTGAAATCCGGCTGATAGTACTTCTGATAGTGCAGCTGATGGTGGCATTATTAATGTATTTAATATTGATTATATTTAATAAAAAATATTATGGCAAAAAAACAGACTAAACAGAAAAGTATGGAAGAAAACCTTTGGCAATCGGCTAATAAATTGCGTGGTTCGGTGGAGCCGTCAGAATACAAGCATGTGGTTTTAAGCCTGATATTCTTGAAGTATGCTTACGACCGTTTCATGCAACGCAAGAACGAACTTATTGCCGACGGCAAGGGCGCGTTTGTCGACCAGCCTGTTTTTTATAATGCCAAGAACGTTTTTTATTTGAACGAGATAAGCCGCTGGAGCTACATTATGGAGAATGCCAAGCAAAACGACATTGCCATAAAGATAGACAAGGCTCTGGCTACCGTGGAGAAAGACAACCCCACACTGCGCGGTGCGCTGCCAAGCAATTATTATTCAGGGTTGGGACTCGACCGCAACAAGCTGGCTGCGCTGCTCGACGTTATAAATGATATAGATACTCTGAAAGACCCTGAAAACGACCTGATAGGCCGTGTATATGAATATTTCCTTGCCAAGTTTGCCATTGCCGAAGGTAAGGGTAAGGGCGAGTATTATACGCCGAAGACCATTGTAAACCTTATTGCCGAAATGATAGAGCCTTATCGCGGCAAGATTTACGACCCCTGCTGCGGTTCTGGCGGCATGTTTGTGCAGAGCATGAAGTTTATCGAGGCTCACCACGGCAACAAAAAGGATATTTCCGTCTACGGTCAGGAATATACTAACACCACATATAAGCTGGCAAAGATGAATCTTGCCATACGTGGCATAGCCAACAATCTTGGCGAGCAGGCTGCCGATACGTTCCATAACGACCAGCACAGAGACCTGAAAGCTGATTTCATTATGGCAAATCCCCCTTTCAACCAGAAGTCGTGGCGTGCCGAAAACGAGCTCGTTGACGACCCGCGCTGGAAAGGATATGAAGTTCCGCCCACCGGCAATGCCAACTATGGATGGATACTCAACATCGTTTCAAAGATGTCTGCAAACGGCATGGCCGGCTTCCTGCTGGCTAACGGTGCGTTGAGTGGCGACGGTACGGAGCT
Organism: Prevotella sp. CAG:1185; assembly: GCA_000436695.1. Lineage (GTDB taxonomy): Bacteria > Bacteroidota > Bacteroidia > Bacteroidales > Bacteroidaceae > Prevotella. Next base: position 30,905 of record HF992526.1, on the reverse strand, counting down.
TGACATACGCCGGCAGCTGTTGAAGAATCATTTGGTTGAAGCCATCGTTATTCTTCCGCGCAATATGTTTTATTCTACCGACATAAGCGTAACTCTCTGGATACTGGCAGGCAACCGTAAGGCACGCACTGTGGAGCAGAACGGCAAGACCGTGAAATATCGTAATCGCGAGAATGAAGTGCTGTTTATAGACCTGCGCCAGTGGGGCGAGCCGTTCGAGAAGAAATACATACAGTTCTCAAAAGAACAGATAGCACAGATAGCCGAAAACTTCCATAACTGGCAACGCGAAGGTTATGAGCAGACTTATAAGAATGTGCCTGAATATTGCTATTCGGCTACTCTTGAAGAAATAGAGGCTAAAGGTTGGTCACTTGTACCGAGCAAATACATTGAGTTCAAGAGCCGTGACGAAGGCGTAGACTTCGACACAAAGATGAAAGAGCTGCAAACTGAAATGAAAGATTTGCTGAAACAGGAGGAGGAAAGCAGAAAGGAGTTGTTGAACCTGTTTAAAGAGTTGGGCTATGGACTTGAATGATAAAATTGTAATTTATCGTACTGCCGATGGGCAGACCGCCGTGGATGTCAGGATGGATGGAGATACTGTGTGGCTTTCACAGGCACAGATGGCTGAACTGTTTCAAAAGGACAGAACCGTTATAGGACGCCACATAAGCAATATTTATAAGGAACATGAATTAGAGCGTGAGACCACATGTGCAAATTTTGCACATACCAAGAATTATGGTCGTAGAGAGGGATTTACCCAAACTAAGAATATTGTGTTATACAACTTGGACGTCATCATTTCCGTGGGCTATCGTGTAAAAAGCCAACGTGGCACGCAGTTCCGTATATGGGCAAACAAAGTGCTGAAAGAATATTTAATTAAAGGCTATGCCGTCAATAAAGCCCTGACAGAACAACGCTATACGGAGCTGAAGCAGCTTGTTGCCGTATTGGGCAGAACGGTCAAGGCACAAGAGGCACTGACTTCTGATGATGCGCTTAATCTGGTGGAAGTGGTTGCCGATTATGCTTATGCCCTTGATACTTTGGACAAGTACGATTATCAGCAACTGGCTGTTGAGCAGACCACTAACGAAGCCAAGTTTCATGCTACCTACGAAGGAGCCATGAAGGCAATAGAAGAACTGAAGGAGAAATTCGGCGGCAGCCAGTGGTTCGCCAATGAGAAAGACGATTCGTTCAAGAGTTCCATCGGGCAGATATATCAGACTTTCGGCGGGCAAGACCTTTATCCGTCAGTAGAAGAAAAAGCCGCCATGTTGCTTTACCTCGTTACAAAGAACCATTCGTTCAGCGACGGCAACAAGCGCATAGCTGCAACTCTCTTCTTATGGTTTATGGCAGGTAACGGCATTCTCTATAATCCTGACGGCACGAAGCGCATTGCCGACAACACTCTTGTTGCCCTTACGCTGATGATAGCCGAAAGCCGCACAGAAGAAAAGGACGTGATGGTGAAAGTAGTTGTAAACCTGATAAACAAGAATAATTATGAGTAAGACAAACTACAAACGCTTGGGCGATTATATCCGCGAAGTGGATGTAAGAAATCGGGATTTGAAGGTGACAAAACTTTATGGTGTAAATTTACAAAAAGAATTTATGCCATCTGTAGCTAATATAATTGGCACTGATTTGTCGAAATATAAAATCGTGTCGTATAATCAATTTGGCTGCAAGTTAATGAGTGTAGAACGTGATCATAAATTACCCATCTCATTAATGAAAGAATCCCAACCTGCAATAATGTCGTCCGCATATTTTGTCTTTGAAGTGATAGATGAAAATGTTTTGAACCCTGATTATCTTTTTATGCAAATAAAAAGGCCTGAATTTGATAGACGGCTGTGGTTCTCAACAGGTGGCGATGTAAGAGGTGGTGCAACTTGGGATAATTTATGTGATATGCCAATTATAGTCCCTTCAATTGACCAACAACGAAAAATAGTCGCAGAATACAATGCTATTCAGCAACGTATAAAACTCAATGAACAGCAAATAGTAAAATTGGAAGAAACAGCCCAAGCCATTTACCGCAAAATGTTTGTTGACGGAATAGACAAAAATAATTTGCCTGAAGGGTGGAGAATGGGAACACTTGGTGAAATTTGTGAAATTAATACGGATAATATTTCTTCTAAAGAAAAGATAAAAGAAATATATTATCTAGATAGCAGTAGTGTCATAAATAATATTTTTTCTAAATACCAAATGCTCAATTCTTCTAAAGATGAGATACCTAGTAGGGCAAAAAGAAAAGTTAAATATAATGATATTGTATATTCAACAGTTCGACCAAATTTAAAGCATTATGGTATAATTAAAGATAATATAAAAAATTTAATCGTTTCTACAGCATTTACAGTAATACGCTCTTGCCATAAATTTATTTCAAATGAATTACTATATTTAATTCTTATAGACGATAAAAATACCGAATATTTACAGGGGATAGCAGAAATGAGTAAAGCTACATATCCTTCAATTACACCAGAAGATATAAAGACCTTAAAAATTCTAATTCCCTCAAAATCCACATATTTAAATAATGTAAATAAACTCTTGAAACATTGTTTTAATCTTATATATTTTAAGCATACAGAAAATGATAAATTAACAGAGTTACAGTCTTTGCTTTTAGTGAAGATGTGGCAATAAAATATTTAAGCTATGGCATTATATATAGAAAAAGCAATATTTATTAATCGTGCACCATTCGAGCATTTAGAACTAAACTTTAATGAGAATAGTATTAATGTATTGTCTGCTATTAATGGTAAAGGAAAAACAACAATCCTTTCACATATTGCAGATGCATTTTATGAAATGGCACGTAATAATTTTTCTGGTTCATTTGCAGGAAAGGAAACTAAATATTATAGGTTCTCTTCTCCATTATTTAATATTGATACCTCAAAATATTCAATCGTATATTTTAGATTTAAAAATGGAAGTGAGGTTATAGATTATATTGATTGCAGAGGAAAAGGACTGACAGGAGAAAAATATAATGAAGATATCCAACTTGATAATAAGATACCTTTTTATGAAATAAATAGTCGATTACAAGAAAGTGGCAGTATAAAAATTTTCTCAGAGAACTTAACGAAAGATAATACTATTTCTATTTTTAGAAATAATATTGCGACTTATTTTCCTGCATATAGATTTGAACAACCTTATTATTTAAATGATCCATATCAGATAAAAATTCCGTTCAAAATGGATGCGGAATTTAGTGGATATCTTCCAAATCCAATAGAAGTTATTTCTGGTTTGCCTCAATTAGCAAATTGGATAATGGATGTTGTTTTAGATTGGGAAATATATAAACAAACACAGAATATAAATTTTGGCGGAGAAGTTAAAACATTGGATGTGACACCAGAACACCTTATATTCATGAATATTAATCAAATTCTCAGTTCAACATTATCATCAAAAAAATATTCTGGAGGTGTACGTTTTGGTATAGGAAAAAGAACTAATGCAGGACAACGTTTGTCCATTATGAATGATATTGCTCCCAATAATTCAAAACAAATTTCTCCAAACATATTTTGTTTATCATCTGGAGAATCTTCTTTATTATGTCTGTTTGGAGAAATATTACGACAATGGGATAGAATTCGCCCTAATGTAACTATGGCTTTATCATCTGGAATAGTTTTAATAGATGAAGTTGACAAGCATTTGCATATGACTTTACAACATAATATTTTACCTAAACTATTCAATCTGTTTCCTAATATACAATTTATTGTAAGTTCTCATTCTCCATTTTTAAATATGGGACTTGCTGATACTGCATATGAGCGTTCTCAAATAATAGACTTGGACAATAATGGTATTACTTGTTCTCCAACAAGTAATGAATTATATAAAGAAGTCTATGAATTAATGGTAAATGAAAATCAGAGATTTGCAGATAACTATCATAAATTAGAAGATGCAATAAAAGAAATCAAAAAACCTTTAGTCATAACTGAAGGTAAGACAGACATTAAATTTATTCTAAAAGCAAAACAGGAACTTGGATTAGATGTTGAGTTTGAAACAATAGAACCAGATCAACAGCCAGATGGAGATTCCAATCTACAAAAGATGTTGGAACAGTTGAGTAAAGTAAAAAATGCTCATCCTATAATTGGAATTTTCGATAGAGATATAGAGTCTACTGTAAAGAAAATGGACGAAGGTGAACAAAAATATAAAAATTATGGAAATAAAGTATATGGTTTCTGTATACCGACACCCGAAAATAGGAAACGTAATGGACAAGAAAAAATTTCAATAGAATATTTATTTTCAGATGATGAAATAAAATCTCCTGTTGACACAGAAGGACACAGACTATTTTTGGGTACAGAATTTACAAGACCGTCAATGGTACATAATGAATGTAAAAATCTTACGCTGAGTAAGCCCGATGGAAAAGGTAAGGATAAAATATTAGAAAACAATGGAGGGCAAGCTGTTTATGATGAAAACGATAAAAATATATTAGCAAAAAAAGATGATTTTGCAAATGCGGTCGTAAATGGATTTATTAATATAAGTAAAGATAGTTGGGAGAATTTTCGTCCGATTCTTAATGAAATAAATAAATTAAGTAAATTGTAATATGTCACACTTCAACGAACACACCCTTGAAATGTCCATTATGGAGTTGTTTCAGCAAGAGGGCTACATATATACCAACGGCGAAGAAATAAACAAAGAGGCGAGCGATGTTATTCTTCGTGAAGACCTGCGCGCATATCTGCGGAGCCGCTATGCGAAAGACGGGATAACGGAACTTGAGGTGGAAAGCGTGATAGCAAAGCTTACGGCAGCAAACGGATTTCTGCTGTACGACAAGAATGTAAACACCTACCGCCTTATGACAGAGGGCTTTTCGTTGAAGCGTGAAGATAAGACGCAGCCGGACCTGTTTATCGAACCGATAGACTTTGAGAACGAGAACTGCAACACGTTCCGCATAGTGAACCAGCTCGAAATACAAGGCGACGTAAAGCGTATTCCTGACGGCATAGTCTATGTAAACGGTCTGCCGGTGGTTGTGCTCGAATTTAAAAGTGCCGTTAAGGAAGACACAACTATAATGGACGCTTACAGGCAACTGACCGTAAGATACCGCCGCGACATACCCGAGTTGTTTAAATATAACGCCTTCGTAGTAATAAGCGACGGCGTGAACAACAAATACGGCTCGCTGTTTACGCCTTACGAATTCTTCTATTCATGGCGTAAGGTGAACAGCGGAGACAAACCCGACGACGGCATAAACTCGCTGATGACAATGGTGAAAGGCATGTTCGACAAGAAACGTCTGCTGAGCATACTGAAAGACTTTGTTTACATGCCCGACTCGTCGAAGACGGAGAGCAAGATAATATGCCGTTATCCGCAGTTTTTTGCCACGCATAAGCTGTTTGACAACATCCTTAAACACTCGTGCCTGCATGAAGGCGGCGACGGAAAGGGCGGTACATACTTCGGCGCGACAGGCTGCGGAAAGAGCTTTACGATGCTCTTTCTTACCCGTATGCTTATGCGCAGCAAGGCTTTTGCCAGTCCAACCATAGTGCTTATCACCGACCGCACCGACCTTGACGTACAACTATCTGAACAGTTTGCCAAGGCAAAGACATTCATCGGCGACGACTGTGTGGTTGAAGTGGAGAGCCGCGCCAAGTTGCGTGAGTATCTTGCAGGACGTACAAGCGGCGGAGTGTTTCTTACAACAATTCATAAGTTTACCGAAGACACCAAGCTGCTGTCAGACAGGGCAAACATTATTTGCATATCTGATGAGGCACACCGTTCGCAGACAAATCTGCAACAGAACATAAAACAGACCGAACGCGGACTGAAGAGAAGCTACGGCTTTGCCAAATATCTGCACGACTCGCTGCCAAACGCCACATACGTAGGCTTTACAGGTACGCCGATAGACGCTACTATCGACGTGTTCGGAAAAGTTGTCGACGCCTATACCATGACAGAATCGGTGGCAGACGACATAACAAGGCGCATCGTGTATGAAGGACGCGCAGCAAAAGTATTGCTCGACAATGCAAAACTGAATGAGATAGAAGAATACTACAAGCAATGTGCAGAGGAAGGCAGCAACGAGCATCAGATAGAAGAAAGCAAGAAGGCCGTAACCAAGATGGAAAGTATACTTGGCGATTCAGACCGCTTGCAGGCCGTGGCAGAGGACTTCATCGCACATTACGAGAAACGCGTTGAAGAAGGCAGCACCGTAGTTGGTAAAGCCATGTTTGTATGCTCTAACCGTACAATAGCGTATAATCTTTATAAGAAAATCGCCGCCCTAAGACCTGAATGGGTGAAGCTGCCGGAAGAAGAAAAGAAAGACTATGCCATGGCAGCCGAACCTGTAGCCCTATACGGCAATAAGGAACGGCCGATAGAGCGGATGAAGCTTATAATGACACGCACAAAAGACGATGAGCCCGACTTGTACAATCTGTTGGGAACTGACGACGACAGAAGAAACTTTGCCGAAGCATTCAAGAATCCGAAATCAAACTTCAAGATAGCCATCGTGGTAGATATGTGGATTACAGGTTTCGACGTACCTTGTCTTGACACAATGTATATTGACAAGCCGCTGCAACAGCATACGCTAATACAGACAATTTCACGCGTAAACAGAGTATATCCTGGAAAGGATAAGGGACTGATTGTTGACTATATCGGAATAAAGAACAATATGAATACAGCCTTAAAGCGTTATGCTCAAGGCGAAACAGACTCTGATTCGGTTGAAAGTCTTGAAAAGTCAATCGTTATGGTAAAAGACGAGCTCGATATAATAAGACGTATGTTCAACGGCTTTGACTATTCAAAATTCACAAGCGGAAGCCCGTTGGAACAGTTGGAATGTCTTAACCGTGGAGCTGAATTTATGCAACGCACCAAAGAACAGGAAAATCTGTTTATGGGGCATACAAAGAAACTGAAATCTGCCTTCAACTTATGCAGCAACAGTGAGGAAATAACTTTCTCTGACAGGGAAGACATACATTATTTTACCGGCGTGCGGGCTGTAATATACAAACTGACAAAGGGTGAGGCTCCTGATGCCTCACAAATGAACAGACGTGTCAGGGCAATGATAGAAGAGGCAATACAGTCGGAAGGCGTGGAAGAAATAATCCGCATAGGCAATGATAAGAAAAATCTTGATGTGCTGAGCGAAGAATATATGGAAAGGCTGGCAAAGATGCAAATGCCCAACACAAAAGTGAAACTTATGGAAAGGCTGTTGCGCATGGTTATTACTGAATTTAAGAAAGTAAACAAGATGCAGGGCGTAGACTTTTCAAAAAGGCTTAACGATCTTGTTGATAAATATAATGACAGACGCGACAGTGCTGTATTTGCCGATGAAGTGGTGACGGAAGTTGCCAACCAGATGGCTATGCTCCTGAAAGAGATAAACAAAGAAAAATCTTCGTATAAAGGTCTAGGAATAAGTTATGAAGAAAAGGCATTTTATGACATACTGAAAGCAATTGCCAAACAGTTTGGATTTGAATATCCTGAAGATAAATTGCTGGTGCTTGCTGCCGAAATAAAGAAGATTGTGGATGACAAATCTAAATATACAGATTGGTCAACTCGTGACGATATCAAAGCCGAACTGAAAATGGATCTTATCGTAGTGTTGGCTGAACATGGTTATCCGCCTGTAACAAACGATGAAGTATTCAAAGAAATTCTAGAGCAGGCCGAGAATTTCAAAAAGAATAATTGATTATCGGAATAGAAATTATATTTGTTACAGAAATAAGGAAATGTTAGATTAAGAAGTGCTCATTGGCAGTATATGACAATAAATAATTTGCTGAACGTCAAGTCTCGTGATGAACTGCGCGAATGGCTGATGCAGAATCATGATAAGGAGCCGGAATGTTGGGTTGTGGTGAAGCGTGGAAGACCTGTTGACGACGGCACGTTTTGGTATATAGATGCTGTAGAAGAGGCGATGTGCTTCGGATGGATAGACAGCACGACAAAGAAGCTTGCAGGCGGGGTGACGGCACAGAGACTGTGCCCGAGAAAGCCGCACAGCAATTGGTCGGAACTGAACAAGGAAAGATGTCGCAGGATGGAACGGCTCGGGCTGATGACAGACGCCGGGAGAGCCGTATTGCCGGATATGACAGACAAGGGCTTTGTGATAGACGATGATGTAATGAAAGAATTGAAGTCGGACCCTGTAGTATGGCATAATTTCTGCCGCCTGCCCGAGCTGTATAAGCGTGTGCGCATTGACACCATCCAAATAAAGAAGCGTCAGCCGGATCTGTTCAGAAAGCGGCTTGACAAATTTATAGAAAACACCCGGAAAGGCGTTATGTATGGTGAATGGAACGATAACGGCAGACTGCTGATGTAAATAATTATCTAAAATTATGAGAACAATAATATTATGTATTTTACTTTTCTGCGTTTACGCGCTTGACACGAAGGCTCAGACAATAGAGCCTGAGGTGAATGAGAATGTTGAACTGATGAGTATATTGGCACGTATGGCCGGATATCCTGAATATAACATGGATATGGCAGGGCAATATATAAAAGACATGGATGAATATTTTAAGAGTCAGACAAAGCATCCGGCTGTGCAGTATATGAAAGAACTCAGAAACAAATACGGCATATCTTTTGATGCCGTGATGTCGATGGCGATACATCTTATTAATAATCAGAACGGCACGTTCTCGCTGATAGACGAAGAAGTGCCGACGCTGGAAAAGAGATGGGGCAAGGTGGACAAGACGGAGTTTTTGACACAGCTCGGCAACTTTTATAAAGACTCAAGGTTCAACGACTTTTTCAATGCACATAAAGTCCTGTATGAAAAAGGACTTGAGGCTTATCGTGAGAATGTGATAAAGTATCTTGACACAAGCTGGTATTCTGCATTTTATGGCAAAGAGCCGCAGGAAATATTTTCTGTGATTATTGGCTTTTGTAACGGCGGTGGAAACTATGGAGTTAACAGACACGTAAGAGGCAACAAGAAAGAAGTGTTTGCCGTTGTGGGCTATTATGTTGACAAGGACGACAAGCCGATGTACAGCAAGGAATATCTGCCTACGCTTGTGCATGAGTTTAATCACTCCTTTGTAAATTATCTGCTTGATGAGAAACGATATCCCGGTCATGTGAAAGATATGGAACAGGTGGCAACAGACATATTTGAGCTGTCTAAATGGGCTATGGCAAAGCAGGCATACGGCAACTGGAAGACAATGATAAACGAATCGCTGGTGCGCGCAGCCGTAATCTGTTATATGTTGGACAATGATTATAAGCCGGAAGAAGTGAAACAGGAGTTGTCGGAGCAGATTCAGCGCAACTTCAGATGGATGCCTGGGCTGGTGAGTCTGCTGAGAAAATATGAGAAGAAACAGCATAAGTATGGAAACTTCGAGAATTTCTATCCGCATGTCATAACCTTCTTCGCTGATGTGGCGAAAAAGGAAAATGAACAGTTCAAGGTGTTAAACTGAAATCGGTAATGAAAATCTGCTCAATATAAAGCAAAAATACAGGCAGAAGTATAGTACCCGATTTTGAGTAAAATGCGTTTTGAGCAGATTTTGGATAAGTGTAAGAATCTAAAATCTTGATATATGGTTTTGATTTAAAAAAATAATGCTAACTTTGCAGTTAAGCATGCATTGGCTTGTGGAAAATCTTGAATTTAAGATAAAAATATGATAGAGCAAGTTTTGATAAAGAATTATAAGTCAATAAGAGATTTGTCGCTGCCGTTGAACAGACTTAATGTGCTCATTGGTTCAAACGGTGCGGGCAAAAGCAACTTTATTTCATTCTTTGAACTGATTAAGGCTATCTATGAACAAAGGTTTGGAAGCTATACATTGTCAAAGGGCGGTATTGATAATTTGTTGTATCATGGAAGGAAAAAATCCGCATCAATAGAAGGATTGATAGATTTTGATAATACCAATGCTTTCTTTTTTGAGATAAAGCCGGCACAGTCGAACAAAGGCTATCTTGAGAATACAGGTGACTATTTTAATAATTTTCATAAGTCGGGAAAAAATTATTCGCAGTGGAACAAAACATTATGGGATTCTGCAGTGGAAGAATCTTCGTTGGCATATAACACTGAATGGAGAGCGGCTTATTTGAGGACTTATTTAAAAAGTTTTATGGTGTATCATTTTCATGATACAAGCTTCACTTCCCCTATGCGTGGTGACTGCAACATAAACGACAATGAATGTCTGCGTGATAACGGTTCAAACCTTGCTGCTTATCTGTATTATCTGATGCAGAACGATGAAAAGGCTTTTCGCTTTATCGAGGGTGTTGTGCGTTCTGTAGCTCCTTATTTCAAAGGCTTTAAGCTTCGTCCTGACGCCAACAATAATAACAAGATACGTCTGGAATGGGAGGAAAAGGATACAGACATGTATCTCGACGGATACAGCTTTTCAGACGGCACGCTGCGTTTTATCGCTTTGGCAACGTTGTTGTTGCAGCCGAACAAGCCTGAGGTTATTATTATTGACGAACCAGAACTTGGACTGCATCCTGCTGCTATCAATAAGTTGGCTGAGATGGTGAAAAGTGCTTCTGTAAAGAGTCAGATAATCTTGTCAACCCAGTCGACAAATCTTGTAAACTGCTTTGATGTTGACGACATTATAGTGGTAGACCGTTCAGACAGCCAGTCGGTGTTCCGTCATTTGTCAGGTGAAGAATTGGGAAAATGGATGGACGATTATAATCTCACTATCAGTGACCTGTGGGAGAAAAACATGATTGGAGGACAACTATGAAACGTTTGTATATCGTAGTGGAAGGACAGACGGAACAGGAGTTTGTCAATAGTCTTGTTGCTCCATATTTGCAGAAATTTGAAATATATAGCGTCACGCCCGTTTTGATACGCACAAGCAGGAGCGGACGTGGAGGCATGGTTAACTATCAGCATCTGTATAATACAATAAAGATGCTACTTGCGTCATCACAAACAGACTTTGTCGTTACTACTTTAATCGATTTCTTCAGACTGCCTAATGATATGCCGAATTATGCTGAGAGTATGGCTATTAAGGATAAGACACAATGTGTAGAGGCTCTGGAAAATGCTGTTGATGACTCTTTGTGCGATTCGCGTTTCTTTTCTTACATACAGTTGCATGAGTTTGAAGCTCTTTTGTTTTCAAACAACAAAGGTTTTGAATGTTATTTTTCAGACGAGTGTGCAAGTAAAACAGCCTCAATAATTTCTTCTTATAATAATCCTGAGAACATAAACTCTTCTCCTGAAGGTGCGCCGTCTAAACGGCTATTGGCAATAAAACCTGACTATAATAAGGTACTTGAAGGAAATCTTATTGCACTGGAAGTAGGAATAGATGCTATAATAGAAAAATGTCCGCGCTTTGCAGAATGGATGAATCGTATTGTTGAGAAGTGTAAAGATTAGGATACTTTATTATTAATTGTTGCTTGGATAAATCCTCACAATAAGTATCTGTTTTTGTCATTATGATAAAAATAAATTATTTTTGCCTATAAATACAAATAATCGCACATATTGTAAATACAAATATTTGCACGTGGATAAAACTGATAAAAGCACAAACCAGATGTACATTCTACTGACAATCAGTTATTGTCGGCAGATGTATAAAAAGATAATGACATGAGAATATTTATCGCAATACGATTTACAGAAGCATTCAAGTATTCAATCTTGGATGCGCAGGATGGACTGAGAGAATATGGAGTTAGAGGCAACTACACCCAGCCAGAGAACCTGCACCTTACTTTGGCATTTATCGGCGAAACCGAAAGGGTGACGGAGATAAAAGCTGCTGTTGATGCAGTTAAGTTTGAGCCGTTTGTAATCAGAACAGGCAAGCTGGGATGCTTTAACGGCAGAAGTCGGGTGTTATGGCTCGGCATAGAAGGCGAGGACAAGGTGAAGACTATAGCGCAGCAGCTGAGACGGAACCTTGACAAATGCGGAATAGACTATGCAAAGGGCAAGTTCAGTCCGCATATAACCCTTGTGCGCCAGCCGTCAGAAGTGCCACTTGACGTTGAAGTGGAGAGCGAAAGCATGACAGTAAGTGAGATCAGTGTAATGAATTCGGAACGGATTAATGGCCGGCTCGTTTATACGGCCCTGTAAGACTGATAAAAATACAGCCTCTTACTCAATGTTCTTGTATCTGCCGCTTCTGACAAAATCTACGAGCTGCTGCTCATATTTTATTTCGCCCTGAAGATAATATTTACGGCTGACACGCTGAAACCTCTCGTATATCTTTTCAGCCTTGTTGCTGTCTGCCTCGTGTATAGCGGCGAGTGCGTATTGAACGCGCAGGGCTGAAGGACGGAAGACAGACTGCACTTGCAGGTATTTGCTGATAGACTTGTCCAGTAGCCTGTTGATGTCGTCGGGATAGTGGGGACGTATCAGCGTGAGGTAGATGCGCTCCAAGGTAAGTTCGTTGCGGTAAATGGTAATCATCCGGCTAATGTGCAGCTCGGCGCGTTGCATGATGGCGTTGGCCTTGCCGAAATCCATGCGCAGCATGGCTAACGATAAGTCGGACGAAAGAGCCATGACATGGATGGGATTGCTGAAGTTGATGTCGCGGTCGTCGTACATATATGTCATGGCCTCAAGCCGTGACGTGTCGTCCTGCATAAGATATCCGATGAGGCGCATGGAGCGCAGAAACACCATTGTGGCAAATTTGTCATTGCGTAGACTTAGCATGTTGAGGCCGTCGTTGGGCAGTCCGGCAAGTTTATGAGGAATGCCGTTCATGATAATGAGATACAGTCCGACGATGATGACGCACAGCAGAAAGACTATTGCCGTAAGAGAATGATGTGTTGACGGCATAAACAGAATGACAGATGCAACGACCGTGAGCAGAAGGTTTGCCAACACTCCTCCGGCATTATACAGGGCTATGCCGAAAGGCGTGTCACCGTTTTCGGGCGGCAGCATAAGACACTGGCCTGCGGCTCCGGCCATGCTGAAACGCGACAGACGTAGACGGCCGTTGCGACGGTTAAGGACAACGCCCATAATCATAAACGACAGAAACTTCCATCCGCGCGCCATGGCAGCAATCATGTGGCCTGCCTCATGGACAACGATGTGGATGATGAACGATAAAACGAAAAACACCAATGCCAGAAATAAAGTCAGAGCCACATCCGCGGAAGATATATCGGCATATATCATAGGTTTGATAATCTTGCCGATGACGAAACCTGCTCCGAATCCGATGATGATTCCTATTATGGCTAATTTGATTGTGCGCAATATCCTGTATGATGTCTTTTTGTTGTCGCTCATGTTTTTTAGATATTTTCTTCGGTTTTAATTATTTCATGAATATTATGTTGAGATAGAAGCCATATTGTTGCAATACAACAGGCATGCTCTGCTAATGATGCAGCAAAGATAGCGTAATAAATTAAGATATAAAAAGCAAGTCAGAATTTTTGAGACGTGGTAACAAATATTTAATACAAATCTGTCATCAGTATAAATATTCTTAGCCGGAATATCAGACAGCAATAAATACAGGTATGTTTGCAGTTAAAAAACATACCGTTTTCGCGTCAAAAGTGGCATGTTTTCGCACCGTAAACGATAGGTTAATGATTTGAAACATAAATACATAATTCTGCTTACAGTCTTTCTTGTTGGAATATCCGTATTAAGTGTTTGTTAATAAAGAATAAGCATTTTTCTTTCAGTTTTTTGCCCTTAAGTTCAAAAGACCGTTTACGTACAATCTTATGTTAATGAAAATATTTTTCGTTGTTTTTATTTTATTGCCGTAAGAAATAAGTACGGATGCTTTTGATGAAGAGTAAAAAAATATTATCTTTGCAGTTAGACCGGCAAAGGTATAAAATGCGTACCGGTCAGAACGTCGTGCTGAAAGACTTGCGGCATTATGCCGAACAAAAGCAGCAGCACGCAGTTGACGAAAGGGCAGGGCGATGGACAGATGCACTAAAGAACAAAGACACAAAAATATGGCTGCCATACATTCGGCTAACACCAAGCCGGAGATGATAGTCAGAAAGTATCTGTTTTCGCGCGGGTTCAGATACAGGCTTAATCATCCACGGTTGCCCGGACATCCCGACATAGTGTTGCGCAAATATCGCACATGCATCTTTGTCAACGGCTGTTTCTGGCACGGCCATGAGGGCTGCAAGTATTTTAGGATGCCTAAGAGCAATGTAGAATTTTGGACAGCCAAGATAAACCGCAACAAGCAACGTGACAAAAGAGAGCAGCGCGAACTTGCCGCCATGGGGTGGCACTGCATAACGGTGTGGGAATGTGAACTGAAACCTGACAGGCGCGAGCAGACTCTGACATCGCTCGAATATACGTTAAATCATATCTATCTGGGTGACAGGACCATAAAATATTCGTTGCCGGATGACGACAATGAACTGATGGCGGCAGAGCCTGAACCTGAATATGACGGCAGATGATGCAATAAAGACGATAATATAACAACTGATGGTATAAAGCCTGAAAGGACAAGCATTGACGTAAATATTTACATCCGTTTGAGTTAAAAATTCTAATAATGAATAAATTGAAAGTGAAAGTTACTAATTTTGTAGCTAAAACATGTTTTATATAGATGAAAAACTTCGCAGCGATAGATTTTGAAACGGCCAACAGTGAACGCAGTTCGGTGTGCAGCGTAGGTGTAGTTATTGTACGCAACGGTGAGATAGCTGACACGTTCTATTCACTCATCCAGCCAGAGCCGAATTATTATACCTATTGGTGCAGTAGGGTGCATGGTCTGACGCGCGAGGATACAGAAGAAGCCCCCGTGTTCAGCGAGGTGTGGAAAAAGGTGGAGCCGCTGATTGAAGGGCTGCCCCTTGTGGCTCACAACAAAGGCTTTGACGAAGGCTGTCTGAAAGCTGCGTTCAGAGTATATCAGATGGACTATCCCGACTATCCGTTTTATGACACTCTTGCTGCTGCACGCATAGCCTTTCCCCATGCCGAGAACCATCAGCTGCACACGGTAGCCGCACTTTGCGGATATGATCTGAGAATGCACCACAATGCTCTTGCCGACGCAGAAGCCTGCGCATGGATAGCAAGAGAGATATTGTAACACGAAATAACGGGATGGATTCATCGGCTAATTGATGATAAAATGTAGCATTACTGCTAACTAAGAAAAAGAAAATGAGCAATTCTGAGAAAATTTGTAAAGATGACACAAGAAAGCCTGTTGTTGCAATAGGCGATATACACGGCCTTACTAAATGGAAAGAGATAGTTGAGGAGCATGAGGACTGCACTATAGTCTTTCTCGGCGATTATCTCGATCCGTATGTTTATATAACACGCAAGGAACAGCTGGCAAATCTTAGTGAAATAATAGCCCTGAAAAAGGCACACATGGACAGTGTGGTGCTGCTGTTCGGCAATCATGACCTCCATTACTTCAACGACAGGGCCGTATCAGGCTCGCGATATGATTTTCAGATAGAAGGAAAAGCAAGAGAAATGTTTTGCGGCAACTTAGACCTGTTTCAGTATGCCTTTCAGCAAGACCGCCTCATATTTACCCATGCCGGCATACAGCACAGATGGTTTGTGGATGACTTTAAAGGCGATTTGTCAATGCCGATAGCCGACCAGCTAAACAATCCAAAGGAAGAACAAGTGAACTCACTGTTCCGTCTTGGCTATGCACGCGGCGGGCGCCGTGATAATCTTGGCGGAATATTTTGGGCTGACATAAAGGAACTGACAGACCCGTTGCACGGATACACTCAGATAGTAGGTCACAACCGTGTCGCTGACATAACGGAGCGCAAAGGCGACAACGACAATACGATAATATTCTGCGACTGTCTGCGTTACGGCAAGTATTATTATAACGAAAATGTGTGACAGCAGAAACTGTATAGAAAAAAGCTGAAACAGCAATTGAATATTGTTGGCAGAGATGTCGGCAATATTCTTTTGAAATAATGCTGATTAAGAATTTTGCGGAATAATACCGAAAAACTTATCCGATTGTTTGTAGGTTATGATTTTAATGCTTAAATTTGTTCATGCATAAGGTTAATCAAACTCTTTTATCTTAATCACTTTTTATTAAGCACGCAAAGATAAGAATCTTTTGGACTACTTACATATAGCACAATTATTTTGTGCGGAATAAAGCATAATGCAATTATGACCACAATGGTGAACGACCGCTAAAAACTGATGATGATGAATGATAGTTTCTTGATGCCTTGTGACTCTTTATAGTAAAACAATAAAAAATAAATGTCATTATGAATATTCTTAAATTGAATAACGATACGTTATTAGATTGCATCAGCAGTTGGGGCAAGAAAGCCGGACGCGCGGCAGCTCGTCCTGTGCTGATTATGTGGTATGTGATGTGCAGCGAAAAGACACCGCGTAAGGATAAATTGGCGATATTCGGCTCGCTGGCATATCTTGTATTGCCGATAGATATACTCGACTCT
Source organism: Prevotella sp. CAG:1185 (assembly GCA_000436695.1). Taxonomy (GTDB): domain Bacteria; phylum Bacteroidota; class Bacteroidia; order Bacteroidales; family Bacteroidaceae; genus Prevotella. Next base: position 14,279 of record HF992526.1, on the reverse strand, counting down.
CACAAGCTTCCTATCATAGGATGGCTTGACGAGGCTGTTTCGCTTGGGGTACTGATTCAGAAGATGTCAAAATATATCACTCCTGAGATACAGGCAAAGGCGGATGCACAACTTGAAAAGTGGTTTCCTGAATATACAAAATATGAAATAGTTGAATAAAAACAGCTCACGATGAAAAACGCTCATCGGATATTATACAAGTCGGTGCGAAAGGGCGCACTGTTTTGTGTCGTAGCAGCGAAAGTTGAGGACGAAAGACTTACCATTCATAAGGTTGACTTTCAGGAGTGGGACAATAACAGACGCGACGGCACAGTGGAAGCATCGTATATGTTTGACGAGGAGAACACTCTGAAGTTATATAATCTTATGCAGGCTTCAACAGCCTCAGACCTTATCACAAAACTTAAAAAACAGTTCGGCTTTCGCACCGGCACGTCTGACTTCATCACGAATCTTTTAGAGTTCTGTGAAGATAACGGCATAAAAAATGATTTCAACGTATTCTATTAAAATAATATTGTAAGATAGTTTATTATGAACAGAATTTATCTGAGAAAACCAATTAAGTTTCTGACAGCTGCCGCTGTTATGCTGCTTGTCAGTGCATGTAACGGAAGCAAGACTGAAGGCATGCAGACCATAGATTCAGAGATAAACCAGTTTACGGACAAGATGCTGACAGACCTCAAAGACAAAAACCTTGCTGACAGCGGTCTCATTATGGTGGTGAACACTCACACGGGCTACATAAAGGCTGCGAGTGAGGTAGGGTGTGCCAATAAGAATATTATGGACAACTTCCGCAAGAGCGAATGTTCATGTGCGGTGAAGGTGGCAACATGGCTGGCAGCCTTGGAGAGCGGCAGGATAACTCTCAACGATACCGTTGATACTAACAACGGCACTTACATAGTGTATGGCAGGGCGCTGAAAGACTCGCCGAAAAATAGGCACGGCAAGATGAACTATCATGACGCCTTTGTGCAGCAGTCGAATATCGCCACTTATATGGCGGCGTCGGCAGCATATAAGAATAATACAGACAGCTTGATCAACGGCATAAGGCTTACGGGGCTGAATGTTCCGAAAAGAAATTATAAGGACAGAACAGAATTTGTATGGGCTTCGTTGGGATACGGCTATAAGATTACGCCATGGGAAATGATTGAGTATGTAAACGGAATAGCCAATGGCGGTACGATAGTTAAGCTGATGTCCATAAACGGCCTTGTTCAGGTGGTAGAGGACCGTATGGCAGACGCAAGGAACATTCAAGGCATAAGACAAATCTTTGAGAACAAAGAAAATCTGAAGAAACTAAATTTGCCTGATGGTACACAGGCCGGGGCTATATGCATGGTGACAGCACCGCTGGACTCTAAATCAGATGCCGGTTATAAGGTGGAACTGTATGGCTATTTGCCTATCGACAAGCCTAAGTATACGGTTTATATTTGCGCATATAAGCAAAATGCCGATGAACTTTATGGTGCGACAGGTGAGCTGTTTGCAAGTATGATTAAATTCTTGTCGGCTCGGTAAATTAAATTATTAAGCAACACATCAAATTAAAATCTTATTATGAAACACAATAATTATGCTTTGTTCATTGTGTTCTCGCTGCTTCTGCTTACGGCAGCATGCAGCCAAGGCACAAAGCTGGAGATAACGAACAAGGAACATACAGATATACATGAAGATTCAAACTGTCAGGAGAAGACAGGTTTTATAGAATACGATTCGGTCGTTTATTCTGACGGATCGTATGCAGTGAGTGGCGTAAAATATGCCCCTCAGAACTGGCTCGTAAGATATGTAAGTAAAGACGGTAAACTGCTGGCCACTGTCTCGTCTGCATCCGAGACTTGTCCGCAGCGCCTGGTATATGGATATGATGATAAAGGCAGGCTTAAATATCTTTTGCGGTTTGATGCAAAGAGAGAACCTGGCACTCTTGATGAAAGACGCGACAGCGCATACCTCCATTTCAGACTTGCCATAGACAGCATTGATTTCAACGAGCCAGATACCAGCCGTCATAAACTGGCAGAAATTAAGTATGGCAACGAAGGCTATGCTTATGAAGCTGAAGACAGGGCTTCAGGCAAAAAAATAACAGCCCCGACAGGATATAAACTTAATGTAAGCGTAGAGCCATGCGCAGCTTTCTGGTCGAGTGATTTAGACGGTGGCTTTTATTATTTAAAAGTGGACGTAGTGCCGGTAAATAAAGATAATGGCAATTATACAAAAAAACGATTTGTTGACTTCGTTCCTATGATGGAAGAGTATTATCAAGGCGGGCAACGGGTCAAGATAGTATGTTATCCTAATCCGTCGTATGATGATGACGTAAAGACTACTATTTCGTTCAAGCAGGAGAATGGGGCAAATATTTATTCTCGATTGAAAGGAAACAGCACGGACACATTGATAAGCACATGGAAAGGCGGACGACTGCAAAATGAGATTATCAGAAGCAAGTGGGGCACTGTCTTAAATGTGAAACGTTATTATTATCTTCCTTTTGGAAAGGTAAAGAGAGAGGAGAGACAGTATGACTTTAAGGAAAAGAAAATGAAGCCGACTGTTGAAAAAACAATAAAAATTACAGATTTGCCATCAGAAGAAAACTATATTAATCCTTTGAAAAATTCATTTTGGATGAATTTCTATGACGAGAATGACGAGTAGGCTTTTAGATTATATTAGGATTCTTGCAAAGAGAATTAATAAATTCAGATATTGTAACGCAAATAAATAAAACAGGTTATCGGGACAGATGTTGTTGTGTTATTTGAAATACAACAGGCGTCTGTTCCGATTTGCTTTTTATGATATATGCAAAATTGTTTTAGGAAAACAATATTTCGCTCTAGATCTTAATTACGAATAGAATAAATTGTTTGCAGTGATGATGCTGATATCGCGGCTTAAATTTATGAAAGAATCAATAGTAAGAAGTAAATTTGTCGGCTGACTGTGGTAGCTTTGCTGCTACATATAGCCGTGCAGGATATGTTTCTTTTTCAGTTGAAATTCTGTTGTCGATGTACACATTCACATGGCATATTGTTATATAAAAAGGCGAAAATGGAAAAAATAACACTTGATATGGGTTAAAAACATGTAAATAGCTGAAAATTTTTTGTTGCTTGTGCTGTGGTTTGGCATAAGTGGCTTTTATTTTTGCATAAAAAATAAAGCTATTGATATGACACTATTTTCTACTTTTAATATATATATCAGAATTTTATCTGCATTACGACGATATTTCGTAAGCCACATAAAATTTAACTGGACTTTTGGTTAGGTGATGTCTAGGTTAATTTCTTGGTTGAAGACAATGTTGTGCAGGATAATCTTGCGCGGACAGCTCTGCATGTAAACACTATTGCTGTTCGTCATGTGCTTTGTTTGTTGCAAATAGATAAAACTATACGGACAAATAAGTGATAGGTGTTTTTTTAGGGTAAATTTGTTGACAATCAAATGAAATGGGTGGGTTGTGGGATTATTTTACTTGAATATGTGTTATCAGGCATAAATCTGCAAAGGCTTGGCATAAGTACTTGATGTTTTGTTTGTGCTGCTGTTGGTAAACTGCGTGCTGGCAGCGGTATTGTTTTTCGTTGACATTCATTGTCAATGGAATCAGCCTTTCAATTTTTGCATAGTCTGTACCGGCTGACGGATATATAATGTTGATGCTGTACGACTGCTGATTTTGACAAAAATAAATAGACAATTAATTATGACAAAAGATTTATTCGACAAGTACATCTGGCTTGTTGATGTTATTTACCGTTCTGGAAAGATAACGTTTGAGGAGATTAATGAGCGGTGGCTTAGATCAAGTCTGAGCGACGGTCAGGACATACCATTGCGAACCTTTCATAACTGGCGTGCGGCCATTGAACAGATTTTTGACATAAATATTGAGTGTAACAGAAAAGGAGGCTACTATTATTATATAGAAAATGTTGATGAACTTGAGACAAACGGACTGCGTAACTGGCTTCTTGACACGTTTTCGGTAAATAATCTGTTAGGCGACAGACAGAATCTCAACAAACGCATTTTGTTTGAATATATGCCTTCGGGCAAGATATATCTAAGAAGAATGCTTGAGGCCATGCGCGACAGCATGGAAGTGAAACTTGAATATAGATGTTATTGGCATGAGGAACCTGCCCATTATACGTTGAGGCCTTATTGTGTCAAGGTGTTTAAGCAGCGTTGGTATGTGGTGGGCTATTGTGTGGAGCGAAATTCTATATGTACGTTTTCGTTAGACCGGATAATGAATATGACCATAACAGACAAGGAATTTGTTTATCCGAAGGACTTTAATCCTGAGAAGTTTTTTGAAGACAGTTTTGGCATTATAACCAGTAATGACGAACCCGTTAAGATACGTCTTAAAGTGTATGGCATGCACACTTCGTATATCCGTGCCTTGCCTTTGCATCATTCACAGAAGGAGGTTGAAACTGCTGCCGGCTATTCGGTTTTTGAATATTTTGTACGTCCTACATGCGACCTTATTCAGGAGATATTGTCGCGTGGAGCTGAAGTTGAGGTTCTCTCGCCAGAAAGTTTTCGTAATAAGGTTGCTGAAGAAACCCGCAAAATGGCAAAAAGATACGAGAAGAATTCATAATTCTTAATTCATAATTCCTAATTATGTATATAGTTATATTATCCGCCATAAAATGAGATGATGAATCTCTGACATGGCGGACTCGTTTTTAATTAAGACTATGTTGGGAGTCAGCTAATGGTTAATTATGAATTAAGAATTAATAATTATGAATTGTGAATTATGAATTGTTCATTGCATTCTTCTTGCAAATTGTATTCCATTTTCGTTTTAATATTGTATCTTTGTCAGCAGATTCGCGATGAATATACAAGAAATTTCTGATTTATACGCCAAGTCGCCACAGGTTGCGGCACTGGCAAAGTTACTGGAAGATAAGTCGGCTGCGACTGTTTTCCTGCAGGGACTTGTGGCTTCAGCCGCTCCAATGATGTTTGCTGCGGTTGCACGCCGTGTCAGTCCGATGTGTCTTTTTGTTCTTAATGATGCCGAGGAGGCAGGCTATTTTTATCACGACCTTACTCAGATTATGGGCAACACAGATGTGCTGTTTTTTCCGTCGTCGTATCGCCGTCAGATAAAATATGGTCAGCGCGATCCGGCTAGTGAGATATTGCGTACTGAAGTGCTTAGTCGCTTGTCGGCACCGCTCGAGGGCCATTCTCTTTATGTGGTTACGTGTCCTGAAGCTTTGAGTGAACTTGTCGTGTCGCGTAAGAAACTCGATGAGCGCACTTTGCTCTTGCGTACAGGCGACACACACGATGTGATACAGCTTGAAAAGACATTGCGCGACTTTGGATTCACCGAGGTTGACTATGTTTATGAACCCGGTCAGTTTGCCCTGCGCGGAAGTATTCTCGATGTGTTCTCTTACAGTAGCGAATATCCTTTCCGAATTGACTTTTTCGGTGATGAAATAGACTCAATACGAACCTTTGAAGTGCAGAGCCAGTTGTCGCGTGATAAGCGTGAGCGCATAGAGATTGTGCCCGAACTGGCAACTCTTACAGATGAGAAGGTGTCGTTTATGCGCTTTTTGCCTGAAGACACCGTCATTGTGGCTAAAGACATTCTGTATGTGCGCGACGTTATAGACCGCACTTATCAGGATGGCTTTTCGTCGCAGGCGCAGAAAGAGCGTCTTGAAGGGCTGACCGAGATGGAGCAGCAGGCTGTATTGAAAGAGATGAGAGCCGATGCGTCGCTGATTAATGGGGCACGCTTTATGGCTGATGCTTCTGGTTTTCGTCGCATTGATATGGGAGTCAAGCCGGTTGGCACTCCGTCATCAACGCTGAAGTTTGATATAACACCTCAGCCGTTGTTCCATAAGAACTTCGACCTGTTGACAAAGGCTCTTGAAGACTATATGCTCCGAGGATATAAGCTCTATATCCTAGCCGACAGCACTAAGCAGAATGAGCGACTGAAAGACATCTTCACCACACTGGCTGATGAGGGTAAGGCCGGAAGGATAGAGTTTGTGCCTGTTGACAAGACTTTACATGAGGGATTTGCCGACAACAGTATGCCGGCTTGTTTCTTCACCGACCACCAGATATTTGACCGTTTCCACAAATATAGTCTGCGTTCAGATGCTGCTCGCAGCGGCAAGATGGCGCTCACAATGAAAGAGTTGCAGGAGATGGAACCCGGCGATTATATCGTGCATGTTGATTTTGGTATCGGTCGCTTTGCCGGACTGGTGCGTGTGCCTGCCGGCAACAGCTATCAGGAGATGATACGCATCATATATCAGAATAACGACAAGGTGGATGTTAGCATCCACTCACTATATAAGATTTCTAAGTATAAACGCCGCGACAGCGAGACTCCGCCGCGCCTGAGTACTTTGGGAACGGGTGCATGGGACCGACTGAAGGAGCGCACCAAGAAAAAGATTAAGGACATTGCGCGCGACCTTATCAAGCTTTATGCCGCACGCCGCCATGAGCAGGGCTTTGCTTTCAGTCCCGACACATTTATGCAGCATGAGCTTGAAGCCAGTTTTATATATGAGGATACGCCCGACCAGCTGAAGGCCACCAACGAGGTAAAGGCTGACATGGAGAGCCGCAGACCTATGGATCGTCTTGTTTGCGGTGACGTAGGCTTCGGCAAGACTGAGGTGGCAGTGCGTGCTGCATTTAAGGCTGCTTGCGATTCTAAGCAGGTGGCAGTGCTTGTGCCTACAACTGTTTTGGCTTATCAGCATTATCAGACGTTCTCAAAGCGACTGAAAGATTTTCCTGTACGTGTTGATTATCTGTCGCGCGCACGCAGTGCAAAGAAGACTCGTGAGGTGCTGGCCGACCTTGCCGACGGCAAGATTGACATCATTGTCGGCACGCACAAGCTGATAGGCAAGAGCGTTAAGTTTAAAGACTTGGGACTGCTCATTATTGATGAGGAGCAGAAGTTTGGTGTGGCAACAAAGGAGAAACTCCGCAAGATGAAGGTAAATGTAGACACGCTGACCATGTCTGCCACCCCGATACCGCGCACATTGCAGTTCTCTCTGATGGGTGCGCGCGACATGAGTATAATGCAGACTCCGCCGCCCAACCGTTATCCTATATGCACAGAGCTGCATACTTTTGATAAGGAAGTTATTGCTGATGCGATAAACTTTGAGATGAGCCGCAACGGGCAGGTGTTCTTTGTGAACGACCGTATAAGCAATCTGCCCGAACTTGCCGCCATGATAAAAAAATGTGTGCCTGATGCACGTGTGGCAATAGGTCACGGACAGATGAAGCCTGAGGAACTCGAGAAGATTATCATGGATTTCATGAACTATGAATATGACGTATTGCTGTCTACTACAATTGTTGAAAACGGAATTGACATAAGCAATGCCAACACCATAATAATAAACGACGCTCATCATTTCGGACTCTCTGATCTTCACCAGATGCGAGGTCGTGTTGGACGAGGCAACCGCAAGGCATTCTGTTATCTGCTTGCTCCGCCTAAGTCGGCTCTAACTCAAGAGGCCCGTCGCCGACTTGAAGCTCTTGAGACATTCTCTGAGCTTGGCAGCGGATTTAATCTGTCTATGCAGGATCTCGACATACGTGGAGCCGGCAATCTGCTTGGAGCCGAGCAGAGCGGATTTATGGAAGACCTTGGATATGAAACATATCAGAAAATATTGAATCAGGCTGTAACCGAGCTGAAGAACGATGAGTTCAGCGATATGTATGAGGACGAGATGGCTGAGGGCAAGACATTCACAGGCGATGACTTTGTTGAGGACTGCGCCATTGAGAGCGACCTCGAGATGTATCTGCCAGACCAGTATGTGCCCAGCAGCAGCGAGCGTATGCTCCTTTACCGTGAGCTTGACAACATTCAGACAGATGCCGACCTTGACGCTTATCGTTCGCGTCTTGTCGACCGTTTTGGTCCTGTGCCTCATGAGGGTGAAGAGTTGATGCAGGTTGTTCCGTTGCGCCGTATAGGCAAGCGCCTTGGCTGTGAGAAGATTATTCTGCGTCAGGGACAGATGCGCATGCAGTTTGTGAGCAACCCCATGAGCGCATATTACCGTAGCAACGTGTTCGACACAGTCTTAAACTATATCGGTCATAATCCGCGAACATGCAATCTGAAGGAAGTAGCCGGCAAGCGCATGATGATGGTTTCAGGAATTAAGACTGTTGGCGAAGCTGTAAAGAAACTGCGTGAGATAGAAAGTTTTAAGTGAAGAACGAAGAGTGAAGAATTCAAAGGCACTATAAAATATTTTGTGTAAATGTAAAATATTTTATAGTGCCTAATCCTATGACTTTTTTTATGCTATCCATAAGTTTATTGTTAAAGCCATAAACGAAAGGATTGCGGTTAAGATGTTTTTAGGTACACATTATTCCGATTTTGCCTTAAGATTATCTTAACCCTGCAGGTCTCATTTCACAATAACGCTCATACCACTGCTTTCTGGCCGGCGTATCTATCGGCGTAGACATATTGATTACACAATTAGTAGTCAAATCATCAGCAAGGGCAAGTATGATATTCGACAGTTCGATTGTGTCTTCAAATTCTTTACCTTCAGGACAAAACAGGTGTTGTCGCTTAATCTCCTCATAACCATAAATTGCACCCATGATATTGCCTGTAATTGATCCGGTGGAATCACTGTCGCCGTTGTGATTGACAGAAGCCATAATGGCGTCATGTATACTGTCTATGTGTCTGATGGCGCAGAAAAGAGATATAGCCCAGGCTTCTTCGCCGGTCCATCCTTCTCCCAATTCTTCTATTGCCTTAATATCTTCAATGTCTGACTGCGACAGACTGATAGCTTTTCTGGTTAAATCGGAGAGATAAAGCTTGTGCTTTTCATATTGACCTATAAACACATCATTAAGAGTTTTGATTGTGCCTTTTGCTATTTCGCAGATACTCTCTTTTGCCTCTTCAGGCGACAGTGGTACCAACCTGAATATTAGTTCAGTCATCATACCGGCAGGAAGAAAACCCAACGGATGCTTATGGGTAACCTCTGCTATATATGCTCCGGCCTCAAACATTCTTTTTATTGAGTATGAGCATCTGCCGTTTCTAGCCATATCGCATGCAAGCAAAAGTCCCATAGGCGCCACACGCATTATGCCGCCACACCCCTTGCTGTTATTTTTGACATCTCTATGGTGTAGTAAATTTTCACAGGCATTCATACATGTAGTTCCCGGTGCACGTCTGTGAGCCATATCAGGTAAATCTCTAATCCATGTGAAAGGACGGATGTTATAGTCGTGTTTATCTGTCTGAGTGAAATACCAGTCGATGTAGGCATTTCTCATATAGGTTTCAGGTATGCCGCCAATACCTCTCATACGGCCGCGAGTGATGCCCGTCAGCATGCCGTTAGCCGTAAATAGAGTCATCTGGGTGTCGTCGCTTACTTCAGCTTTGCCCTTTCTGTTAAGTTCAAAAGTTGTGATTCCTTCAGGCCCATATTTATTCAAAATACTTCTTCGGCTCATGAATTCGATAGAATACCCAAGAGCGTCTCCTGCTGCACCACCCATCAGCGAACCGCGTATATAGTCATTAATGCGTTGATAGTCGAATTTCCTATTGGCATCTTTGTCGGTGTTTATGAGTTTTATAAAATTCTCAATAAACCCTTCTTGTTCTTCTGTTTCAGGGATTCTTCTATAAGCAGACTTGGGCATTGCGGCAAATTTGTTGCGCAAGATTTCAAGAGCTTCTTTCAGTGTCTTTATTTTTAATCTTCTTGCCAGATAGCAGGCTATTATTACACCCGTTCTGCCAACGCCACCATGACAGTGAATATAGATAAAGCCGTCATCCTTCTGTTTTAATTCATCAATTTTGTTTAAAAGCGGAATAACGCTTTCTGCTGATTCGGGAATACTGCAATCCTTTATAGGAAAACGATAATAAGTTGCATCCTTCGGGAGCAGGCAATCGTATGGCTGCATTTCTCCCTCTTCTGTCAAATCAATAAAATGTCTGACTCCGAAATGGATAAGGTGCTTAATCTTCTCTTCTGCATGTTCTTTGTTTTTGTCACCGGGATATTCACCTGCATATAATGTTCCGTTACATCCGCTAACTTCGTAAGACTGATACAACGGACGATTTATAAAGTCTAAAAACCTATCATTTATATCCAGCAAATCGGGAGTGAGCAAGCTGCGGCATTGATTTACAATCTCGTCAGACAGCATGTGACAGCTAACTGTGAATGGATTTTCTGCCGTGGCGATGGATGAAGTCATACATCCTATAGTATCAGAGTCTCCACCCATGGATATTGCAAGCCGGATAGCCTTTTCTGCACTGTCAGGCGCTTGCAGATACGCCATTATGGCAATGGGCACACTTCCCTGGCAGGTGACGTCAAATCTGTAGTCGTCTCTAATATCCTTTAAATCAATATCAAGATTATATCCAAAATTGTCCTCAACATAGCGTTTAATCTTGTTTGCCACATCAAATCGCTCGGTACGTTTAAGATATATGCATGCGGCAATAGCCTGGGCACCTTTAATTCCTTCGGGATGATTGTGGGTTACAGAAGCAGTGATGCGGGCAAGTTGTAAGGCCTCCTCCAAAGAATTGGCATACATTCCAACCGGACTTACTCTCATGGCAGAGCCATTGCCGAAACTTCCGTATGGTTGGGGATCATTAGATACCAGCCATCTGCGAAACATGCCGCCATAGCCGGCATAATGATATTTGCGGCCTAACCGCTGCATACATTCTATAAGTTTGGCTTCTGTATGGTTAGCGTCTGTCATCAGCCACTCGGCTACAGCGAGAGTCATCACAGTGTCGTCAGTGAAGCGACTTCCTCGTGGTATCAGTTCAAAGTCTTCTGTCTTTATGTTATGCCATTCGCGTGTGGAACCAACGATGTCGCCGACAATTCCACCTAAGATTTTAATGTTATACATATTTTGTCCTCCTAAAATTCAAGTCTAAATCCTTTTTGTTTCAGTTCTGTATATTTTTTATTGTTAAAACGATATTTTACGGGTATTCTTGATGGCGTGTTGGCAGGACGCTTCTCTGCTTCTATAAGTAGGCCTAACTTCAGCATCTTATTGTAGAAGTTGCGTCTGTCAAATTTAACTTCCAAAATAGCTTCATAAAGGTTTTGCAGTTCACCCATAGTAAAGACATCGGGGAGAAGTTCGAAACCTATCGGCTTGAAACAGATGCGCTCTTTCAATGTTGATATAGCCTTACGGAGTATTCTGTCGTGATCAAAGGCAAGACTTGGAATCTCATTATACGAAAACCAATGTGCTTTGGCTGCATCATCTCCGCCTTTTACTTCAGCCATCTTTACCAATGCGTAGTAAGCAATGGTGATTACTCTTTCTCTTGGGTCGCGATTAACATCAGAAAATGTGTAGAATTGTTCAACGTTTGCATTTTTTAATCCTGTTTCTTCTTCAAGTTCACGCATAGCGCACTCTTCTGCTGTCTCGTCCATCTTCATGAAACCTCCTGGAAATGCCCAATCGCCTTTATACGGTTCTATACCTCTTTGAATGAGTAATACCTTGATGCTTACACCGTCAAAGCCAAATATCACGCAGTCAGTTGTAACTGCAGGATGTGGATATTGGTATTGATAATTTAATTCTTCCATAGTGTTTTGCGTTAATTTTACGCAAATATAAGATGATATTTTTATTCGACAAAATTTTTTTTTGTGTTAAATTTACGCAATAATTTATTCCCTTATCACATTAAGAGGACATAGAATATGTAAAAAAGAACGTGAAAATATTAAGCATGCTACGCATAAAGACTTGATTTAATGTGAGTTAACTGTGAAAATCTTGTACGGGTTGTCAAGATAGAATGTTTAAAGTATATTATGTTTTCCGGCCAGTAAGTTATATTGAAAATCATTATTTTCAATGACAGGGCAAACTTAACTTATATTCGATATCTGAGGTATTGTCATGCTGTTGCCATTTTTTATTGTTGTGAATCATGACGTCGTGATTGCATCTAAGTTTTGTGCCGGACAGATAAAATTGTTGTCTGAAATCATCGTGAAATAAAAAAAAACTCCCCGTAAACACCATGTAGTGTCTACGGGGAGTAAAATATGATTATTGAAATTTTTTTATTCAGTTGGCTTCTTCATGAATTTTCTTACAGGTTTGTCGGCATTGTTGTTGCCGTCAGCACGTGTTGAAGGCGCATATCCGGGATAAGAGTAGTCCCAACCCCAGTCGTAGTCACCCCAGTTTGGCGATGATGTCTTACGCAGACTGAACTGCATGGGGTCGCCATATTCGCCAATGATAGTGCCGCTGAACCAGCTCCTAGAAAGCGAGTAGTCGTATATGGTGAAGTATGTGTCGTCCTCGATAGAGTAGATTTCGATGTTACGGTTGTTCACCTGCCATCTTATGTGGCTTGCAAAATAGTCCCATGGAGCGTTGCTGTAATAGTCGATCCAGTAGCCTGAGCCGGAAGCATATTCATAAGGATCCTTGTCGAAGGCCAGAACAGAATAAGACGAATAATAAGTTTGTCCGTTCCATTGGCTCGTTACGTACATATCGCCCTCCCATACACCCCAGAGAGAGTCGGCTATATAGCTGTCGTCGTCGCAGCTCACAAATGTCAGTGACATTACGGCCAGCATTATTGTCGCTAAGATTGATGTAAACTTTTTCATAATTATATTGTTTTTATGATTAATATTTTTCCTTTTATTATTAAAATTTATGTTGCAAAATTAATGTATCGGGCCTGCTTCTGCAAGCTAAAATCCATATTATTTTTAGGAATTTCCCTATTTTTGATTTACCAAACGGCATTTTTTGCAGATTAACTTGTGGTTAATATACACGGTGCAATTATCTATTTATGTCCAAACTGCCTCTGTTAAGCAGTTATAAATTGCGGCCGTTATATTTCTTAAGATGGTCTTAATTTTGTATCTTTGCATCAAGTGCAGGCAAGACAGTTGCAATTTAATGGCCTGCATGTTGAGATAAAAGTAGAAGATATGAAAAACAAAAACCATTTGATTTTGGCTGCTGCCCTAATGGCGGCTCCGGTGTGCGCACAGGCGCAGGCCATACACGAAACAATGAAGGTGGAAATTGAGCGTGGACGCATTGATGCCGTTACGGGCATTGTGTATTCGCAGATAACGTCGACGTCGGACAACCGCACGCTGCAGATGACTCTGCTCGTGCCGCGTACAGACAAACCGAAACCGGCTATAGTGTATTTCCCCGGAGGAGGATTCACTACGGCAGCCCATGATAAATATGTAGAGATGCGTATGGCTCTTGCCGAAGCCGGCTTTGTGGTTGCGTCGGTTGAGTATCGCACAGTGCCCGACATGTTTCCTGCCCTGTTAGTCGACGGCAAGTCGGCAGTGCGCTATCTTCGTGCCCATGCCCGTCAGTTCGGCATCGACCCTCAGCGCATAGGCGTGATAGGCGATTCGGCAGGAGGATATCTTGCACAGATGGTAGGCGTTATGGGCGGCGAAAAGGAGTATGACCAAGGCGACTATCTCGACCAAAGTTCGGATGTGCAGGCTGCCGCAACCATTTATGGCATAAGCAACCTTATGAACATTGGCGAGGGATATTCGAAGGAGATACAGGATATACATGCGTCAAAGGCCGTTACTGAAGCATTGCTTGTTCACGGCACTGCTTTTGCGTCGTATCCGGGTGCAAGCATACTAAGCGACACGGCTAAGGCCATGAAGGCCAGTCCGATGGGGCACATACGCAAGGATTTGCCTCCGTTCCTGATAATGCACGGCACGGCAGATGTACTGGTGTCGCCTGTACAGAGCGCACAGTTGTATGACGCGCTTAAGAAGGCAGGCGACGATGTAAGTTATGTTGAGGTTGAAGGTGCAGGGCATGGCGACATGTACTGGTTTCAGAAGCCGGTCATCGACCGTGTGGTTAAATGGTTTAAAGAGAAACTGGCAAAAGAATGAGTTTACGGAATTAACGAAATCAAAAAGGAGACGTTTTTTGAGCGCATCAAAAAACGTCTCCTTTGATTGTTTATGGAGTGTCTTACGAAGTTTTAATTTAAAAATAACAATAGAAAACGGAAGAATCCGAATGACCGACAGGCAATAAAACATTAATGAATGTCCGCAAGTTGCCAATCAATAAATTCG
>HF992525.1 GCA_000436695.1 Prevotella sp. CAG:1185 | reverse complement strand
TTGAAGAGCTTGCCCACAGCTGCCGTGCCGTGTGCTGGGGTTCGCTGGCACAGCGCAACGTGGTGTCACGCGAGACGATAAACCGATTCCTGGAGGCAATGCCGGCAGACAAGGGCGTGCTTAAGATATTCGACATCAACCTCCGCCAGAACTTCTATACAAAAGAAGTGATAAGCGACTCGATAAAGCACTGCAACGTGCTTAAGATAAACGATGAGGAGCTTGTTGTGTTAGGCCGTCTGTTCGGCTATCCCGGCCTTGACATGAGCAACAAGTGCTGGCTGCTGTTAGGTAAATATAATATCGACATGCTTGTACTGACTTGCGGCGTAAACGGCAGTTACGTGTTTACGCCTGGTTCTGTTTCATTCCAGAACACTCCTATGGTTGACGTTGTTGACACTGTTGGTGCCGGCGACTCGTTCACAGGTACATTCTGCGCAGCCATCCTGAGCGGAATGTCAGTGCCCGACGCGCATGCCCTTGCCGTTAAGGTTTCGGCATACGTATGCACACAGAGCGGTGCAATGCCTGTACTTCCGGATAATATCAAAAGTTGCATAAAGCGCTGAGACTGACAGCGCTTTCCCCATGCCGGCAATTCTCTGCAAGCGTTATGACAGTCGTGTCACACTTGTTTGAAAAGCCTCACGGCGATATGTTGTTATCGTTCTAATTGTCATGTGGCAGGCATGGGTTATATAGGTTGTTTTTATAGGATAATGCGGTCTCCGCGACACGTCACACATCTTTGTTTGTGTCTTGTGTCGTGGAGACGCTTTTTTTATTGCTTTTACCTTTGTATATTTTCATATTTTTCTTATAGCTTTAAGCTATATAAACTATTTGTCTTGTCTGTGATAAGTCTAAAATAGCAAGCCACATCTGCTGCTTCTGGCCTGCGCATTGTTTATATATGCGTATTGGTCTTGTGGCAACAGATGTGGCTTGTTTTATGTGTTTAAGGCTTTGCCCTTAGAATTTCATGGTTATCTCCTTGCCGTTGTATTCAACGGTACGCGTAACCTTCATTGCGCCGTCGCCACGGCCGGAGTCTTTGCCTACCATTACGATGTTGAAGCGCCGGTGGGTGAGCATCTTCGGATATTTGCCCTTGCGCGCGCCTATGGTCAGAGTACGTGTGGCGTCGTCCCATCTGAATTCGGTCAGGGTGTATTGTCCGCGCTCATATTCGTAGCCGTCGCCGCGGTCTTCATACAAGACAAACTTGCCGTCGGCTCCGGGATATACGCGTATTTCGAGGTCGTCCCACGGCTTTTCTGAAGAATACTGCACCTCAGGACCCCACGGCATTATGCTTCCGGCACGCACGTAGACAGGCATCTCCGTTATGGGGCAGGGGCGCATTAGCTTGCGTCCGCCGTCAATGCGCTCGTTAGTCCAGAAGTCGTACCATGCCGTGCCTGCAGGCAGATACACCTCAACGGGCGCTGCCGCCAGGCGTATGTCTGGATATATCAGATGTCCGTATCCGTTGTTGTCCTGCCATGTGTACAGGGGCGACGTTACGGGCCTTACGAGCATGGAGCGGCCGAACATATATTCGTCGTTGCGTGTCAGCGCCGTGCTGTCGGAGGCAAAGTCCATCACCAGCGGACGCATCATCGAGCCGTCGTTGAGCACCACGTCGCCCTGAGTGCTGTATATGTAGGGCAGCATGCGGTAGCGCAGTTTTACGTATGCCTTCTGTACGTCGTATGCCCAGTCGCCCGGCTTGCCGTACTCATAAATCTCGCTTACCATTGGCGACGAGCAGTGGTTGCGCATCAGCGGCATGAACGCACCCCACTGCATCCAGCGTGTCTGCAGCTCCTGCATGCCCGGATCCTTGGGGTTGTTGTGATACGACCACGAGAAGAATCCGCCTATGTCGGTGTTCCAGAACGGTATGCCGCATATCACGTAGCTCAGTCCTGTGGGTACCTGCTCCTGCATAACGTCCCATGTGCTCGATATGTCGCCGCTCCATGAGAATGTGCCGTAGTGCTGAATGCCCAGCTGTCCGCTGCGCGTCATCTGTATGCTGCGCTTGCTGTTGCCCTTGGTGCTGCGCTGATGTTCGTATATTCCGCGGTTGTGCACCAGCGCGAAGGCGTTTTTAACGCTGCGCCACGAGCCTGCCGCCGTCATATAGTCGTCGTCGCCGGGCTTCTCAAAGTGGTCAGGTTCCGACGAGTCGGTCCACCATGCGTCGAAGCCCATCTTATAAAGGTTAGACAGATGTTTCCAGTATATGTCGCGCGCCTTGGGGTTAAACGCGTCGTAGGGCAGGGTGCCGCTGTTGCGCGGCCATGTCTCGAATGGCAGCAGCGCACCAATCTTCTTCAGTTCGGCATACGGCTCTGTCCATGGACCGAAACTTGCCCATATCGAAATCATGAGGTGACAGTTGCGGCTGTGAACATATTTAACCATCTCTTCGGGCGACTTCAGCCTCGGCTCGCTCTGCTTCATGTTGCGCATATCGGCAGGCAGGTAGCGCTCATAGGCAGGGTCGCCCACCTTATTGATATAATAAGGGTTCATGAAGCGCATAGCGTTCCAGTTAGAGTCGCAGCCCCAGTACTGCCAGTCCTGCACAATGCCGTCGAGCGGAATCTCCAGTTCACGGTATTTGTCGAGCACGCCTGCCAGCTCGTCAGAGGTCTTGTAGCGTTCGCGGCACTGCCAGTGGCCCATTGCCCACAGCGGAAACATTGTGGCGCGTCCCGTCAGTGCCCTGAGTCCGGCAATCACTCCGTCGGTCGTGCCGTCGCGGTATACAAAATAATAGTCGGTCATCTCGGCCACCTCGCTCTTGAACGTGGTGCCCTTGTCGTTGTCGGTGAAGAATGAGCGTCCCATGTTGTCCCAGAACACTCCGTAACCCTTCTGACTGGTAAACACGGGTATTGTGGTGTAAGTGTTCACGTTCCAAAGCGTTATGTCCTTTCCGCGCAGGCTGATGTCTTTGTCCTTGCGCTGCCCCAGTCCGAATATGGCCTCGCCCTTGTCGAGTTTCCACGACTGCTCCACGATATATTTCCCTTCGTCGGCGTCGCCTTTGCGCATGGTGAACTTAGGTTCGCCCATCTCTCGCAGCAGCGTGTCGCCCTTAATAGTCAGAAAGAGCGCCGTGCCCGTGGCCTTGTCCACCTTCACGCGCATATCCTCCGTTTCATATTCCGTGGCGTTGCCCGTGTCGGTAGTCTTCACCTTCACCTTTTCAGGTTTCATTATCACGGTGAAGCTGTGTTTTTCGGGTTGAGTCTTCATGTCGGCGGGATACTTGACTATCCTCACCACCGACGGCGAATAGAACGTAACCTTTGTAACCGGCTGCGCCGTCGCCTCTATGGTTGCGGCGCATGCCCCTGTAATCAAAAGTGCTATCAGCTTGTGTTTCATGTATCTGTGCTTTTTATTTAATTTGTTTTTCATGTCTTTGGCAAATATCATCATAATGCAGTTTCTGCTATATCCCATATTACAAGATATGTTTTATCAGCCCGATGCCTGTCAGCCGCTGCCGTGGCATAATGTATTACGGGCCTTTGCAGATAACTTTATGCAAAAGTAATAAAAAGATGCTTTAAACAGAAAAATATTCAATACTTTAAATGCAGCCGCGGTTGAGGCCTGTGCCGTCGCTGCGCGTTGTGACATCAAGTGAGCTGTTATACATGTCAAAGTGTTATTCTGATTTTGTCCGGATTTTCTTGCAAAATAGAATTTATTGAGGAGTCTTAAGCACTCCGACGGTAAACTATATTTACATTATCAGACAAAAGGCATGCTTTCATAAAATAACTCGGCCACTTTTTACATGAAAAAGGCCCGTTTTCATGCCGCAAACCTACCTGTTTTTTTATTGAAATAATGGCTTTTTTGTCCTAATTAGGACAAAAAAGTTTGCACATTTCATCATGCTTGGTCATAATGCCTTAATATCCAGACGATTATATTTGCACACGAAAACGGGCTGTTTTTACGGCCGGATGACTTTAATTTTCAAATATCGCAAATGGCTTTATTGTTGCAAAATGATTCATGGGCTATGGCAGTGGAAGTGTATTTATATGTTATATGAAACAATGCCCTACTTAGTTTCTTTATCTTTCTGACATTTTGCATGTATTGTTTATGTTTCATGTCATAGTGTAATTTATGTCACAAGATTTTAACATAAATATAATTAATTTTATGATTTTGTTATGGTTTTAGTAATGCAGATATCTTAACAGCTATGAAAACCAATTGTAATATTGTCAAGATACTTTTGCACCAGATAGAAATTCTTATTAAAAAACATTTAGAGAAAAAGCGATGAATTTTAGAAGAAACGCAGTGTTTGCTTTGTGTCTGTTTGGTGCCTGTTATTGGTACAGTCCCGTTAAGGCAGGAGTAAATGTTACAATGGGTGCGCTTGTTGACAATACAGAATCGTCAGCAGGCGAGGTTTTAAGGGGAAAGATTGTTGATGAGGCCGGAGTGCCTGTAATTGGTGCTTCTGTAATTGTGCCGGGCACAGACACCCGCACAGTTACAGACGTAAACGGAAATTTTAGCTTGAATAAAGTGCGTAACGGTGTTAAGATTGAAGTGTCTTATATAGGTTACGCAAAACTCATTTCATCACTGAAGGACAATCAGACGCTCGTTCTTAAAGAGGACAACCGCCAGCTCAACGAAGTGGTTGTGGTAGGTTATGGCAACATGCGCCGTAAGGATGTAACCAGTTCTATAACCACAGTGAGGAGCGAAGACCTCAACGTGGGAGTGTTCCAGTCGCCTGCACAGCTGCTTCAGGGCAAGGTTCCCGGACTGCAGATAACCACGAGCAGCGACCCTAACTCAAGTCCTTCGATAACCCTGCGCGGAGCGTCAACCCTGCGTGAGGGCGCTGCCATGGAGCCATATTATGTAATCGACGGAGTGCCCGGCATGGACATTTCGCTCGTTGCTCCCGAGGACATCGAGAGCATCGACGTGCTGCGCGACGCTTCGGCAACGGCCATCTACGGTTCTAAGGCTGCCAACGGCGTTATTCTTATCACTACAAAGCGCGGCAAGGCAGGCAAAACACAGGTAAGCTACAGCGGATATGTGGCTTTCGACCGTGTGGCAAAGAATCTCGACATGATGAGCGCAGACGAGTATCGCAGCTATGTGCAGGACAACGGACTGTCTATCGACCCGACAGACGACCTGGGATATAATACCGACTGGCAGAAGGAAGTGCAGCGCACGGGTATATCTCACAACCATAACCTGGCGATAAGCGGAGGAGCAGGCAACACATCATATAGCGTAAGCCTTAACTATTTCAGCAACGACGGAGTGATTAAGGGCACCGACCTGCAGCGCTATAACGGACGCGCGTTCCTCGGTACCAAGGCCCTTAACAACCGCCTCGACCTTTCGTTCAACATCAATGCGAGCATAACAGAGCAGAATCAGGTGCCCGACTATAGCGACGGCGCTTCTGTTTATGATGCCATGAACTATTATCTGCCGTTCTCGCCGGTGAAGAACGAAGACGGAAGCTGGTTTGAACATTCATCACGCACACAATATTATAACCCTGTTGCTCTTATCAACGAGAACATCGACTACACCAAGTCGAAGCGCATACAGGGCACGGCAAAAGCAGGATTCGAGATACTTAAGGGACTGAAATACAACCTCATGATATCTTACGAGAACGAGCAGGTGAACAACAACCTCTACTTCTCGTCAAACTCTCTCCTCGCTTCTGGCATGAACGGACGCGCACAGCGCTCAAGCGTTGAGAACGAGAGCAAGGTGCTTGAGACATATCTCAACTATGACAAGACTTTCAAGGGCGGCCACAAGCTCGGACTTATGGCAGGTTACTCATGGCAGGAGGACAACGACAACGACGGATTCCAGCTGCGAGCATACGGATTCTACAGCGATGACCTTACATACCACAACCTTGGCATGGCCAACTTCCTTGACAGAACAGTTGACGGACTCGGCAACTACAATCTGTCAACCCTGCGCATGATTTCGTTCTACGCACGTGCCAACTATTCATACAACAGCAAATACCTCTTTCAGGCAACAGTACGCCGTGACGGTTCTTCTGCCTTCGGTGCAAACAACCGCTGGGCAACATTCCCGTCAGTGTCAGCAGCATGGCGCCTGTCAGAGGAAGAGTTTATCAAGAAGCTCAACATATTCGACGACCTCAAATTCCGTATCGGCTATGGTGTGAGCGGCAACTCTTTAGGATTCGACGCCTTCACCGCCCGTCAGGTTTATGGCGTAACGGGCTGGTTCACCAACAGCAAGGGCGAGGAAGTTCATACAATAGGTGCTACGCGCAACGCCAACCCCGACCTTAAATGGGAGCGTACAAGTATGTTCAACGTAGGTATCGACTTCGGATTCTTCAACAACCGACTGACTGGTACCATCGAATATTACGACAAGCGCACAAAGGATCTTATCTATGACTATCCAGTTTCTACAACTGAATATCTTTACAACTATCTCACAGCCAACGTAGGCGAAATAAGCAACAAGGGTATAGAGATTACCATCAACGCTGTGCCGGTACAGACAAAAGACTTCACATGGTCTACATCACTCAATCTTTCGCACAACAAGAACGTTGTTGAGAAACTTTCTAACCGCGAGTTCTCAGTTGACTACATCGACATGGCCGACCTCGGCGGAGCAGGACAGAGCAACTGCTATCAGCAGAGAATAATGGAAGGTCATCCTATAGGACAGTTCTACACATGGGAGTGGGCAGGATATAACGACGAGGGCGTGTCAGTTTACTATGTTCACGACCCCGAAACCGGCGAGCGCACAGGCGAGACAACAACGTCGCCCACACAGAGCGACCGCGCATGCACGGGCAGCGCACAGCCTAAGCTGACACTCGGATGGAACAACACGCTGACATATAAGCGCTTCTCGCTCACGGCATTCTTCCAGGGCACTTTCGGCAACAAGATAATGAACGGCACTAAAGCCCGTCTGTCTAATATCGCCGATGCCGGCATACGCAACTGGATATCAAGTTTCCCGGAGGAAAACATCGCAAGCGACTTCAACTCTCACTTCCTCTCTGACCGCTATCTTGAGGACGGAAGCTACTTCAGACTCTCGTCTCTATCGCTGAGCTACGACTTTGGCAACATAGGCAAGTGGATAAGCAACCTTAAGGTGACGGCAACATGCAACAACGTATTTACAATAACTGGCTATTCAGGCCTTGACCCGGAGGTTAACCTCGGCGGACTTACCCCTGGCATAGACAACCGCTACACATATCCGCGCACACGTACATTCATGCTTGGAGTAAACCTAAATTTCTAAAATTAACGACATATCACATTAAGAAGATGAACAGATTAAATATAAAAACAATAATATTTGCATGCGCTGCAGCAATGGCAGCAGCAGGATGTACCGACCTTGACGTTGATGTCAAGTCGCAATATACCGAAGTGCCTAACACTCCGGAAGCAATCGAGGCCGTAACGTCTGAGATATACAATCCTTACCGCACGGCAATGGGCCGCCAGCACTGGATGGCACAGACGCTGTCAACGGACGAGGCTGTGGGCGTGTCTATGGGTTCTGACTATTACGACGGAGGTGTTTACCGCCAGATGACCGTTCATGACTGGAACGCTGACAACGGCATGCTCAGCACAATGTGGGACGGAGCCATGACAGGCATCACCACATGTAACAAGACCATAAAGATGCTCGACGGCATGAGCGAGAGCGACATGGCTCCTGTACGCGCCATGAGAGCCTACTATCATTTCCTGTTGATGGACAACTTCGGCGATGTGCCAATAATGGGCGATGACGCCTCTGCTCATCCCGACCGCAGCAAGCGCGCCGATGTTTGCCGCTTTATCGAGAGCGAGCTTAAGGCCATTAAGGATTATCTGCCGAGCGAAGTGTCTGAAGCCACTTACGGCAAAGCTACCAAATATATGGCTGAGGCTCTGTTGGCAAAACTGTATCTTAACTGGAATGTCTACACAGCCGACAATGTGGCCGACTATACTCCCGAAACAGCCAATCCGAAGATTGACGACTGTATAGCCATGTGCGACAGCATAATCCTTTCAGGCAACTATGCGCTTACCGACAGTTTTATGGTTAAGTTCCGTCCCGACAACGGTTCGCAGATAAAAGACTTTGTGTTCGTTATGCCTTTCGACCGCGAGACGCTACAGGGCATGGTTCATGCACGTTTCTGGAAGAGCCGCAGCGGTAAAGACCAGTTTGGTGTTGCCCCGTCAGGTCCTGCCGGAAACCTGCGCTGTCCGCGAGAGTTTGTCGAGAAGTTTAATCTTCCGGGCGACAACCGCAACGAGCAGTATCTTTACGGCAAGCAGTATTATTGGGAAAATTATAAGCGCACAAACCGTCCGTTCATAATAGAGACCACTAAGAACGGTTATGACCAGGACTATACGGCAGCCGACAAGGACGAGCCTATATCTTGGCAGATGGATTATACGCTCGACATTCCGCTTCGTCCTAACGGAGAGTCAACTCTCGATGTGGGCAACGATCAGAAAGGCCGCGCCGCAGGAGCACGTTCAATCAAATTCTATCCTGATGTAAATGCTACGGCATCTGAAGGCCACAATCAGAGCAACGACATGCCGATATTCCGCTATGCCGACATCATCCTTATGAAGGCTGAGGCCATACTGCGCGGCGGAAAGGCTACACTGGGCGACACACCTATGAGTCTTATGAACCAGATTCGCACCTATGTACACGCTCCTTTGGTTACTGCCGACCCGACTCTCGACGAACTGCTTGATGAGCGCGCACGCGAGTTTGCAGATGAAGGCTGGCGCCGCAACGACCTTATACGTTATGGTAAGTTTGAGGACAACTGGGGATTCCGTTATCTTTATCCGGAAGGATTCAATGAGAAATTCCGTCGTATATTCCCTATTCCTACATCTGTTCTCAACACTAACACTAACTGGAGTCAGAATGAAGGTTATACAAAATAAGAAAATAAATGAGATATATGTTTAGGATTCTTGTTCTGACGATATATATGTTGTTACCTTTCGTGGCCATTGTCGCATTCGACAATGGCCGCGTTGCGGATAATAACATAGAGGTTGTTGTTCATCGCGGAGCCAACTGGCTGGCGCCTGAAAACACCGTGGCATCGGCTTATGCTGCTCTTGACAATGGGGCAACATGGATTGAGGTGGACGTGCGCCCGAGCAAGGACGGAGTGCTTTATAACATGCACGACCCTTCGCTTAACCGCACGACCAACGGCCGCGGACTGGTAGCCGACATGATGTCTGCCGACATCGACCGGCTTGACGCCGGTTCATGGTTTGGTACCGAGTTTGCCGGCACACATGTTCCGCGTATAGCCGAGATGCTCGACTCTCTGCGCGGTAAGGCAAATGTGTTTTTTGATGTCAAGACAGGCACTTCTGTTGCAAGTCTTGTAAGGTTGGTACGCGAGAAAGGCTTTGCTTCCAACAGTTTCTTCTGGTTTGGCGATACTGCTATGCTCAAGGAGTTTGTAAGAATAGCTCCCGAAATGCGTGTCAAGGTCAACGTGTCTGATATAGACGGCATAAAGCGGTGGATGCGCATGTGCAGGCCGTCTTATGTTGAGGTGTCGCCGGGCAATATAACCGAAGAGCTTCGCCGCTATTGTCACAGTCACGGAATAAAGATTATGGCTGCTATACAGGGTTCGGGCGAGGCTGATTATCTTGAGGCGATAAAGAATCGTCCGGACATGGTTAATCTTGACAGGCCTGAACTGTTCCGCAAGATTATCTCTTCAATGCAGGAGGATGAGCGCATAAAGCGTTCGCCATTGTCGCAGTATGTCGACCCGCGCATAGGTTCAGAAGGACTGGGCCGCGTGTTCATTGGTCCGTCGTGGCCCTTCGGCATGGTTAAGCCCTCGCCCGACTGTACTGTCAATCCCAACAGCGGATGGCTGCCAATGCCTGAACAGGTTAACGGCTTTGCGCAGGTGCATGTCAGCGGAACTGGCGGCGGTCCAAAATACGGCAACATACTTGTAATGCCGTTCAGCGGCGAACTTAAAGGAACGTCGCATCCTGACCATCGCTCATCAGAGACGATAAAGCTTGGATATTATTCGGCCACGATGAGCGGCTCGGGAATAAAGACCGAGATAACCACAGCCCGCCGTGCATCGTTCTATAAGTTTACATATCCTTCGGCATCAAGAAAGAATCTGCTCATTGATGCAGGCTTCTTCCTCGGCGAGAGTCCTGTGCCCGATGCACGTGAGGCACAGCAGTTTGTTGGGTCTGAGATACGCATATTGTCGTCTAACGAGGTTGAAGGCTACAGCCGCATACGCGGCGGATGGAACAACGGCCGTGCCTACACGGTGTAT
This sequence comes from Prevotella sp. CAG:1185, assembly GCA_000436695.1. Classification (GTDB taxonomy): domain Bacteria; phylum Bacteroidota; class Bacteroidia; order Bacteroidales; family Bacteroidaceae; genus Prevotella. The sequence continues at coordinate 16,875 of HF992525.1, read as the reverse complement.
TTTTATGCTGTTGCTGACAAGCCTTTTGCTGATACCCGCACATGGAAGGCCGACAGCATAAGCACTCTCACTGCCCAATATGATTCGGGACAGAAGACAGGCACGCTGCTGAGTTTTGCTCCGGGCGATACAACGGTTTGTCTGAAAGTAGGAATATCGTTCATCAGTTCACAGAAAGCACGCCAGAACTGCCTGAGCGACATCGGCGACAAGTCGTTTGATGATGTGCGCGCCCAACTGGTGTATCAGTGGGAGAAACTCTTTCACCGCATAGAGATTGATCCTTCTACAACGGATACTTATAAGCGGATGTTCTATACGGCATTATACCACACAATGCTGATGCCTGTAGACCGCACGGGCGAGAATCCTCTGTGGACAGACTCAGAGCCATATTATGACGACTTTTATGCCATTTGGGACACTTACCGCTCGTCTTCACCATTGATAACCCTCATTGATGCCGACCGGCAGGCAGACATAGTTCGCTCTCTCATTGACATATATAAGCGCGACGGCTATATGCCCGACGCACGCAGCGGCAACTGTAACGGCCGCACTCAGGGAGGATCAAATGCCGAGATAGTGATTGCCGACGCTTTTGTTAAGCATCTTAAAGGCATTGACTATAAACTGGGGCTTGACGCCATGCTGAAAGATGCGACAATGCCTCCCGGAGGAAATGAAGAGGCTGAAGGACGTGGCGGACTGGTTCCTTATCTTCAGCTTGGCTATATTCCTTATGGCATTGCACGTGCCGGCAACCGCACCATTGAATACTCTTACTGCGATTATGCCATTGCACAGGTGGCAAAGGGACTGGGACGCGACAGCTTGTACAGAAAGTATATGAAGCAGTCGGAAAACTGGAAGAATCTTTGGCGCGCTGATTATGTTCATGATGGTGTGAAAGGATTTATAATGCCACGCGATGCCGAAGGCAACTGGCTCGATTCCGTTCCGTTTGGCCGCTCAATGTTGCAGCATCCTAAGTTCAGATATACACCTGTAACCATGGAAGGACCATGGTACACACCTTGGTGGAACACGTTCTTCTATGAAGGTATATCGTGGGAATATTCGCTGAGCATACCTCACGATGTTACGGGCTTGATAGATATGTGCGGTGGTGCCGCTGCCTTTGAGCGCCGTCTCGACCGTTTCTTCGACCGCGGTTATTTCAATGTGAACAATGAGCCGTCGTTCCTCACGCCTTGTCTGTATCATTGGCTTGGCAAACCGTGGCGAAGCTCTGACCGCATACACAAGATAATAGCCGACAGTTATAATGACGGCCCTGTGGGTCTGCCCGGAAATGATGATTCGGGCGCAATGTCTTCATGGCTCGCGTTCCACATGATGGGCTTCTATCCTAACGCAGGGCAGGACTATTATCTGATTAATACGCCGCTGCTGCGCTATGTTACGTTGAGACCGCAGCCGGGAGTGGAGTTTGTTGTTGAGACAAAAGGCCTTTCGGCACGCAACAAATATATACAGAAAGCGACGCTTAACGGCAAGCCATACCCATATTCTGCCATACGCCATGCCGACATCGTGGCAGGAGGAAGGCTCACTCTATATATGGGAAGCAAGCCGGGTGAGTGGGGAAAACAATTATTACCCGATAATAATACGAACAAATGAAACTGAAAACATATTTTATAATATTGTTCCTGATGATGACAGGCTGCGTGGCAGAGGTCAACGCTGCCGGAATATTCTCGCCCGATACGCTCACGTTCAGGTTCTTTCTTTACGGACAGACGCGCAGTTTCCGTATAAAGGCATCGGCTTATGCCGACTCTGTATGTCTTCGCTGGGCTATGCAGCGCCATGGAATAACCTTTGGCGGTGCTTATTATATGGGGCGTGAGTCGGTGGAGCGGGGCAGTTCTCTGTGCTTTATGCAGCCTGCGCTGAATAGAACCATAAATGTTCCGGCATCTCAGACGGCCTTTATGATTTCGCGTGAGGCATTGAGAAGTCTTCGCTCAACAGGCCGCATGACTTACGGAAACACTCTTTATGAGCTTACTGACAGCATCTCATGCGGACTTGGCATAGGCTCGCTGCATGTAAAAGACCGTGTGGAGGGTTGCGAGATGTGGATAATCGACAATGACAGATTGCCGCTGATATGGAAGATGAGCAACAATCCGCTCGGTATAGACTGGTGTGTTGAGAATGCTGCTGAGGCTTTCTGTCGCACAGACACCAATCTGAAAATCGCCTTCATTGCCGATCCTCACGTTCAGACGGTGGACAGTCATCCGGAGCTTGTGCGCTCGTTGGCCTCGGAACTGAAGTCAACACGACTCTTCAACGAGAATATCTTTGCGTTCAGGGCTGCTCTTGATGATGCCGTTCGTCGCGGCATTAAGCTCGTAGTGCTGCCCGGCGACCTTACGGACAATGGACAGACGGTGAATGTGCGAACGGTTAGAGATATCCTTGATAGCTATGCCTCACGCTATGGCATGAAGTTTTTTGTAACCACAGGCAATCATGACCCTTCAAGACCTTATGGTGAAGACTGCGTTGACGGCAATTTTCTTGCCGCCGACGGCAGTTGCATGGCGATAGCGTCTTCGGCAGATGTTGCCGCTGGTAGCGGTGTCAAGGCTGTAAAGGTAGATACTCTTCTGCATTGTTGCGGCTATGATGAGATAATGGCTCAGTATGCAGCCTACGGCTTTTCGCCCGACAAGTCGTATCTGTATTGGGCTACTCCGTTCTCCGACTATGATTATGACGGTTATACCTTCGGCAAGGCCGTGGCAGAGAGTGCTGCTGCCAAGCGCCGTTATGTGCTGTGCGACACGTTGAAGGCTCAGGACGCGAGCTATGTGGTTGAACCTGTTAAGGGTGTGTGGTTGCTGGCTATCGACGGCGGCGTGTATCTTCCTGTCGCCAACAGAGACGGCAAGACCGCATACAGCGGTACGTCAACGGGTTACGCCAATACATGGAAGCATAAGCAGTTTCTGATTAAATGGATTGGCAAAGTGGCCGAAGAAGCACGGCGCCACGGCAAGGTGCTTGTGGCTTTCTGCCATTATCCTGCTGCCGGATTCCACAACGGAGCCGACTCTGTAATAAGCCGCTGGGCAGGCGACAAGGCTTTCAATATGCACCGCAATCCTCCGCGCGAACTCACCGACGCCTTGCTGAAGGCCGGCATAAAGATTCATTTTGCCGGACATCTTCATCAGAACAACACTGCTGTGGCTGACGACGGACAAGGACATGTGATGTATAACATACAGGTGCCTTCGGTTTCGGCATATATGCCTGCATATAAGATTCTCACCGTATGCGGCGACAGCCTTTGCCGTGTGCAGACCGTAGTGCTCGATTCTGTGCCTAAATTCCGCAGCCTTTGGCCACGTTATTTTAGCGAATACAAGCACGACATAGCCTCAGGAACAGAGACATGGAACACCGATATTCTGTATTCAGGCGATTATCCTTCATTCTGCGACATGCACTTCAGGGCGCTTGTGGCGTCGAGATATGTTGAGCGTGAGCTTCCTTCTGTGGTGGGCGACAGCATTGTCAGCATGAACGGCTCGCAACTTATGGGCATGGCAGGGGTGAAAGAAAGCCCGGAACAGCCGGCAGCATGGACGGGACTTGACCTCGTTACCGACCTTTATCGCCTTCATTTCGCAGGTTCGCTTGCTCTAAGACAAATACCGCAGTGGCGCATCAGTCAGTATGAGGCGATGCTACGCTCGTTTGAAGGCAAGAAAACAGAAAACAATAAGCTGCTCGACAGTTTGAAAAATATATGCCTTCTGATAAAGTATTTTAGTAGCGGCGCACCTGACAACAGCTTTGATATACGTCTTAAATAGCCGTAAGTAAAAGCGAAAGTGTGCCCATTCAGGCTGAAAGTCTGATTGTTTGATACATTATTAAGCCTAAATGGCTTTCATCAGACCGCGTATAGTCTTATCTGTTTTATGTATTATCGCGGCTGAATTCTGACTCCCGATTTGGGTTGAACAATCCTTCTGCATGGTTTTATCTGTTTAAACAATGCGGAGGGATTGTCTTTTTATGTCTGTTTTTATATCCTTGCCGTCATTCCTGACTGCAATAAAAACTCTTATACGGCAACATTTCACGGTTATTATCCGTTATGCGTTGTTATATTTCCGTCCACATTCACACATACTGCATGAGCACGTCCCATACGGCGATGATGTGGCAAACGGAGCCGGCGAGGACGAAAAAATGGAATACGCTGTGCATGTAGCGGCGCTTGTTGAGGCTGTAGAACAGGGCGCCTGTGATGTAGAACACGCCCTCGGCCACAATCCACCATACGGCGGCGGAACTAACGTTGTCAATAAGCGGCTTGAATGCCACAAGCACGCTGAGGCCCATGCCTATGTAGCACATCGTCTCTATGTTGCTGTGCTCTCTGAGCCGCCTGAAACTCATAACGGTGCCTGCCAGCGCGCACGACCATATAAACACAAACAGTCCCCAGCCCCACAGGCCTTCCTGCCGCAGGGCGATGAGCGTCAGCGGCGAGTAGCTGCCGGCTATGTGCCAGTAGATGGCGGCATGGTCGAGCTTTCTGAGCCGTTCCTTTGCGCGGCCGTAGCGTTCGGGCATGGCGTGATATATGGTAGACGCTATGTACGACGCGAGCATGCCTGCCAGATATAGCACCACGCCTGTGCCTGCCCAGCTGTTGTCGCTGCCGGCGCACATCATTAATAGCAGCGTGCCCGTTACGGCACCGAGCAGTATGCCGGCGGCGTGCGACCACGTGTTGAGCAGAGCCTCGCTGCGTGTGTAGTGTATTGACATTTCAGGTTTATCTTGTTGTTAATGTTTCTCCGGGTATTCTTATCTTCCGGCATGAGAGCGACAAAAGGCTCTCATGCCGGTATTTTTGTATCTTCGGCTTATTTGTCTTCAGCCAGAGTGAAGTCGAGCTGACGCTTCTCAACGTTGGCGCGTGCCACCTTGATTTTAACCGGGTCGCCCAGCTGATATTTGTTGTGATGACGGCGACCTACGAGACAATAGTTGCGCTCGTCAAAGTCGTAGTAGTCGTCGTCCAAGTCGTGCATTGGCACCATGCCCTCGCAGTGGTTCTCGTCTATCTCGCAGTAAATGCCGTAAGACGTTATGCCGCTGATGTGGGCAGGATATTCGTTGCCTATCTTGTCGGCCATAAACTCAACCATCTTATACTTTATAGAGTCGCGCTCGGCGTTCTGTGCTATCTGCTCCATGTCGCTCGAGTGTTCGCACAGCTCCTCATAATATTCCTTGTTGGCGCTGCGTCCGCCGTTCTGATAGCGTGTGAGCAGGCGGTGAACCATGGTGTCGGGATAGCGGCGAATAGGACTTGTGAAGTGGGTGTAATATTCAAAAGCCAGTCCATAGTGGCCTATGTTGTGCACGCTGTATTTAGCCTTCATCATAGCCCTCAGCGCAACGCTCTCTATCACGTTCTGCTCACGCTTGCCGTTGCAGTCGTCCATCAGTCTGTTGAGGCTGCGTGATATTTCGCCTTTGGTGCCTTCGGTCTTAAGCTTGTAGCCGAACTTCACGATAAACTCGCGCAGGCGCTCCAGCTTTGTCGGGTCGGGCACGTCGTGTATACGGTAGGGCAGAGTCTTTGCCTTCTGTCCCTTCTTCACCTTGCCCACGCTCTCGGCCACGGTGCGGTTGGCCAGCAGCATAAACTCCTCTATGAGCTTGTTGGCGTCTTTCGACTTCTTGAAGTAGCAGCGTATGGGCTTGCCTTTCTCGTCGACGTCGAAGTGCAACTCCTCGCGGTCAAACTTCACGGCGCCGTTCTTGAATCTCGCCTTGCGCAGCTTCTTTGCCAGCATGTCGAGCGTTATCAGCTCCGTTGCCAGCTCGCCCTTGTATCCGTCCTTGCCGGCAGGCGGTGCGGGCTCGCCCGTGCCTTCCACCACTCCGTTGTATTCAAGTATCTGCTGCACCTCCTCATAAGCAAAGCGGCGGTTGCTCTTTATCACGGTGTGAACCAGTCGCCAGCCCTTCACCTCGGCTTCGGCGTTGAGGTTGAACACCACGCTGTAAGCCAGCTTCTCCTCATCCGGGCGCAGCGAGCATATAAAGTTGCACAGGCGTTCGGGCAGCATCGGTATGGTGCGGTCTACGAGATAAACGCTCGTGGCGCGCTTCTGCGCCTCCTTGTCTATTATGGAGCCTTCGGTAACATAGTGAGACACGTCGGCAATGTGTACGCCTACCTCCCACAGATCCTTGCCAAGCTGGCGTATGGACAGGGCGTCGTCGAAGTCCTTGGCGTCTTTCGGGTCGATGGTGAACGTGGTTACGTCGCGGAAGTCCTCGCGCTCCTTATAGTCCTCCTCGGTTATCTCGGCGCTTATCTTGTCGGCAGCGTCCTCCACTCTCTTCGGATATTTATACGGCAGACCGTATTGAGCCAGTATGGCGTTCATCTCAACGTCGTTGTCGCCGGTCTCGCCCAGTATGTCAACCACCTCGCCAATGATGTTCTTGTTGTCGTCGTCAGGCCATTTAGTAACCTTCACCAGCGCCTTGTCGTTGGTCTTGCCGCCCTTCAGCTTGTTTTTTGGTATTATTACGTCGTGAACAAAGATATTGCTGTTAGACACAAGGAAGGCAAAGTCTTTTTCCACTCTCAGCTTGCCCACGAACGTGTCGTGCGCGCGCTCCAGAATCTCTGTCACCATGGCCTCCTTGATGTGCTTCTCCCTGCGCGCGAGGAACGTAACCTTGACGCGGTCGCCCGTCAGGGCATAGAGCGAGTTGCGCTCGGCAACAAACACAGGCTTGCCGCCGTCGTCGGGCACAAAGCTGTTCTTGCCGTTAGCCTTGCGTATGAAGCGTCCTTCCTGCACCTGTCCCTTGGTGTTCAGCTTGTACGAGTTGTCGCTCACCTTGCTCAGAAAGTCGTCCCATGCCATCTCTTCCATCACGTCCACTGCCAGCATCTTTGCCGGATGCGTGTTAAGGTTGAGCGCCTTGAATATGTATTTAAAGCTTAGCGTCTTGTCGGCATTCTGCATAAACAGGTTTTGCAGCATGTCCGCAATTTTCTTCTTTGTAAGCCTCTTTGCCGATTTTTTTCCTTTTCCCATAATCTTGTGTTTTTTATGTAATGTCAGCTTGTGTCCGTGCGTGCATCTGCCCGTAGGTTCAGCTTGTGTAATATGTCTTTGTTGTATCCTCAATTTTGCGGCAATGTCCGCACGGCATTGCCTTTCTGTGCGAAGTTACGAAAATAATTTCTTACTTCGGCATTAATTTCAGGTTAAATAAATAATTTTATGTTACATATTGATTAAAATGGGTGGCGCTGCTACCTGACAGACATAAACATGGCATATTCAATATGAATATTTTGTCGCCATAATTATCATGTGTACCCTTAAAAATTCAATGTATCGGTATCTGCCTCGGCTTTGTGAATGTTACAGCCACACAAACCATTTCAGTCATAAGAGCTTGGCAAGCATGACATAGCGCGCTTCTGTTTCCGCAAGATTTATGCTGATGTCGAATATATTATATATAATTATTGTAATATGACGGTAAAGTAACGTAGTAGTGAAATTATGTCAATTTATTGTATTTATATTCTAATGTTGCGACATGCTTTGATATATTTTTATTATCTTTGTACGTAAATTATTTACGAAATATTTGATGTTATCTTATGTTGTTATCTGCAAAATTTGAAAATATATACTCCTTTAATAAGGAAACACGCATATTGTTTACAGCCAGCAAGAGCGACCTTTTGCCGCTGCATGTGTCACGCGCAAATAAACGTGATGACATTTCGGTGCTTCGCATGGGATTAATATATGGAGCCAATGCTTCGGGAAAGTCTAACATCATAAAGTGTTTGGCCATTATCAAAGCATTTGCTCTTAATGGCTGGAGCAACTTTAAGTACAACTATTTTAAGATGACGGATAATCCGCAGGAGCGTTCGAGCATTGAACTTGAATTTAAAGTGGATGACCAGTTTTTAGCTTATGGTGTGGCGTTCTCAAAGGGAGGCTTGCTGGAGGAATGGCTGTATAAGACCGGTAGCCGGAATGACACTATGATTTTTGAGCGCAAACGTTCCGGCAACGATTGGGATAATGTTATTGCGCCTCAGTTTATGAAAGAAGAGGGCGGGCAATTCTTAAAATACTTGATTGACGGTACGCCAACGAAAGGTACTTTTCTAAATGAATATATTGAACGCAACGGAAAAGGAATTGATGCTGTCAAGTTGGCACGAAAGTGGTTTGAGAATCTGAATATCATATTTCCGAAGACGCATCGGACTGACTTCCCGTTCCGGGTTGTGAGCGACAATCAGTTTAAAGTCATGATGCGTAGACTGCTTGAATATTTCGGTACCGGCATCTCTGACATTTGTCGCGTAGAGTCTAAGCCCGAAGAATTAGGCATTCCCGACGAAATCAGGCAGAAAATAGAGGAAAGTCTTGCGGGCAAAGACACCAATACGGGTGTGGTTATTCACAATGAGAATCGTTTTATCTTTGCAGAAAAAGACAAGTCAAAGAATTTGAAGTGGCACGAACTGAAAACCATCCACAAGAAAGAAGGCAGCAGTTCGGATTATATATTCGAAATGTTTGAAGAGTCTGACGGCACATCACGTCTATTCGACTTTATACCAATGCTTATTGATATGCATGCCAATGATGCCGTCTATCTGATTGATGAAGTTGACAGGAGCTTACACCCTATGCTGACATTGAAATTGTTGGAGATGTACAACAGCTTGCTCCGAAGCGATTCGCAAATGCAGCTGATATGCACCACTCATGAGTCAAGTCTGCTTTCTACGGCTCCTATCCGTCAGGATGAAGTATGGTTCGTTGAGAAAGATAAAAACGGAGAAAGCCATTTGTCTTCGCTCTGCGAATACAAGCCGAGGAAGAATGTGCAGAAAGGTTATCTGAATGGTCGCTATGGGGCGATTCCATTCTTTGGCGAATTAGATAATATTCATTGGGACGATGCGAAACAGGAATAGTTTGATACGTGAGCGCCGTGAGGCTTTTCGCGACGCCCGTCTGATAGTCATAGCCTCCGAGGGCAAAGATACGGAGCGGATATATTTCAAGGCATTGGCAAAGGAATATACCAATCCCCGCGTACATGCGCATATATTAAAGAGGAGTGAGGACGAGAAGAACAATTCAAGTCCGGAGCATGTGCTTGAACAGCTTAATGAATACAAATGCCAGTATGAGTTGGAGGCTGATGACGAGCTTTGGTTAGTAACGGATAAAGACCATTGGACAGAGGCAATGCTGTCTCGTGTAGCCACAGAATGTATGCAGGATGTATCCATGCACATGGCTTTAAGCAATCCTTGTTTTGAGCTGTGGCTCTTATTGCATTTGGTGGATGTCTCATCATTGACACCTGAAGAGCAGCTATTATGGATGGAAAACCGACGTAAGTCGAAGAGCAGTAATCCGTATTTGAAGGTACTATTGCGCCAGAAGATGGGTTCTTATCATGAATCGGCATACGATGTCTTAACCTTAATAGAGCACGTGGAAGTGGCGATAGAACGTGCAAGGCTGTTAGATAAAAATCCCGCAGACCGCTGGCCGCAGACACTTGGCACACGAGTTTATTTACTGGCAGAAAGTGTGATGAATAGAAATTGACACCTTGATGTCATTATACGCAATTACTGATATGCAGCATGTCCAAACGAAAATCATGAATTGTTGCTGAAAACTCTTTACAAAATATGTGTACGGAGTTTTCTTTGAAATAGAAAATAAAAATATAACGGATGTTAAACAGACTGGGCTTTATTGCCGTTCTGTTTAACATCCGTTTACTTTATCATCGCTTTTTTGTGCCTAAACATGCCGTTTTAGCTGCCTGAAACGGCTGTTTGGAGGTGTGAAACGTGCCACTTTATGTGGCTAAACCTATCGTTTTTGCACCGTAAGTGGCCGAGTTAGTTTTTTTAACAGTTGCTCTTTCGCCTTGCTTATGGCGTAAGTGCCGTGATGTCAGGTAGTTATGCAAAAGGCTGAATTTTCGGCATTTTTCAGTAAAAAGCAGGCGCGACGCGAAAAAACGCGATTCTGAGAGCGTCAAAATCAAAAAGTTTTCATTTCGGCTGTAGCCTTTTTTGTTTGGTCAGTCCGTAGTTTTTCGTAAAAAACAGGCACGTCGAAAGTAATCGTCGTCACGGCAAACTTATGCTCCTCAACGCATAGCCTTTGCGTTGAAAAACAACAACAAATGCCTACACCCTCAAGGCAAACCTAAGCTCCCCCACGGGGGGAGTTGAGGGGGCTTTTCCTCAACCTGTATTTCATCGTCCTTACGGCGCCCGCCGTCATGTTCATGGCCCGCTGAATGTCGCTGTCGGATAGGCCGGCGAGGGGCAGCATAAGGAAAAACGTGTTGTATGGCGTCAGCCGTCTGTGGCTTTTCTCTATGGCGGCTATGTCTTCGGGCATCAGCGTGCGGCCGTATTCAACGGCTGCCTCAAAGTCGGCTTTCTTCCATTCGGCCGTGTTTCCTCCGCCTATAATCTCCTCATATCGCCTTTGTCCCAGTCCTATTATTGCCGCTCTCTGCTCCCTGAGCGTGTCGAGCTTGCGGCTCAGGCTGCCAATCTTTCTCTCGTTCTCATCTTTCGACAGGCTCAGCTCGTCTATCTCCTTTCTGTATCTGTCGGTTAGCCGCTCAATCTCGCCGAGCCGTTTTTTGCTTCGGTTTATCTTTCTTCGGTGAATCACCAGCAGCAGCGCGAGTGCCGCCACTGCCACAGTTGCCGCCGCAGCCGCCGTCTTCAGCTTCATGTCGGCCTGCCGCGCGGCCTCCGCCTTGTCTATTTCGTTTTGCAGGCTCAGCATCTTTTCCGTGTTTTTGCTTTGCTCAATGCTGTCTTTCATCGCCTTCGACTTTTCTATCAGTTCGGCAGCCTCGCGATATTCTCCCTGTTCTTTTTTAACGTCTGCCATCCACGACATAACTTCTGCCCTCACTATCGGGCTGCCTTTGCTCATTGCCCTGTTCCACAATTCAAACGCTTCGCTCTCTTTTCCTTGTTCAATATATATGTTGCCAAGAATAAAGTAAGCGTATGATGTGGGCTTTATTGATAAAGACATTTTAGCGTATTTCTCTGCTTTGCTCAATTTCCCCTGGTTAGAGAATTCGGCACTGATGTCTGTAAGAACATCAACTTTTTCTTCCTCTCTTAAATATTTAACAAGAGGTATTGATTTTTCTGTATAATATGCACCACTGTCAAGCATATTAAGTGAAGTGCAAATATTTCCAATTTTATCCAAAATCAGGCAAGTCAAAGCCCAGTCTTTGCGCTTTTCGGCAAGCGCCAGTGCTTTCTTTTCATAATGTAGAGCCGTGTTTTGATTGCTAATATAAGTATTTATTGCGCCAAGATTGGCATAAATCTTGCTTAATAATTTTGCATCATTTACTTTTACCGCAAGATGTTCGGCTTCTTTCAGACAAGTTAAGGCAACATTTATATTATTATTCCTAAAAGAAATCATACCTTTATAATATAAGGCTCTTGCCAGATTATATTTGTTGGCCGTTTTTCTGTAATATGCTACGCTATAGGTTATGCCGGAGTCCGATTCAACCGGAATCCTGAGCCTGTATGTTGCCATGTCGTGCAACAGGCCATAGTATGCCCGTTCTTCATCTGTTTTCAAATCGCTTTTATTGATTGTCAAAAGTTGTCTTATTGCTGCGCTGTCCTTATTTTTGTCGATAAGGCTGTCTGCGTTTACAAGACAATCATACACATTGCTGTGTCTTTGGCATGCAGCGATTGTTACGATAAGAAATATTATAGTCAAAATGTGTTTCATGTTGTGACTTTTCAGATGCTCAAAGTTATGGATTAATTCTGTTATGTGCAAGTTTTTATGCGTTTTTTGCTTGTTGGTGATGCCGTAAAGCGTCACATTTTTGTGTTTCAATTTGTTGCATTTCTATATGTACAGCGTTGATAGTCAGAAATTTAAATGCTAAATCGAAATGTGACGCGCTCAGAAAAAACATTGATTAAAGTTTGGCAGTATGGCTTTGCGTTTTATAACTTTACAAAAGCGACGGAGGCAGAATAAGTCAAATAAAAAGAATTTGCCAAAGTTATTTTTGGGATTTATCGGCTGCGCCGGCAGATAGGATGTTGAATTGTTGTAAGTTAAATTTTTAATAATAAAAAAACATTGGTTATGAGAAGAATAATATTTATCATCGGCATGACGTTGGGAATGTGCTTTTGCGTATGTGCAAGGGGACAAGTAAAGAACGACATCTGGTCGGAAGTGTCGACACATTTGTCGATGTACGGCAGTTCAAACAACCACATGGAGGTTTCTTACACGCTAGGATATAATTTTACCGAACGCTTTGCCGCCGGCTTAAATTTGGAAGAGAGCGTAACTCTGTTTAAAATCGATGGCGAGAAAGACCATTATGTAAATACCACTATCGGCGCAAAACTCAGTTACGACATATTTAAAAAGCTGATTGCCATTCAGGCAGGCTCGGGCGTTACGTGCGACAACAAGCCGTGGAAATATCTTTATTATGATGCCATGATGTGTTTTAAGACCGAAATAGGCAAAGTGGTTCCGACTCTTGGTCTCGGCATAAGATATTATGACTCAATGTCAAAGTCGTTCGGCAACTATTTTCGCGGCTACGTATCGCTGGGCTGCATCGTCGTTATGTAGCGGATTAGAATAATTATGCACGAAAACGGCGCGAATGTTAGGAAACATGAAAATAAATTCGTAGATTTGCTTTTTTTATGAAGAATGTGTAAACACCTTAAACAGATAATATTATGAATAAAATCAGATTTGCTCAGTTGTACGAATGGTTTACGCTTTTAATATTCGGCTTATTCTTGATATTAGATTTAACGTGCCGGGGCAACACTATGTTTAATACAATCGCCTATGTCTTGTTCGCAGTAATTGGAATTATCGGACTGCTTACCTTTAAAAAGCGGAAACCCGACTGGCGCATATTCGACATTGTGTTCAATGTGCTGTTGCTGTTGTACAGTGCAGTGATGCTTTATTCAATATACATCGAATAAGACAGACGAAGAGAGCATGCAAATGCGGAATACTTAACGGCACAATAGAATTTAAAGGTAGACACAACCGCAGGCGGAAGTGTATTTACCTGAAATCGTTATTAACACATTAAACAGAAATGTTATGAATAAAAAGACACTTGCCAGGCTTTACGAATGGTTTTCGTCTATAGTATTGATATTCTTCTTAGTTGTAAGATTTGCGTTCCATGACAACGACACGCTTTATATAATTGTCTATATCTTGGTTGTTGCGGAAGGAGTTATAGGTCTGCTTACGTTTAAAAAGCGGAAGCCCGACTGGCGCATATTAGACATTACGTTCAATGTGATTTTGCTGCTGTTAGGTGGATTGGCGCTTGGGGCTACGTACATCGAATAAGGGAGACGAAGAGGTTTACAGAAATGAAATATGGAAACATAATATGAGCAATTTAAGTTTAATCGCAGGTCTTGGCGTCGCCGTGGTGCTGTCTGTGGCGGCGTTTGTGGCAAGACGGCGTAAAAAGGTTAGTCACGACAGCATGGACTTATGCCTGGAACTGGTGTTCTTTTTTGCCGCATACAAGCTGTTAAAGGTTGCGGCCGTAACGCTGGGCATGCCTTCGTCGTATTTCTATTTGGCGGCATTTGCGGTTTCTGCCGTAGCCCTTGTATACAGAATGTTGAGAAAATCAGCCGGGCGGCTTTACAACGGACTGCTGCTGCTTGCGTGCATGGGGTCGGCCATAGGCATTATAGATGCCGTGGGCTTGGCCTCCGGCCATTGGTTTATGGTGTCGGCGAGCGCAGTAGTGGCGCTTGGCTCGCTCGCGTTTATCATGGCAAGTATGCACAAGAAGAAAGACTTTGGCAACGACATAGCCGACATGGTGTCGGGAGTTGCGTTTATGGCATCTGCCGTAAAGTTCTGGCAGCTTACGCTTAATGTGTCATGGCTGTGGGCAGTGCTGCTTGCCGTAGCCGTGCTTGTGGCCTCGCTTGCCGTATATCTTGTCGCGCTGATGCGCGGCAGCAGATAACGCAGCGTACATTTTGGCTGCATGTCGCTGTATAATGCGCCGGCATGAATAGCAATGCCGGCATAGATAAGCAGGCATGGCGGCGCGAACGGGTGGCGTAGACCGTGGCATAAGGTCTGCATCATGTGTTTACGTTCAGATTCAATGATTAAAAAAGAAAGAGGAGATTATATATGATACCATTACATCTGTGCTGCGCTGCCGGCAGGACAAAAGACGCACTGGGCAGTTACTCGATATTTTTATTTCCGATAGCAATAGGCCTGATTGTCGGGTTTGACTCGTCGGCGTTTTACTTCTTTCTCATTCTGGCAGTGATTACGGTAGCGCTTGGCATGGTTAATAAAGTAAGAAATGAAGAAGACAAAGATGCAGAAGAGCCAAATGCGTATGTCGAGATGTTCAGATGCTTTTCGCTCCTTGTGATCCTGCTCTTTGTTATGGCTGAGACAATGTACCGGGGCAACGCCACGCTTGAGGCTATAGTCTATGCCTTGTTTGCTGCAAAGGGGCTTATGGGGCTGCTTACACTGACTAAGAGAAAGCCCGACAGGCGCATGGCAGACATTGTGCTCAATGTGCTGTGGCTGCTGTTCGGTGCCGTGATGCTTTATAGCATATACGACTGAAATAGAGGGCTTAAAAGGGTAAATTCCGGCGGCACATATTGTGCTAATGATGCACATACGGATTATGGCTTGTGTGATAGTGCTAAAAAATAATAATAAATGACACAAGCCTTTGCCGTTTGTGTATATTTTAGTATTTTTGTGGAAATAAAATAAACTATTAAAAAGTCGTATTTATGTTGAACAAAAAGATTGAAGAGGCTCTTAATGCCCAGATTAACGCAGAGATGTGGTCGGCATATCTCTATCTCTCAATGGCTGCATATTGTCACGCTGAAGGTCAGCCCGGAATGGCAAAATGGTTTGAGGTGCAGTTTCAGGAGGAGCAGGATCATGCCAAGATATTCTTTAATTATGTAAACTCTCGCAACGGTCGTGTTGAGCTGAAACCGATAGCAGAGGTTCCTGTTAAATGGGACTCTATTCTCGACGTGTTCAAGAGCACTCTGAAGCATGAGCAGAAAGTTACTGAGATGATAAACAATCTGTATGCGCTGACACACGAGCACAACGACTTTGCCACACAGAGCATGCTCAAATGGTTTATCGACGAGCAGGTGGAAGAAGAGGAGACAGCTCAGACTATAATAGACAATATAAAGATGATAAAAGACAACGGCTACGGCATATATATGCTTGACAAAGAGCTTGGCGCAAGAACTTATACGCAAGCTGCGCCGCTGAATGGTTCTCTCTAATTATATTGAGGGAACGTTATCTTAATAAAAACAATCAGAGAAAGCCGGGGAACTTTTATGTCCTCCGGCTTTTTCTGTATTTCCGTTGTTGGTGTCTGATGCTGTTACAGCCTTTTGGCTATGCTGAAATATGGAAATAATTGCGCGGCTGTTAAGCCGGATGTGATGAGTTGAAAATACAACTCGTCACATCCGGCCTTGCTGTAAGTGAGCAAGTTATGCCACAATGTGATGAGTGATGAGTTTTTATTAAAACAAAATCTGCAGGCAGAATGTGCATGTCCTTTCTTAAATTTGATTGACTTCAAAGAGTTGTCCTTTACTGAGCTTGGCTGACTTCAAACAGCAGGAAGTATATTTTTACGGTCATTGATAATTTCCTTTTAATGACATGCCAAAGTCATCCTGCGGTGTGTCGTCAGTATTTCATGTGCATCTTTCTGAACATGGCGAAGTCTTCTTTGTCTCTCATAATCTTTTTTATTGCCACGGGCAGGTCGTGGTCGTTGAGATAATGGCGCTCTCCGGGTTTGTATCTGCAGCTCGCCACCGACAGACTGTCGGCGCGCACTGGCGTAGATATGCCTGCGAGCGAGAGCATTGTGTGGAACACCGACGCGCTGGTGGCAACGCTCTTGCGGCTGTTTGAGCCTACGGCATTGGCTTCGGCGGCGAACATTTGTCTGTAAGACGGCGACAGCCATACCAGCAGAGGCACGTGCAGCTCATAATATGACGGTATTGGCGAGGCATGAAGAAACAGTCTGCGACTGTCGTCGAAGATGTTTTCGCCGTGGTCGGAGGTATATATCATTGCCGAAATGGCGCCGCTGCGGTTAAGCTCGCGTATCAGGAGAGACAGAAAATGGTCGGTGTTTCTTATGCTGTTGTCGTAGGCATTGAGCAGCTGTTGGCGGTTAGACGCCTTGGCTTCGCTTGCGTTGTCGGGTGTGAACACAGCCTCGTCCGGCCTGTAACGCTCGCGGTAGTTAAAGTGAGAGCCGTATGTATGCAGCACAATCAGCTCCTTTTTACGCTTCTTGTTGATGATGTCGTTTACGGTCTTGATCATCTCGTCGTCGTACATGTTGTTGCGTTTCGACTCCTCTTTGATAAATTTCCATTCGTCAGCCTCTTTGCCGAAGATGTCAATAAACGAGTGGTTGGGGCGCTGGTTGGATATGAACGTGGTGTGGAAACCTGCCTCGCGGAATGCCGTTATTATGCCTTTTTCGCGGTAAATGCGGCCGTGGTCGTCGGCTGATGCTGCCGACATGAGCATCGGCACGCTCTTATGTGTGGTGTTCGACTGTGTTATCGCGTCGCTGAACACCGTGAGTCCGGCAGTGTGCTGAAGCATGGGGGTGGTGTTGCGGCCGTAGCCG